>CAZFOA010000133.1:0-10631 GCA_964520205.1 uncultured Verrucomicrobiota bacterium | reverse complement strand
GCTGCGGCCGGGACGGCCGCACTCCGCAGAGGCTGCACAGACTTGCGAAAGATCTTTTGGATGATCCCGGGTGATTCCTACCGCGATCCCGGCTTCCTCTCCAGCTTCGACACGCGGCGAAGCAATTCCGGCAGATGCTGCGCCGCAATCATCTGCCGTTTCGCCTGCCGGTCTGGCCGGGCAGGTGTTCCCAGCCAGGTTTCACCGTCGGGTATGTCGTTCATCACGCCGGCCTGCGCGGCGACGGTGGCTTTATTGCCGATTTTGAGGTGCCCGGCGATTCCGACCTGGCCCGCGAGAACGGCGTAGTTGCCCAGCCGGGTGCTGCCGGCCACGCCGACCTGGGACACGAGCAGGCAGTGTTCGCCCACGATGACGTTGTGGGCGATTTGAACGAGGTTGTCAATTTTGGTGCCCTTGCCGATGATCGTGGAATCAAGCGCTCCGCGATCCACCGTCACGTTTGCGCCAATTTCGACGTCGTCGCCGATGATGACGTTCCCGATCTGCGGCACCTTGCGATGAACGCCGGCGTCCAGCACATAACCATACCCGTCGGAACCAATGACGGTGCCGGCATGAATGCGGACGCGGTTGCCAATTTCCGTGCGCGCATAAAGCGTGACGTTCGGAAACAAACGGACGTCCTCACCCAGCCTGCAGTCCGCGCCGACGTGGTTGCCTCCCTGCAAAACCGATCGCGGTCCGATCCGGGTTTTCTCGCCAACCACGCAATGCGGCCCGATGTGAGCCGTCGCGTCAATCTGCGCGGAAGCGGTGATGACGGCCGTGGGATGAATCCCGGCAGGAAAAGCCGGCTCGGGAAAAAACAGCGCCAGCACTTTGGCAAAAGCAATGCGCGCGTTCGAAACCCGGATCAACACTTTGCGCGTCGAAGCAAAGGCGCCGTCAATAATGATCGCCGAGGCCGCACTTTGATCCGCGCGCACAAAGTAATCCGCATTCTCGGCGAACGTCAGATCCCCCGGCCGGGCACGGTCCGCCGGAGCGAAGCTGTTCAACAGGACCGAACTGTCCCCGACGACTTCACCCTGCAATTGTCTGGCGACCTCAGCGGCTGTAAATGGCATAAGTTGTTTTTCAAGAATAGTTTGCGGCTTCAACCCCGAGCCTGCCGCCCGGTTTAATCGGCCATTTGCGCCAATGATGCGGAAGCACCTCAAGTCATTCATTGACTTGAAAATCGGAGGTCACTATAAAGTCCGCGGACGCTAATTCAATCCCAACTTTTCTTTTATATGGCGAGAACTTTGCGCGTCGGAATGGTGGGTCATCGGTTCATGGGGAGAGCCCACTCCAATGCCTGGCGGCAGGCTCCGAGATTCTTTCCGCTCAAAGCCCACCTCGAAATGCACACGATCTGCGGGCGCAACCCGGCGGCGGTGCAGGCGGCGCGCGTGCAACTGGGCTGGAACAACGCCTCCACCGACTGGCGCGAACTGGTTGAATCCCCGCTCATCGACATCGTGGACATCAACACGCCCAACGACAGCCACGCGGAGATTGCCATCGCCGCCGCGCGGAACGGGAAACATGTGCTGTGCGAAAAGCCGCTGGCGCTGAACGTCAAGCAGGCCCAAGCCATGCTCGCCGCCGCCCAAAAAGCCAAAGTCGTCCACATGATCTGCCACAACTACCGCCGCATCCCGGCCATGGCACTGGCCCGGAAACTCATCAGTGAAGGCGCGCTCGGCCAGATTTATCACTACCGCGCCCGCTATGCCCAGGACTGGCTCGTGGATCCGGAATTCCCGCTGAACTGGCGGCTGCAAAAAAACATCAGCGGCAGCGGCGCGCACGGCGACATCAACGCTCATATCATCGATCTCGCCCGCTATCTTGTCGGAGAATTCAAAGAGGTCTGCGGTTTGATGCACACCTTCATCCCTGAACGCCCGTTGCCCGAGGCGTCCGGCAAAGGACATCTGGCCGCGTCCAAAGCCCCGCGCAAAATGGGTCAGGTGACCGTGGACGACGCCGCGCTGCTTCTCGGGCGGTTCGAAAACGGCGCGCTCGCGAACCTGGAAGCCACCCGCTTCGCCCTGGGCCGGAAAAACCACATCGCCATCGAAATCAACGGGAGCAAAGGCTCGCTAGGCTTCGATTTTGAGGACATGAACCGGCTCAAATTCTTCGACAACACCCAGCCTCCGGACCGCCAGGGTTTTCGCGACATCCTCGTCACCCAACGGGGTGGCGTGCATCCTTACGTCGGCAATTGGTGGCCGCCCGGCCACATCATCGGCTACGAACACACGTTCGTGCACACCATCGCCGACTTCGTCAACGCCTGCGTCGAAGGCAAACCCGTCCAACCGACCTTCGAAGACGGGGTGAAAAACCAGCGCGTGCTTGAAGCCGTGGAAGAATCCGCAAAGTCCGGCAAGTGGGTGAAGGTGTAGCCCGGGAGCGCCGGTCTCCGACCCGGCATGCCGGGAATTGCGCCGGGTCGCAGACCGGCGCTCCAGCGGCTCTATCCACCGAGTAATTCCTTCACCTTCGCCCGGATTTCGCCGCCCTTAATCAACGATTCACCCACCAGAATCGCTTGCGCGCCGCACTTTGCGAGGCGCTCGACATCGCTGCGGGTGTGAATGCCGCTTTCAGCGACCAAAAAGGGCGAAGGTCGAGAGTCCAGTGGCGAGAGCCGCACAGCGTTTCGCGCTCTCTCGACTCTCGACTCTCGACTCTCGACCAATCTGGCTGCCAACCGTTCGGTGGTGGCCAAATCCACCTTGAACGTTTTCAAATCCCGATTGTTCACCCCAATGAGCGAAGCGCCGGCTGCCAACGCACGATCCAGTTCGGATTCGTCGTGGACTTCGACCAACACCGCCAGGCCGGCGTCGGTTGCCAGTGAATGAAACCGCCGCAGCCGCGTGTCATCCAAAATGGCGACAATCAATAAAATCGCGTCCGCACCCCATTCGATGGCTTCCAGAATTTGGCGTTCGTCGATGATGAAATCCTTGCGCAGCAACGGCAGCTTCACCGCCGCGCGAATCTGCCGGAGATAATCCAGCGAGCCTTGAAAAAACTTTTCATCCGTCAGCACGGACAGGCAATGGGCGCCCGCCGCTTCGTATTCCTTCGCGATGCGGACCGGATCGAAGTCCTTGCAGATGACACCCGCCGACGGCGACGCTTTCTTCACCTCGGCAATCAGGGCGACAGAAGCTCGTAGCGCAGGCGTCTCGCCTGCGGGTTTGCCGGGCGTCCCGCCCGGCGTCGGACCGCGCGACTGGACGCCGCTCGGACCCGCAGCCGGGACGGCTGCGCTACACGGCTTTGGCTGGCGCAAAGCCGCCAGGAAATCGCGACGTTCACCGCGTTCGAGAAGCGCATCTCGCAACTCGCCGGCGGCCAGTTCGCGCTCCGGCATGCGCGCAACCTCGCGCTGCTTTTCTTCTACGATGGTATCGAGGATGTTTGCCATTGATTTAACGCAAAGGCGCAAAGAAGAAGCCTGCTGAACTTTGCGTCTTTGCGTCTTTGCGTTGAAAATTATTCATCCTCGTCTTTCACACCTTGCATCCGCTTGGCCGGACAACCGGCGCGGAGCCAGCCGTTGACGAACGCGTCGAGATCGCCATCCATCACCCCTTGCACATTGCTGGTCTCAACGCCGGTACGGAGATCTTTGACCATGCGATACGGCTGGAAAACATAGCTGCGAATCTGATTGCCCCAGGAAATACTGCCCTTTTCCCCGTAAAAACGCTCCATCTCGGCCTTTTGCGCGTCGACCCGTTGCGCGTAAATCCTCGAAAGCAGGAGTTTCATCGCGGTGGCACGATTCTGATGCTGCGACCGCTGGCTTTGCGACGCGACGATCAGGCCGGTGGGGACGTGCGTGATGCGAACGGCGGTTTCGACCTTGTTCACATTCTGGCCGCCCTTGCCGCCCGACCGAAAGGTGTCCACCTGAAATTCGGTCGGCGGAATCACTATCTCCTCGTCGCTTTCTTCAATTTCCGCAATCACGTCCACGCTGGCGAAACTGGTGTGGCGGCGTTTGTTCGAGTCGAACGGCGAAATGCGCACCAACCGGTGCACGCCGCGTTCGGCCTTGGCAAAACCGTAGCCGTTCTCGCCGCGGAGAACCATCGTCACACTCTTAAGCCCGGCGGTTTCACCCGGCAGTGCGTCGGTGATTTCGACTTCCCAGCCGCGCGACTCGGCCCAGCGCTGGTACATGCGCGAGAGCATCTCCGCCCAATCCTGGGCTTCGGTGCCGCCCGCGCCGGCGTTGATGCTCAAAATGCAATTGCTCTTGTCGTGCGGGCCGTTCAGGAAGACCCGGAGTTCGAGCGCGTCCAGTTCCTTGAAAAATTTCGCAAGATCGGCCTCGAGTTCCTTCCGGACTTTGGCCTGCGCGGCTTCCGGCTCGGCTTCGCCCAACTCGACCATCACCTTGAAATCTTCAATCTGCTTTTCCGCCTTGAGCAACGGCTCAATCTTGTTCCGGAGGGAATTGGCTTCGTCGATGAATTTCTGGGCCTGTTCGCGGTTGCTCCAGAAGTTTTCCCCCGCCATCAAAGCCTCGAGTTCGCCCAGCCGTTTCCGCGCGCCGGGCGCGTCAAAGAAACCTCCGCAAATGGACCAGTTTGTCCGCCGCGATGCCGATTTCTGCCGTAATGGTGTCGAACATGCCGCCAGAATACCGGGGCCGGAAGCCGGAGGCCAGAAGGGAATTGCGGCGAGGCCGCAGGGAAAACACTCAACGCTCAACATTCAACATCGAATCGCGGAAGTGAAACGATCCTTCCATTGGATGTTCGAAGTTGAATGTTGAATGTTGAATGTTCGGTGTTTCTCGCTGGATTCTTGCACGGTCGATTCCTGCCGAACAACCCGGCGCAACGGAAAGCCAATGCCTACCGCCAATACCCGTGAATCCAGACGTAGCCGCGCCGGTGCGAGGTCCAGTGTCCGGGAATCCAGATGGCCTCCGGACGCGGACGAACGACCCATCTGCCGGAAACCCAGATCCAAGCCTTGTGCCACTCCCAAACTCCGGGCATCCACACATAATCAGGGCTGGGAGCCGCGCCGACGACTTCCACTTGAGGCGGAGGCGGCGCTTCGGTGATGCCGCTTCCGTCGGCAGGAGTCGCCGCGGATTCGGCAGCGGCCGTTTCACCGGCGGGAACAGGTGTGCGGGAAGCAGCGACGGTCGTTTCATTGGCCGGAACGGGCGCGGGCCTGGTGACGTAAACGACGCGCCGTTGAACGCATCCGGCCCCGAGCAGAACCAAGGCTCCGAGCACGCAAGGAGTTATTCTCAAAACCGCTTTCATCATGGCTGGCATTCATGACGCACGAGGCATGCCAATTGTTACAGAAAAAAAAGGGGCAGCCGAGCCGCGCGCGGAAGAATTGCCGGTCACTTCACGGGAGCTTCGACAGCCTGGGGAATCACCCCCGGGTCCGGCACTTCCAGTTCCAAGTCCTGGCCGATGGCGCCGGGTTCCTCGCCGGAATGTTGTTTGGCGATCAGGACGTAAATGGAAGGGATGACGAGCAGGGTGAACAGGGTGCCCAGGGACATTCCGGCGACGATCACGATACCGATGGAATTGCGCGCCGCGGCGCCGGCGCCGGTGACCAAAGTCAACGGGAAGTGGCCGGCGACGGTGGCCGCGCTGGTCATCAGGACGGGGCGCAAGCGGACCGTCGCCGCCTCGCGGGCGGCCTGGACCTTGGTGCGTCCGCGGCGCTGAAGTTCGTTGGCGAACTGGACGATCAGGATGCCGTTCTTCGAGACCAGGCCGACGAGCGTGACGAGTCCGACTTGTGCATAGATATTCAAGGTCGTCGTCCAGCCATTGGTCCAAAACGGCATCCCCTGGCCGGGCATTTTCAGGAAGCAGAAGATGAGCGCCCCGAACATGGCGAGCGGCACGGAGCCGAGCAGGATGATAATCGGGTCTCGAAAGCTGTTGAATTGCGCGGCCAGCACGAGAAAGATCAGGGCCAGCGAAAGCAGGAGGGACGGCAGGAATTTGTTGCCTTCGACGCGCAGTTGGCGGGATTCGCCCGTGTAATTGACGGAGTAACCCTGTGGAAGGATTTTCGCCGCCTCGCCGTCCAGGAAAGTGAGAGCCTCATCCAGAGGACGCACGGCCACGCCGCTGAGTTTCACGGCGTTGAGCTGCTGGAATCGGTTTAGCGAGCGCGGCTGGGTGGTCCGTTTCAAGGTGACAAAGGTGTTCAGAGGCACCAACTGGCCGTTCGGTCCTTTGACATAAGTGTCCTCCAACTGACTGGGGTTCAAACGGTGCTGGCGTTGAATCTGGGGGATGACTTTGTAACTGCGGCCATCGAAGTTAAATCGATTCACGAAGTTGCCCCCGACCAGCGCCGCCAGGTCGGAGCCCACGCCCGCCATGTTGAGCCCCATGGCGGCAACCTTGTCGCGGTCCAGCACCAGCTCCACTTGCGGCTGATCAATCTTTGTGTCGATGGTGGGCGGAAACGCAAACATCCCGCTGGACGCCGCCTTCGCCTGCAATTGCTCGGCAAATTTCAGAATCTGAGCCGGCTCGGCCGTGGAGGCGATGATGAATTCCACCGGAAAATCCCCGCCGCCGGGCAGTGCGGGTGGCGTGATGGCAAATGTGCGAATGCCCGGAATCCGACTCACTTTCGCCTGCACTTCCGGGACGATTTGAAACACCGTGCGCTTTCGCACGCCCCAGGGCTTCAGCACCAGGCCGGCAATTCCGTTGTCGGGCATCGTGATTTGAAAACTCTGCACCGCCTCGGGTTCGCTCAGCAGCTCGCGATTGAGCGCGTCCGTGTAAAAAGTGGTCTGGTCGATCGTGGCGTCCCCGGGCGCCTCAGCAATCGCCAGGACAAAACCCTGGTCCTCTGCCGGCGCCAGATCCTTGGAACTCCAGGACATCGAGAACAATGGAATCGCCAGCAGACTCAGGCTGATCCAGATCACGTAAATCGCCGGCCGCGCCGAAAGCGTCACATCCAGCACCCGGCCATAAAAGCGCCGCAGCCGGTCGAAATCCCGATTGATGCGGCCGGCCAGGCCATGTTCCTCACGCCCGGCATCGAGCAGCTTCGAGGACATGACCGGCGACAGCGTTAGCGCGACGATGCCGGAAATGAAGACTGCGCCGGCCAGCGTGAAGGCGAATTCCCGGAACAGCGAACCGGTGAGGCCCCCTTGAAGGCCGATGGGCGCATAAACCGCGGCCAGGGTCACCGTCATGGCGATGACCGGCCCGACCAATTCCCGGGCGCCAAGCAAAGCCGATTTTACGGGCGTTTGCCCCTCGCGAATATGGCGCTCAACGTTTTCGACGATGACGATGGCGTCGTCGACCACCAGACCCACGGACAGGACGATGGCCAGAAGGGTCAGCAGGTTGAGCGAAAACCCAAAGACCTGCATCAGGAAAATCGCGCCGATCAGCGACAGGGGAATGGCGACCAGCGGCACGAGCACGGAACGGAACGATCCCAGGAACAGGAAGATCACGATGGACACGATCAGGAGGGTTTCACTCAGCGTTTTCAGCACTTCGTGGATGGCGTCGTCGATGTACTGGGTGGCATCATAGGCGATGCGGCCGCTCAGGCCGGTGGGCAGCTCCTTCTGGATCGAGTCCATTTCCTTCCGGACGCGCTTGATGACATCGAGCGAGTTCGCGTTGGGCAAAACCCAGATGCCCATGAACACCGCCCGCTCGCCGGAAAACCGCACCTCGGAGTCATAGTCTTCCGCCCCGAGCACCACGTCCGCCACGTCCCGCAGCCGGATGAGTTGGTCGCCGGATTGCCGGACGACCAGGTTGCGGAATTCCTCCACGGACCGCAGGTCGGTGTTGGCGGTCAGGTTCACCTGCACCAGCGAACCTTTGGTCTGGCCGACGGCGGAAAGAAAATTGTTCGCGGCAAGCGCCTGCCGCACCTGGTCCGGGTTGATGTTCAGAGCGGCCATGCGATCCGGTTTGAGCCAGAGGCGCATCGCGAAAGTCCGTCCGCCCAGAATATCCGCGCGCTGCACGCCTTCCAGCGCGGACAGGCGGGGCTGGACCACGCGAACAAGATAATCGGTGATCTGGTTCGCTTCCAGGATGTCCGAATTGAAACTCAGGTAGGCCGAGGCGAATTGCGAATCCGCGGAAACGATGTTGATCACCGGCACCTCCGCTTCGGGCGGAAGATCGTTGCGCACCTGGTCCACCTTGGAGCTGATCTCGGCCAGCGCCTTGTTGGCGTCGTAGTTCAGCTTGAGACGAACCGTGATCGTGGACAGGCCCAGCTTGCTGGCGGACTGGATGTAATCGATTCCGTCGGCGGCGGCGATGGCGCGTTCGAGCGGGGCGGTGATGAACCCGCGCACCAACTCGGCGCTGGCGCCCACATAAACCGTGGTGACGGTCACGGAGGCGTTCTCGCTGCGCGGGTATTGCCGCACATTGAGCGATCGGATGGATTGAATCCCGGCGATCAAAATCACCAGGTTCACCACCAGGGCCAGCACCGGCCGCTTGATGAACAAGTCAGTGAATGATTTCATGGGCTGGTTCGGGGCGAATTATCGTTCCGGCGGGCGCGGATTCTCGCCGGCCGGGGGAACAAGGGTGTTGTCTTCAACCACGGACATGCCATTGCGCAGTTTGAACAGGCCCGAACTGACGACGCGCTCGCCGGGTTTGAGGCCGGTTTCGATGCTGACAAAATCGCCGCGCGCCGCTCCGGTGCGGATGAACTGCTGCCGCACCACCTGGCCAGGACCCGCGCCGTTCGTTCCGGTTTGCGCCTCGATCACGAACACCGAGTCACCAAAGGGCGCGCTCAGGACCGACGTGGCCGGCACCGCCAGCACGGCCTGTTCCGACGGCAGAAGCACCTGCACCCGGGCGAACATGCCCGGCCGCAACAACTGGTCCGCGTTTTCCAGTGTGGCCTGCAACCCAATGCTCCGGGTGGAGGGGTCCAGCTCGGGATTGATCGCCGTCAGCGCGCCCTCGAATTGTCGATCCGCGTAAGTGTCCGTGGTTAGACGCACCCGCATTCCGGTTTTAATCCGCGCCAACTCCTGCTGCGGCAGCGAGAAATTAACATACACCGGCGACAAGGACTGGAGTGAGACGATGGGTTTGCCCGTATCCAGGTATTCGCCCAGATTCACAAGCCGGATTCCCAGTTTCCCCGCGAATGGCGCGCGGATGGTTTTCTTTCCGATGGCGGCGCGAATCGCGTCCGCATTGGCCTGGTCCTGGCTCAAGGTGCTTTCCGCGGTGTCCAACTCCGACTGCGACACGGTGCTGTCCGCCCGCAGTCTGCGAACGCGTTCCGCATTGATCCGGGCCAGATCCGTTTGCGCTTCAATCGCCCGGAGTTGCGCTTCCTCGGAGGAGGTGTCCAACCGGACCAGCAAATCACCCGGGGCCACAACCGCGCCCGATTCAAACGCGATTTCGCGGACGGTGCCGGCGATTTCGGTGGTGACGTTCACGCCCTGAACAGCGGTGATCGATCCGATGGCGTCGAGGGTTTCCTGCCACTTCTCGGCGCGCGCGGCGAAGGAGGACACGGTTTCCGGCGGCGGCACAAAGGCCTTGCCGGCGGCAATCAGATTCCGGATCTGCCAGATCTTGATTCCCGCGAGGCCGGCAACGACCAGCAGCACGACGAAGAGGGCAACAATGATTTTTCGTTTCATGTATCGATTTACCGTTGGATATTCCCGGAGAGCCGCTCAGCTTGTTCGCCGCTTCGCGGCGGCGCCGACGAGGAACAGCTCCACAATCCGCCGCGCCGTCCGCCGGTTCAACCGGCAGTCCGGCATGAGCAACTGCGACACGAGATAGGCGTTCAACTGACCGTAAAAGCCATACGCCAGTTCCCGGCTGCCGAACCGCTTGTCCAATTCGCCGCGGGCCAGGGCGTTCTTGATCAGGGCGTGGACAAACTCGAAGTTTCGCTCGCATTTCTCCGAGTAGCGCAGCCCTTCCGGCACTTCGCCCGGCGCCGCAAAAGCCGTGGCGAATGAAATCCGCATCAGTTCCCGGTTCTTCTGCAGATGATCGAACAGCGCCGTCAGAATCTCCACCAGCTGCGTCCTCAAATCACCCGTGCGCGCCGCCGCCTGCATCAGGTGAAAACGCCCGTCATGCGCTTCGTCCACCAAAGCCTGGAACAACCCGGCCTTGTCCTGAAAATAATAATACAACGACGGCTTGGATACCCGGGCGTCATCCACAATCCGCTGCACCGACGCGGCGGCGTAGCCGCTGTGGGCGAAATGCTTCAGCGCCGCCCGCAGCACGTGCTGCCGCGTCTCAGAATGGTTGGCAATCTTGCCCATGAATCTACCGAACGGTAGGTAGTCTCCGGCCCATTGTCAAATGGAAATGTTCAGGTTGGAAGAGTCCAGCCCCTCCCCCGCCCTTCAAACACCCTTTCCATGCGCCTGCTCGTCCAACGATGTGCAACCTTTTGTTCCACAGGCGACAAATGTTTGTCATCCAATTACACACAAGGCGCTTGTAGCGCAAGCATCCAAGTGTCAGGTCGGTGCCGCTGCGGTGTGATCAAAAGTGGGTGAGGTTTTGGGGGCGGAGTGCGGCCGTCCTCGGCCG
>CAZFOA010000132.1:0-10703 GCA_964520205.1 uncultured Verrucomicrobiota bacterium | reverse complement strand
CCGATGAAGCTCGGGCCTTTCACGTTCCAATGCGCCTGCTTCATCTGCGTCTGCAAATCCACGGCGGATGCCAGCCGCTGGTTCATGAGCGCGTTCAGTTCCGACCGGCGCTTTTCCGGGATATCGTTTTCGGTTTCATACATTTTGGGTGCTTCCACGAGCGGGCTGTTCAAGACTTTCATATCGATTTAACTATTTTGTTTTTTGTTTGGTGATTGGTTTTGTGCGGCGGCGTCAGTCGGCGGCGCCGACCGGAGCCAGGTGATGCTGGGGACTCCGCTCGACGGCGGCGCTGGTCAAATTCACGAACACCGTGGAATCCCCGTAACTGATCCGGTCAACCTGGCTCGTCGGTATCTGCACTTCTTTGCCGGACAACCGGTGCCCGGTCCTGACGACCAGTTGAAGAATCCCCCAGCTTTGGTCGTCCATCATAAAATCACAGACGTGGCCGATCGTTCCATCGCTCGTCTTGATATGGTAACCGTCCACGGCTTGCGCGCTGCGCAGATGAGCATCGGTGCGATCGGGTTTCGGACCCCCGGCCGTGTCGGGTTCGCCGGGGAGAGGATTTGGCGGCAACTCCAAAATCGGAAAGCCGCTCATGCCCCACAACCCGGCACCCTGCCAGTAGTAGGGCCAGCCGAAATATCGGTAATATTCCTCTTCGTATTGTCGCGACACCGGCTTGTGCGACTCAATCGAAGGGCTGGCTTCAATCTGTTTCCGGGTCAAATTCACGCGCAGGAGTTTTCCAGCCTGCTCAAGGCGGCCGAGCGAATGGGGCGAGATGAGCACCAGACGCCCCGGCAACCACGAGCCTGTGTCCGCGACCAGATACCGCACCGCCCAGTTTTGATCGTCAAAATAGCAATCCTTCACATGGCCGATTTCGCCATCCGATGCGCCGAGTTTGTCTCCGAATAATTGTTTAAGGCTTCGCAACATAAACTTGTCTTTCGTGTAAATTGCCTGGGCCGCTGCCCGCGACACCGACTTGCGCGGCAGTCCATCCACTCAATTGCCAACCCTGGCCGCGGATGGAGCACAGCCCATCCCAATTAGATTCTGCCCAGCAAAAGCAGGACGACCACAAGGGCCAACAGCAAGCCGAGTCCGCCGCTCGGGTAATAGCCCCAACTCCGGCTGTGTGGCCATCGGGGAAGCGCGCCAAGCAACATAAGAATGAGCAGCACCACTAAAAATGTTCCCATCATAATATTCCTCTCAATGTGCGAATGTGACTCGCTGGGTTGGCTTCCGCTATTTTACCTGCGCTCGTCGTGATTGTTGTCTTTCCGATTTTCTTGCTGGCCCCGATTCGAGCCGGACGGAGCCCAATTTCTGGGATACTTCTGAACCATCGCCGCGTGGTGATTTGCCGGGGAATCGTGGAAATCCATCCTCACGGACGGGGAAGCCACCAGCACGTCAACCGAAACGCCCCTCGGCGCCGGCCGCGAAACCCACGCGCCGCCGTCCAAGTAAGCGTATTGGTGCCGGTGGCTGCTGTAATAGACATCATAGCCGGGGTAATAGACATAGTCGTCCGGCGCCGCGAACGCATACGGCTCCACCTGGACATCAGCGCGCGGCCCGTCCACGTAACCAACGCATCCGGTCAGCGCTGTCAGGAGCACGGCACCCAACAGAAGACCAACTTTATCGCGTTTGAAGAAAAGTGTTTTGATATTCATGGAATGACCCTAATCCAAAGAAGGGTGCGCGCGCTATGGGGTGATACCCTACCCGACATTCATGAATCCAACCCTGGCGAGCGGGCTGGGATGGTTAAAGAGATTGAATCGCCAGTTTCCGGCCGGCCGCCGGTTGTGGGGCGGCGAAGATTTTGCGCAAGGCCAGGTGGGTGGGGAGAAAGGCGACGAGCCACAGCGCGCCAAGCCACAGGATGACATAAAGGTTCTGGTTGAGCCAGTGTTGCGGCTGCTGGTCGTTGAAACCGTAAATATAATTGAGATTGATGGGGGTGTTGGGGTCGGGCGGATGGGCGCCGGCGGGCGGCGAAACAAGGCAGCAGACGAGCAGCAACCCTGCGGCCAGGCCGGTCCAGGCAGACAAACCTCGTTTATCATAGCCAAGACGGACCAGGAGCCAGACGAGAAGCAAAGGCAGCCAGCCGTGAAAAAGAGAAAGGCCGCGGGTGAAAAGCGGAAGCTGGCGGTCGAACATGTAACTTGTCAGGCCCAGAAGGTGAATCCCCAGAAGGTTGCTGGCGAAGTCCGCGAGCCAGAGGCATTGCGGAAGCAGAATCCCCACGGAGCACATGCTGATGAGCAGGGAGCTTTCCAGCCACATGCCCGCCACGGTGAGCATGAGGGCGGCATCGCAGAACCATAAAAAATTGGTGGGCCCATAGGTGTGCAAATAGATCGGTACGAGGACTGCGAGGAAGCCGGTGCCGGCCACTTTGGCGGCCAGGGGAATTTTGTGGTGGGACATCGCCATGCCATCGGCTGAGTTCCGGGCGGCTAAAACCGGGCTTTTTTCAACCGGGCTGCCGTCAATCCACCCGCACTCGAACCGCCGGCACGACGACCACCGGGGCGGCCACTCTGACTTCCGGACCGCGCTCGTGTCTTCCATAGTCGCGCCGTCCGCCGTCGGAAACAAGACATCCACTCGTGGTGAGGAGGGTGACAATGCCGGTTAGAAACAGGATCTTTTTCATATTCAGTTTGTATCGATTTCTGGAGTGAAGTTACCCGATGAGCGGGGGCTTCTCTATGGGGTCTAACCCTACGTCCTTGCGGAGGCAGCGGTCGCGGGAGCTTCAGATTTCACCGGCGAAACTTTTTCAGCGGCTCATTCCGATTTGGGTTGTTTGGGTTGGGGCGGCCGCATGGGCGTCAGCGCCGCCAAAATGGACTTTTGCACCGTTGGATCGAAAAGATTTCCCAGGTGGCCGCCTTGACCAAAGACCGTCAATTGGTCCGGGCCAAACGTGGCGCGGAACCAGGCCAGGTCTTCGTCGGCCAGGAGAAAATCGTTTTGGTTGACGATGATGCGGATGTCGGGATTGGCGCGCAGAAGTGCGTCATACGTCCGCAGATCATCGGCCTTTTCCAGCGCCTCCGCCGTCGAGTCAATGCCCAGGGTCCAATAATACGGGATCACAAACTTCTCAAAATAATCCTGGTAGGAGTACTGGAGAATTTCCTGATACAACGGCGCGCGCCTGAAATTCCGGATCGGGTGTTGCAGGACTCCCTGATTATTTCGCCGCTGACTGCTGAAAATAACATCCCGCAGCATGAATCGAAACGTCAGTCCGATGAGAAACTTGGATTCGATGGCACTGAAGGGCAGGGAGGATCGTGGCGTGAGGGTGAGTTTGCTCAAGGCGGCCACCTTCAAAAAGGTATTTTCGATGTCGTCGGCTCGTTCCACGGCCGGCCAGCTCAGGGGCGCCTGGTAAAATGCGTCCAGCTTGGAAACCCCATGGAGCAATCGGACCGGGGTGTTGATGGCGACGTAGCGGTCAAATTGAATCAACGGCGACCGATTCGTCGGTCCGGTGGCCGCGACGAACAAAGCCTGGAATGCTCCCAGGGAATAGCCCATCAGCGCCCGGTTGCCCAACCGGTCCGGATACAACGCATGCAGGCGGTGGTCAATCGCGGTGAGCGCGACGTGCAGGTCGCGACCGTCCACCGGCAGATAAGCCGGCATCGCCGCGGTCGAAGCGTGTTCCATGAACTCGGCGTTGAAAGGGCTGCTGACGCACACGGCGGAGAAACCATTTTTGTAAACCAACTCGGCCAGCGCCAGGGAGGGTTCGGCCAGGCGATGCGACCCCAGCCCGGGCACGATGTAAACCACGTTCGCCTTTCCCGGTTGCAACCAAAACGTAAATTTCAATTTCCGGCCCGTTGCCGGAATCAAAGCCGAGCGGGTCTTGCCCCGGTCCGGGAATTCAGGATCCTTGAAGGTGAAGAAGACGGATTCGAGGGTTTCCAGCGAGGCTTCGTCCGGTTTTCCCTTCACCTGGAAATCCGCCACCCGGTTTTCTCGCGCGAACGTCCAGGCATATTGAATCTCGGCGTAAGGATCCATTTCCGCTTTGCTGAAGCGCACATATTCGTCCACGGTGTCGGCCAGATCGTTATACATGATCGTGTAGGCGAGATACGTGTAGGGGCCGAGATAGGACAGCGGATTGTTCGCGTTAAATTTGTAGGGAGCGATGTAGAGCAACGGATTGGCGGCGGTGTCAGCGACCAGGCCGAGGGTGTCCCGTTCGTTGCTCGGTCCATAAATCGGCAGCATCAGAAAGCACGCCGGCTTCCAGCCCCATTGGCCGAAGGTCTGGCCAAAATCCGCTTCTGATTTCGGAATCTTCCATTTGGTCGCCACGTCGAAGATTCCGACGATCCCGACGGTGGTATTGCAGGCAAACCGGTAGGATTCATCGCGGGCTCCGTTCCACTTTCCCTGGAGCAGATTGTTGATCAATCGTCCCGGGTAAGTGAGGTTCTTGCCAAAATTGCCGATTCCGGTTCGGACCGATTTCACGACGACGAGCCGATAAACTTTGGCCGTCGGCTTGATGACGCCGGTCATGACCGCCTTGTTGAAGCCCCACAACACCCTGTTCACCGGTTCGAACGGGTCGGGGACGGATTTGGGGAGCACAACGGCCTCCGCTCCCGGCGGCTTGGTGGATCCCGCGGCAGGCTCCTCCGCGCGGGCGGAAGGCGCGAGGCACCAGGACAGGACCGCCAGGATCACCAGCGCCGAACTTCGAATTCTCCGGCCCGGCTGGATTTTCAAGTCGACCGCCTTCCTGGCCTTGAGGAGAAAATCGCCGGGGCTTGGGCGTCCGCCGCGAGCGGCGCGTCGTGACCTTGCCGACAACCTGGTTTCAAATTGATGCGGCGAACCTTTCTGGCCATCGCGATAGGAGGATGCCGCATTTTAATGGTTTTGACCGGCTTTGCATTTGCCGCAGATGTTGCAAACGCGCTCGATGAATTCACCCAAAGTTAGGGACCTCTTCCTGTAATTGGCTTCCATGGCCGAAAGCGTAAGCCGGGAAACCGGGCGGCCGCTATGGGGTGTTACCCTACCGAAGGAGAGTGCGAATCGAATCCCGGCGCGACAGCGGCATTTCGGCGCGGGGACGCTTGAGCCGTTCGCCCGATCAACCTGTCATCGGTCCCGCGCTCACGATTCCCGGCTCAAACCAAGGGTTTTCCCAGTGGCGGCAAGGAACGCCCTAGTCGCGGCCGCATCAGGCGGGAAGTAACGGTACTCATGCGAACGATCTCTGAACAAAGATTAAACCGCACCGACTCGGCTTTGGGTTGGGCTTCGCGAATGATGGGACTCACCAGAGTTCTCGGCGGAATCCTGTTCTTCGCCTTGCTTCAGAACCCCGTCCAAGCGGTGCAAAGCGTGTCCCTGGCCTGGGACCGGAGTCCCGACTCCAGCGTCATCGGCTATAGAATTTACTATGGAATGGCCACTCAGACCTACACCAATATGGTGGATGTCGGCAACGCAACGAACGTCACCATTTCCGGCCTCGCCGACGGCACGACGAATTATTTCGCCGCCACGGCGTATGACATCCTCGGGCTGGAGAGCGACTATTCGAGTGAACTGAGCTATTCAGTGCCGACGGCATTTGCCAGCCTGCGCATTCGGACTGCGCCAGCCGGGCAGTTCGTTCTGACGGTGACCGGCCCGATCGGCCACACTTATGACATCCTGGCGACGCAGGATTTCAAAACCTGGGTGGTCATCGGCACGGTGACGGTGGGCGCCAGCGGTTCGTTGGATTTTACCGACACGAACGCGGCGAGTTTTCCGAAGCGCTTTTATCGCACGCGAGGATGATCTTGAAGCCGGAAGATGCCAGGGCGCCGTCAGGTTTCCTGCGGAACCAGTCCCACCCGCAAAGCAAATCGCACCAGTCCCGGGACGTCGTGAACGTTCAAGCAGTCCATCAACTTCAGGCGATGGTATTCGATGGTCTTGGGGCTGACCTTGAGAATTTCGGCGATGCCTTTGGTATTCTGGCCTTCGGCGATGAGTTGGAGAATCTCCCGCTGCCGGCCGGTCAACTGTTCGAGCGGGCTTTTCCGATTCGCGACCCCATCCAAAGGGAAGCTCTTGGGCAGCCGGGTGGAGATTTCCTGGCTGAGATAGTTCTCCCCGCGCGCCACGCGTTGCAGGGCGCTGGCTAATTCGGCCGTCGCCGCTTTTTTCAGCAGGTAACCAGCCGCGCCAGCCTTGAGCGCCCGCCAGACATATTCTTCGTTGGGGTGCATGGAAAGGATGATGACCCGCACGTCCGGAAATTCTTTGGCCAGGCGCTCCGCCGCTTCCAGGCCATTCAGGCCGGGCATGGCGATATCCATCAACACCACATCCGGCCGGTGTTTCGCGACCAGACTTAGAACCTCGCGGCCATCGCCGGCTTCGCCCACCACTTCCACCCCCGGCAATTTTTCCAGCAAGGCGCGAATGCCCGCGCGCACGAGGGTATGGTCATCGGCCAGGATGACGCGAATGGGTTTGGCGGGAGGATTCATGGGGTTTCGGATCCGGAGGTCGGTGTCTGCCATTTCAAAGGGAACCAGGCCTGGACCTCGGTGCCTTGTCCCGGGGAGGACTTGAATTCCAGCCCGCCACCCGCCAGTGCGGCCCGCTCTTCCATGCTCAACAAACCCAGACTGGCGCCGCGCACGGCTTGCTCCCGGACCGGGGCCACCTCAAACCCAATACCGTCGTCACGCACGGCCAAATCGAGGCGTCCATCCCGCGTGTGCAGTTCCACGGTCACGGTCCGTGCCTGGGCATGGCGCACGACGTTGGTCAGCGCTTCCTGGGCGATGCGGAAACACTCGGTCTCGATGATTTGATCGAGCCGGTGCTCCAACGGGTCCGTCGCGAATTCAGCCTGCAAGCCGGCCAGCGCAGCCTGCCGGTTCGTGTACCAGCGCAGCGCCGGTTCCAGTCCCAGATCGTCCAACATGGACGGACGCAAGTTTAACGAGATGTCATGCACTTGTTCGAGCACGCGTTCAACCACCTCGAGGCTCTCCGTCAAACGCGGCGCCAGGCCGTCGGCGCCCGGCGACTGCAACATCGCTTGCAAGTTCAGTTGCATGACGGTGAGAGCCTGGCCGATTTCGTCATGGAGTTCACGGGCGATGTTCCGGCGTTCGGTCTCCTGCGCCTCGACCAGCCGGCGGGAAAGCACCTGAAGTTTGAGGCTGTATTCCTTGCGTTTTGCCTCGGCCCGCTTGCGCTCGGTGATGTTGCGAACATTGCATTGAATGACTTTGCCGCCGTTGACCTGATAGACGTTGCTGACAAACTCCACGCTGATGGACTTGCCGTCGCGGGTTTCCACCGGCAGATCTTCGTAACGGACATAGGCTTCCCGCTGCAATTTCCGGAACTCCGCCTGGGACGCTTTGGTGTCTTTGAACGGGCCGATCTCCCAGAGTTTGTTTCCCAGCAACTGCTCGCGCGTGTAGCCCAACATATCGGTCAGGAACGGGTTGACATCGTCAATCTGCCCGGTGTCCGCGTTGAGAATCAGAATCCCGTCCTGGGCCGTTTCAAACAGCCGGCGGTAGCGCAGTTCGGAAGCCTTCATCGCGCGATCCGCCGACTGGCGTTCCACTTCGCGATGCTCCATGGATTGCGCCATCTGGTCGAAGGTGCGGGTAAGCTGGCCCAACTCATCTCCCCGGTCGGCAAGTCCCGTGCGCGTGCTGAGATCGCCCGTGGCCAGCCGCGCGTTGGATTTCACCAGGGTCCGAACCGGGCGCAGGACCAGCAGGTAGCTGCCGATCCAACCGAGGATGAACGCAAAGCAGGCGGCGATCCCCAGCCATGTCAGGTTTTCGGTCAGCCGGCGGTCGGCTTCGGCAAAGAGAACCTGTTCGGGGATGCTGCCGAGAATGGCGACCACGTTGTCGGGAACGAACCGGCTGCGCATGGCGGCGAACACATGATAACCGGCGATTCCGTTCGAAGACACCGCCTCCACCTCGCCGTGATTCTGGCTGAAAACAGTTTTCAAAAGCGATGGTTCCGGGAAAGGCCGGCCGATCCACTTTTCCGGCGAGGGATAACGAACCAGGATTCTTCCGGCGCGATCCGTCTCGGTCCACGTGGCTCCTTTGGGCAATTGCGCCGGCAGCGCGGACTCGAGACGGCTGACCCAGTCCAAATCCAGCGCGGCAAAGACCATCCCCTCGACCTGTCCGGCGGAATCGAAAACCGGATAGCTGAAATTGACGGTGGGTTTGCCGTCCGCTTCTCCGTCCGGGAAATCGCCGATTGTGAAGGCGCGCAGGGCGAGCGCGCGGCGGAAAAACGGGCGGTTCGTCGGGTTGGCCGGTTCCACCATCGGTCGCGCGCTGACCAGCACCATTCCATTGGTCCCAACCATTCCCAGATTGGCATAACGCGGGTAACTGCCGAACAGTTGGTCCAGCAATTTCTTGCAGTCCTGCAGGTTGCCCGAGCGCACCGGAGCCGACTCGGCCAGGGCGAGCAGCAGTTGGCGGGTCTGGCCGATCACCTGCTGCTCTTCCCGCGTGGCCAGTTCCTTCATCTCCTGCGCACGCTCATTCCATTCCTTCACCAGCCGCCGGCGCTCCTCCGATGCCGTGCGCAGCGTCAACACCACCAACGGGGCGCACGCCAGCAGCACCAGCAACAGCAGGCGCAAACGCAAACCGGAAACCAGCCGGCGGATGATTTTTCGCATACCAGAAAGTTCACGACACACTTGACGAATCCAGTACGGCACAGCGTGTCGGCGCCGGGCTGTATTCCAAAAATGTCCCGCTAGGATTCCGGCCGCGGGCGGAACTCCGACCAGAGCGATCCGGCCAGCTGCGCGCCTTTCAGGAGGATCTGCCACCCTGAAGGTTTCCCGTCAGCGTTCCCGGCCCTGGCGCGCCGGAAGGAAGACAGATCCGCCATCAGCCAGGCGGCGGTGGAAGCGAGGAAACGGAGGGTTCGGGCCCGGCCGGCGACAGAGCGGACTCCCTCAGCGATGGCCTGGCATTCCTGGAGCAACTGGGCGCGGTTGAGTTCGCTTTCGGCAATCAAAAGTTGCTTTCGCGATTCGAGCGGGTTCATGCGAGGATTTTTTCCAAACTGGCGCGATCCTTTCGGAGTTGATCGAGCGAGGCGGAAAACGTCTGCCAGTCACGCAGGAGTCCGGTGAGCCGCCGGTAAAGAAAAACCCCGGCTGCTCCGTAGAGGCCGGTCAAGGTCAGGAGGACGGCCAGGGGTGAGTAAGCCCAAAACACAACCGCGATCGCAGCCGTGAGCGTAATGCCGGCGAGCAGGCCGAATGCCGCCACGCCGAGGGCTAAAAGGAAGGCGAGCAGGAGACGCTCGCGCTCCTCCTGCACTTCCACCGTCAACAGTTCAAGCCGGTTTTCCCCCACGGTCAACAGCCGCCGCGCAAACTGCTTCGAGGTCGCGCCCAGTTGCCTGAAGCTGACAGTGGATTCCTCCATAACGAAATCAATCGCGGTTGGAAGCGCAACGGCGGGCGGCGAGAAAACCGATGAGCACGCCGATGCCCACGCCGATGCCGATGGCTTGATAGGGATGTTCACGCACGGCTTCGTCGGCAGCTTTCGCGCCTTCGACCGCTTTGTCGCGGACGCGCCCCACGATTTCCTTGCCGCTTTCCAATGCGGCGGCGAGACGTTTGCGGGCTTCCCCGACTTTTTCTCCGGCCACGTCGGCGGTGGCGGTCATCAACGCGCGCGCATCTTCAGCGAGCGATCCCATGTCATTACCGGTTGCAGATGTATGTTTGTTCATATTCTTTGTGTCCTTTGTTTGATTGCATTTTTCAGCGGCAAGTTTTCCTCAGCGATGAGATGATCTCCAACGATTGAGTCGCCAAAACGGTCACTTTCCAGCGGTAAATTTTCCGCGTCGGCGAGGTGGGCTTCTTCCGGCGAGCTTGCCACCTTCAGAACCGAGTTTCTCCCGCCAAACGGGTTGGGGACGGTTTCTTTGGCCAGCGGGTCGGGCATCCATTTGCCATCCACCACGAGGCAATATTCGTAGGTGCCGGGCGCCAAAACCGTCTCCTTCAGCCAATGCCCGTTTCCTGAGGCATGCAGCGGCTTGGTGGCGGGGTGCCAGTCGTTGAACGTGCCCGCGACGGAGACGGCGGTGGCTGTGGGATGAGTGAATTCGAAGCGCACCGGCATCGGTTGCTGGCCGGCGTCCGGGGCATTGTCATGGTTATGGTTGTGTTTCATGGCGGGTGATTGATTTGCGGTTAAATAGTGCTGTGAATATACGCCGGAGAGCGGAAGGGTAATATGGGGTGTTACCCTACCAGACATTTCATGAAGCCAACCTTGAACCGCAGGTTGAAGCAATACTGGGACAGAAGCAATCTGCGGAACGCCGTGGCCATGGATGGCCGGCTGAATCCTTAACCGCGGAGCAGAATCATCACAGCCGTAAACCAGGGACTGATGGCTGGCTTTGCCAGTTTGGCGGCGCCGCGACAATTTCGCGGGCATCGACGGTCGCGCGCAGGACTTCTCGCACGGTTCCCAGCAGTTCATCGAGGGTATAGGGCTTGAGCAGTGTGGCGGCGGGTTGGAGCCAGGGATATTGGATAAATTCCGCCGTGGGCAACGCTCCCGTGGCCATGATGACCGGCAGCGCCATGCGGG
>CAZFOA010000131.1:0-10713 GCA_964520205.1 uncultured Verrucomicrobiota bacterium | reverse complement strand
CGCTGCATTTCGAACACCACGTAATTGTGCAAGAGGCGTGTCACCAGGCTTTCGCTCTTGAACACGAGCTGGCCGGCGAAGAATTGCGATTGCGGAAAGCGCGCGGCGACTTCCGCGCATTGTTTTGACGCCTCGTCCACGATGTCGATGCCGATGGAAAACCGGCCTTCGGCATGGAAACCGTGCTGGCGCATATAGGCCGCGTAGCGTTCCACTTCCCGCTGCGAATGTATCCGCAGGTTTTCCACCTCCGAACCGCCTTTGAAGTTGCCTGCGTCAAGGACGCCGACCTGCACGAACACGAAGTTTTGATACACTTTGGGGAACATGCGCACCACCGCCAGCAGCGTATGCAATCCCAGGCCGTTAAAGCCATTGACGAGGAACACCGCAGTGCGGGTGGCGGAATCGCAGGCCGTGGCCGGCTTTGGGTCCGACAGCAGCTGGTCCGCTTCTTTAACCGTGGCGACGGCCACCAGATCGTTCAGTCGAGCGAGCTGGAGCTGGGTTTGCGAGTAGTGCCGTTTCACCCAGAACGCCGCGGCGATCAGCAGGCCCGTGACCAGGAGCGTCACCCAGCCGCCTTCGAAAAACTTCACCACGCAAAGCGAAATCAGGATGCCGCCGGTCAGCAACAATCCGACGCCATTGATCAGGAGTTTGCGTTTCCAGGCCGGTTCGCGATCGCGATCCAGCCACCAGTGCCGGACCATGCCGAGTTGCGACAGGCTGAAGGTGATGAAGACGTTGATGCTGTAGAGCACCACGAGCGTGTCCACCGAAGCGCGCGCCAGAAGCAGCACGGCCAGCGAGGCTCCGCCCATCAGGAGCAGGCCGTTCTGGGTAACCAGACGATCGCTGAGGGTGGCGAATCGCGTCGGCATCCACCGGTCCATCGCCATGTTGGCCAGGACCCGCGGGCCATCCAGGAAGCCGGCCTGGGCGGCGATGAAGAGCAGCGACGCCGCCGAGACGAGCGCGAGCACCATAAAACTTTTCGCCAGCCACGCGGGCCAGGGAGCGGTAATCTGCTCGAACAACACGGCGTTCAGAGTCTTGCCGTTCTGCGGCTGGACCTGGTAAAGCAGGTAGGCCAGCAGCAGGCCGGCGACCATGAACGCCAGCGAGGTTCCCATGTAAACCATGGTGGTGCGTCCGGTTTTCACGCGC
This sequence comes from uncultured Verrucomicrobiota bacterium, assembly GCA_964520205.1. Taxonomy (GTDB): domain Bacteria; phylum Verrucomicrobiota; class Verrucomicrobiia; order Limisphaerales; family BOG-1460; genus CAZFOA01. Next base: position 9,543 of record CAZFOA010000131.1, on the reverse strand, counting down.
GGTTCCCGCAGAATGGGCAAACCGTTGCTGACCGCTTCGATACCCGTGTAGGTGCCGGCGCCGAGGCTGTAAGCCCGCAGCACCACCGCCAGCAGGCCGAACAAACCGATGCTGCTCCACTCGCTGTGAACATCCATTGCGACGCCATGCGCCACCGCGGGCAGATTGCCAAAGTGCGCGCCGATTCCATACAAGACGGCAAACGCGTGTGTGATGACGAACAGGAAGAACACCGGCACCCAGAGCAGCACCGATTCTTTGACGCCGCGCAAATTGAGCATCGTCAGAAAGAGCACGCCGAGCGCGGCGAAGGCGAGTTTATGATGAAGCCAGCGCTCCGGCAACATGCTGAACATCGCGTCCGCGCCGCTGGCGATGCTGATGGAAATCGTCAGCACGTAATCCACGACCAGCGCGCAGCCGGACACGACGCCGAGGGTTGGCGACAACAATTTGCTCGCGACCAGATAACCGCCGCCGCCGGTGGGGAATTGTTGGATGATCTGCGAATAGCTGGCGCAGATAATGATGATGGTGAGCACGGACGCCAGGGCGACGAACAGGCACAAAAACGTGTGGTTGCCGAGCGCTTTGAACGCCTCCTCCGGGCCGTAGCAGGAGGACGACAAGCCATCGGCGCCCAAACCCACCCAAGCGAAAATCGCGATCAGCGAAGTCTTGTGGAACAGTTTTTCATCGGACAGATTTCGTGCCCGTCCGATGACCACGTTTTTTGCGAGACCAAACCACTCACCAATATTCATATAAGCACGGCAACACCCGGATTTCGGGCGCAAACAATTCAACTCGGGTAAACGTGGAGTCCGTAACGTTACGGCTCCAGAGGATCGCCCTTCCAATCGCCGGCGAGGTTAGCTGTCGGGCTTGGCCTTGAAAGTGGCCTTGGCTTCAGTCACCTGAAACCGTGCGCCCCATCCGCGATGTCACACACCGCGGAGCTTGGGTCCCCCGCATCCGGCTTCAGGAAGGAAACCGGATCTAGGCTGCTGACAAAAAGAAATCAATGTTTCGGGGAATTGTCAACTCTCCAGTGGCGAAGAAACACTCCAGAACCCATTCTGCGACGGGCGGCGGAAAAGTTTTGATGGATGAGCGGCCCTTGCATTACACTCGCGCCCATGAACTCACGGCAAGGCTATAGTCGCCGGCAATTTCTCAAAGCCACTTCTACTGTCGCCGTCGGCGTGCCGCTGCTCCTGAGATCGAACGTCTTCGCCGCGGCGGACTCGCCCGGCAATCGCCTCACGCTCGGTTTCATCGGCATGGGCCGGCAAAGCCGAAATCTGCTGAGCAGCTTCCTGCGCCGTCCGGAAACGCAGGTGTTGGCGGTGTGCGACGCGGACCAGAGCCGGCGCGAGCAGGCCCGGAAGACGGTGGAAGATTTCTACGCCGGAAAGAGCGGATCCAGCTCGCATCCAAGCTGCGGCGCCTATGGTGATTTCCAGGAATTGCTCGCCCGGAAAGACATCGATGCGGTGGTCATCGCCACCCCCGACCATTGGCATGCGATCATCGCCATCGCCGCCGCCCAGTCCGGCAAGGATATTTATTGCGAGAAACCGCTCTCGCAGTCCATTCACGAAGCGCGCGCCATGGTCAACGCCGCGGGCAAAAACCAGCGTGTGTTCCAGACTGGCAGCATGCAGCGTTCGATGCGCGAGTTCCGCACTGCCGTCGAACTCATCCGCAACGGCGTCCTCGGAAGGATCACCCGCGCCGAGGTGGCGGTGGGCGGGCCGGGAATCCCGTGTGATTTGCCGGCGGAACCGGATGAATCTGGACTGGACTGGAACCGGTGGCTTGGTCCCGCGCCGTCGCGACCCTACAATTCCATCCTCAGCCCTCGCGGGATTTATGACCTCTATCCCATGTGGCGGAAGTATCGCGAGTATGGCGGCGGCATGGTGACCGACTGGGGCGCGCACCACTTCGACATCGTGCAATGGGCGCTCGGCATGGACCACAGCGGTCCGGTGGAGATATTTCCGGCGGCCGGACCGGACGCGCAAAGCGGCGTCAAGCTCCTTTACGCCAACGGCACGGAGGTCACCCATATTCCTGGAAATGGAATCACTTTTTACGGCACGGACGGAAAGCTTTACGTCAATCGCGGCAAGTTTGAGCTGTGGATTGGATCGGAGAAGAAGGCCGATTCGACGGCGAAGCTGGATGCCGTCATTGCAGAATATCTGGGCGGAAAAGCGGAACGTGTTTACACCAGCATCGATCATCATCGCAACTGGCTGGAATGCATTCGGAGCCGCAAGCCGCCTGTTGCGGAGGCGGAAATCGGCGCGCGCAGCGTGACGGTTTGTCACCTGGTGAACCTGGCTTATTATCACGGCCAGCACATGAATTGGGATCCAAAGGCTGAGACCTTTGCGGGTGGCGCCGGCGACCCAAAATGGCTGGACGTGGCCTATCGCAGCCCGTGGAAGCTGGCGTAGAAAAGCGCCATTCCGCTGGAGTGCGATTAGAGGTGAGGGTCAAAGGCGCGGCTTTGTGAGCCGCAGCGCTTTTGAATCAATAGAGAGTCGTGGTGGATTATTCCGAGTCCAGGCTGCGTTGCTAAGTGCTGCGGGTCACAGACCCGCGTTCCGGCGGGTAGTGGCTGAATTTGGAGATCTCGGAGCGCGGAGCATTGCTCCGCCAGGATATGCATCGAGTCCACGCGGAGCAATGCTCCGCGCTCCGGTCAGATTGAGACGCTGCCGTCCGGTGGCCGTGCTTGACTAAACCGGACAGAAAGACAAACACTAATCCGAAATCGAGTTGTGAACCCAAATCAAAACATCTACATCGGCACGGACAGCGGAGCCACCACATCCAAGGTCGGAGCGGTTTGGGAGGATGGCACCACGGTTTCCACGAAGTTGCTGCAACGTCCGACCAACTCCGAGGCCGGTCCGGCATCGGTAGTGCGCAGCTGGGTTGGGGCGGTTACGGAGTATCTTGGGCAAAATGAGCTGACCTGGGACAAGGTTGAGGGAGTGGGCCTGGCGATTCCCGGCCCGTTTCAGCGATACGGCGTGCTGGATCGCTCAGCCAATCTGCCGGCCAGCTTTGCGGGCTGGGATGTTCAGGCCGACTACAGCCGCGCTTTGGCGGAGAAGGCGGGGCGAACCGTGCCCCTGGTGATTGGCAACGACGGTCATTGCGGGGGCGTGGCCGAAGCGCAGCGTGTGCGCGGCGAGGGGACCGGCTCCGTATTGATGCTCGCGCCGGGAACCGGTCTGGGTTGCGCGTTCATCGATGCCAAAGGCCTGCCACTGGCTGGAGATACCCTGGCTGGAATGGAAGGGGCCCATATGCCGGCGCCGCTGCAGTTGTTGGGCGTGAAACCTTACCCCTGCGGTTGCGGACGAGACTGGGGATGCATCGAGGCCTACACCACCCTGTCCGGATTGCCGCATCTGCTCGCGGATAAACTGGCCGGGCATCCCGGCCACGAACTGTCGAAATCTTCAGCCACTCCCAAGGAGAAGGCCATGGCATTGCGTGGCCTGGCCCAGAAGGGAGACCGATTGGCCCTTGAAATCTTCGACTTTCAAGCCCGCGCCATGGGATTGCACGTCGCCAATCTTTCCATGATCCTCGACCCGTCATTTGTCGTCATCGGCGGCGGGCTGATGGATCACGAATCCACCACCGAAGAATTTCGCGCCCGCTACCTTCGCATCGTGCGCGAGACGGCCCGTCCTTACCTCTGGCCGGCCCAGCGCGCCCGCATGGCCATCGTGGCGGCGACACTGGGCGAGCTTTCCCAGGCCATTGGCGCGGCGCTGTCGGCGCTCTACCAGAAGAAGACCTGACTTCGGCGAAAGATTCCCACGAACCGCAATCGGAGCCGGACCACCAAGGATTCAGCCTGAGGCCTTGCCCAACGGGCATTGCCGGAAGCGGGGCGGTTTACACGAGGTGGATCCATCGGATGGGGTGAATACCCCATAGCCGCCAAAGCGCGCGCGAGTGCATTCTTCTGACATGGAAAAGAAAATTTTATCCCACAATAAAAGGCAAGACTGCACCCAACCGCTGACGACTTCCGAGCCGCCAACACAAACCTCCGTTGCTGCCAGTTCATCGCGAGAAGAGGTCGCCAGGAGCGCATGCACCCTCCATCTGGATCAGGGCATCGTTTCTGTGGTTTCCATCAAGTTGATCACAGAACGAGCCGGCACCGCCACGCCAGTGCTCCGTGAACAGCACGCCCTGCGTTACGATACATACGCCCACTGGGGACTAAACGATTGAACGGGGTACGAGCGAAGATCCAATTCCGCCCTGCTATTTAGCCGGACGCCACCAGCGAACAGAAACGAAGCGCAAAGAGCGAAAGAACAATTATGTTAAACAGAGCCAAAACACTAAACGGTTACAAACTGGTCAGCCTCGATGGGGAAATCGGGAAGGTCAAAGAATTCTATTTCGACGACCGGCACTGGACCATTCGCTATCTGGTAGCCGACAAGGGAAACTGGCTCACGGGCAGGAAGGTCCTTATTTCGCCCTATGCGCTGGGAAGCGTGATTCAGGGTGAAAAACGCCTTTCCGTCGATTTGACCAAAAAGCAGATCGAGAACAGCCCCTCCTTGGACAGTCACAAACCCGTCTCCTGCCAATTCGAGGACGACTACTATGGCTACTATGGTTGGCCGACGTATTGGAGCGGCTCATTCATGTGGGGAAATTATCCGCACATTGAGCGCGACCGTAACAAGTGGGGCAAATTCACCCAAGGCGAGAAATCATGGGATCGCCATCTGCGCAGCACTCACGCGGTGACGGGCTACCACCTGCAGGCCTTGGATGGCGAGATTGGTCACATCGAGGATTTCGTCATTGATGACGAGACGTGGGCAATCCGTTATCTGATTGTAGGCACAAAGAACTGGTGGCCGGGGAAGAAGGTTCTGGTTGCACCGCAATGGATCGAGCGCGTGAGCTGGAGTGAGTCGACAGTCTTCATCAATCTTTCCCGCGATATCATCAAGGAGTCACCGGAATACACTGAGGAGTCTTTGCTCACCCGGGATTATGAAATCGGATTGCATCGCCATTACAATCGCAAAGGCTACTGGATTGATGAACTGGCGGCCGTGTAGCATTTCCCTTGGACATCATTGATTCCAAAGAGGCCACCTGGGCAAACCGGAGCATTTGTTAGCGACAGGTTGCCGCGCGTTCGCATTGCTGCACGGGCGGCTTGATCCCTGTTGAGAGGGGCAGAACATCAATCAACACACTGTAAACACAGGGAAATGTTGAATTGACGGGGCGAAACGTATCGTGCAAAATGCCGGTGCTGCCAGAGTAGCTCAGGGGTAGAGCAGAGGACTCATAAGCCTTTGGTCGGGGGTTCAAATCCCTCCTCTGGCACCACCTTTGACACAGGTCTATTGATCGTGGCAGCGCACGTTGACAAATGCCTTTTTCGGTCGGGAACAACCGCGTGTTTTACCATCATGGTCCTTTAACTTTTATGAAGCCGTCGCATTACAAGCCCGCCAAAGTGCTGCCGGACAATGGCCGCTCCAATTCATGGGTGTTGTCTCCGGATGCATTTCGCGCAGCCACTGAACCCGGCGGGCGGCATTTTTATGGCAAACCAACTTTATGAAATTGATTGGAAACTGGATTGCCATCGCCGGGCTGCTTTTGGCGGCCGGTGGAGCTGTTGGACTGAACGCCCAGGTTTCCGACTTGTCCAGTTCCAAAGGATTCACTGATCCGGGTCTGCGCCAAAACATCAACTTCAACCGGGACTGGAAATTCCAACTGGGTGATGACAACAAGGCTTCGGCTGTGGCGTTTGACGACTCCCAGTGGAGCGCGGTTGGTCTGCCGCATTCGTTCAGCGAGCCGTATTTCGCCTCGCCGCAGTTTTACGTCGGCTACGGCTGGTATCGAAAGCATTTCACGGTGCTGAAAGCATGGCGCGGCCAACGGATCAATCTTGAGTTCGACGGCGCATTTCAGGTCGCGGAAGTTTTCGTGAACGGCCGGCGCGTCGGCGAACATCAAGGCGGTTACACCGGTTTTGCTTTTGACATCACGGGTGCGGTGAAACCCGGCGACAATGTTGTGGCGGTGCGCGTGAACAATCTCTGGAACGCCCGGCTCGCGCCGCGCGCCGGCGAGCATACTTTTTCCGGCGGCATTTATCGCGACATGCGATTAGTGGTCACCGCACCGTTGCATGTGGCGTGGTATGGCACATTTGTCACCACGCCGCAGGTGTCGGAGGCCTCCGCCACGGTCAACGTGAAGACGGAAGTCGTGAACGACTCCGGCGAGTCCAAATCCGCCACGGTGACAACCGCCATCCTTGACGCAGATGGAAAGCCAGTGGCGGAAATGGAATCCGTCCGGACGGTTGCGGCGAAAACGACTTTAATTTTCGACCAGACGAGCAAGGCCGTCGTCAGCCCAAAGCTCTGGCATCCCGATCATCCTTATCTTTACTCGGTTAAAACGACGGTGCTGGACGCCGGCAACGCGGTGGATGATTTTACATCGCCGCTTGGTTTCCGCTGGTTCAAGTTCACGGCGGACCAGGGGTTTTTCCTGAACGGCGGCCATTATTATTTCAAGGGCGCGAATGCGCATCAGGATCACGCCGGCTGGGGCGATGCGGTGGCGGACAGCGGAGCTTACCGCGACGTGAAGCTGATCAAAGACGCGGGTTTTGATTTCATCCGCGGCTCGCATTATCCGCACGCGCCGGCCTTCGCGGCAGCGTGCGACAAACTGGGCGTTTTGTTTTGGTCGGAAAACTGTTTCTGGGGCACGGCGTCATTCGACAATCCCTGGGGGGCCGGCGCCTATCCGCCCAGGCCGGAAGATCAACCGGCCTTTGACCGGAGCATCAAAGACAGCTTGCGCGACATGATCCGCATTCACCGCAATCATCCGAGCATCATTGTCTGGAGCATGGACAACGAGGTTTTCTTCACGGAAAAATCCACGCTGCCCCAGGTGCGCGAACTCCTCAAGGAAACGGTCGCGCTCGCGCACGAACTGGATCCCACGCGTCCGGCGGCGATTGGCGGCTGCCAGCGCGGCGACATTGACAAACTGGGTGACGTGGCGGGCTACAATGGCGACGGGGCGCGGTTGTATTTGAATCCGGGCATCCCGAGCGTCGTCACGGAATATGGCTCCACCATGGGCGACCGGCCGGGCAGATATGAGCCGGGTTGGGGCGATCTTCAGCCGGGGCAATTCGAGTGGCGCAGCGGCCAGGCGCTCTGGTGCGCGTTCGACCACGGCAGCATCGCCGGACGCAATTTTGGCGCGATGGGCATGATTGATTATTTTCGTCTGCCGAAGCGCCAGTGGTATTGGTATCGCAATGAATACAAGAAAATCCCGCCGCCGGAGTGGCCGGCGAACGGGGTTGCCGCCGGACTGAAACTGACCGCTGACAAAACGACTTTGGAAAGCGTGGACGGCACGGACGATGCCCAACTCGTTGTCACTGTCGTGGACGCCGAGGGCAAGGCGATCAACAACTGTCCGCCCGTGACGCTGAGCATTGCCTCCGGCCCGGGCGAATTTCCGACAGGCCCGTCCATCACGTTTGATCCCCATTCTGACATCGCCATTCGCGATGGGCAGGCGGCGATTGAATTTCGTTCCTACTACGCCGGGAAAACGGTCATCCGCGCCACGTCGCCGGGGTTGAAAGACGCGACGGTTGACATCATTTCGCTTGGCGAACCCAAATTTATCGCGGACAAAACGGCACCCGTGAGGCCGCGTCCGTATGTGCGTTTTGCGGATCTGCCGGTGAATGATTCAGCCACCAGTTTTGGTCTGGAAAATCCCGTCCGAGCCAGCAGCGAAGCGCCCGGCCACAGTGGACGCCTGGCCAACGACGGCAACACCGCGACCTTCTGGCAGGCAGCCGAAGGTGACACGAACGCGTGGCTGCGGGTGGACTTGGAGCGCATCGTGACCGTCAGCAAAAGCAGGTTGACGTTTCCGGCGGAAGGCAACTGGCGTTACCGGATTGATATCTCTGATGACGGCAGCAGCGATTGGAAGCCCGTCGTCGACGAGACCCAAACCTCGAGCACCAAAAATGTGCGGAACGACACGGCACAGGCAGGTGCGCGCGGGCGTTTTCTGCGCGTGAAATTCACCGGCCTTCCATCCGGGCGCCCCCCCGCGCTGGCGGAGGTGGAGGCATCCGGGACTTTGGAATAACGGAACGGGTCAAACCAGATTATCACGGATGGGGCCTTTGGACCCGGGAATGAATTGAAACTCGCCGGGGCAGTTCAAGCCGAACCCGGTTTCCGCGCCAGGAGGGCCAGTTCCTCAGCCAATTCCGGCTGGTCCCGCACCTTGCGGTCCGCCAGCCACGCCACGAACCTGGCTCTCAGTTCCGTATGCCACGGCAACGTGAATTGATCCCGGATCGGACGGTCTCCACGCCGCAAATGCATAAAACTGCGTCGGAACATCTCTTGTGCCGCCAGTCGAAGGCGGACGGTCGGTTCGGGTTCGAACCCGGCCGAGGCCAGCGCCCGCCGAAGCGAGCCGGCTGTAAACAAAACCAGGTGACGGGGTGCCTCCAGGGGAAACCAGTTCGATCCGAAGAGGCGATGGCCTTCGGATTCGAAATTCGGTGTGAGGATGGAAATGGTCCCGCCAGGCTTCAACACCCGCAGACATTGGCCCAGCGTTTCCACCGGGCGAGGCACATGTTCGATGACGTGATTCAACGTGATGGCATCGAATGAGTCCGCAGGTAGCGACACCGAATCGAGCACTCCCGCCCGCACATCCAGGCTCGCGGCTATGGCTTCCGCGGTTGCTTTTGGGTCGGGTTCAACGCCGCACACCTCCCAACCCAGGGCGCGCATGTGCCGGAGAAAGCGTCCATTGCCGCAACCGATGTCCAGCAACCGGGCGCCTTTTCCCGGGTAACGCAGGTAGGCAACGGACTCCTCAAATCGCCGGCGCCGATTCCGGCTCAACCAGCGCAGATTCGCGGCGTTGCCGGGAGCGAGCGGGTACCCGTGATGAGCGGCAAGGTAGGCGTCCCTTCGCGCCAGTCGGCGTTTCCGCCTGGCCGGAAGTGCAGAAGGATCATCACCCGCAGCCGCGCCATGGGTTGTGTAACGTGAATACGCGAGGGAAATGGTCTCGGCATTGGGGCGCGGATTCAAGTACCCCGCGCCGCAAGCCGAGCAGCGGTAAAGGCTCCATTCTCCCGGCGCACAGCCGAACAAGCGATCCCGCAGTCCGCTGTGATTCAATTCCCGATCCGCGCTCCCGCAAGCGGGACAGACCGGGACGGTTTCCAAGCCGCCTTCCGGCCAGCGCGCTGCCGCGGCGGGTGAAGCGGAAAACAGGTGTTGCGACATGTCGGTCTGGCTCATTCGAATCGCCGGAACAATTATTAGGCGCAAACGGGCAACGCAACAAATTTTAAATTGGTTCCGATCACGGTTTGCCTGGGTGCGATTAAAAGTGGGTGCGGCCGCGGGAACCGGAATGCTGCTTTTGGGC
>CAZFOA010000130.1:0-10755 GCA_964520205.1 uncultured Verrucomicrobiota bacterium | reverse complement strand
TTGCCAAGGTGAGCGGCGAGATGGTGAGCCTCACGGCGGTGGAGGACGCGCTGGCGGGAGCATTTCCAAAATATGGCCTGCATTGCCAGATCGCCGTCATCACGCGCCCCGATGAGAAAAAAGGCGAATTCCTGATCGCCGTGACCAACGAACCGAAACTGACCCTCGACGAAATACGCGACGCCATCAAAGCCAAAGGGCTGACGAACCTCAGCGTCCCGCGCGAGATCAAGGTGGTGAAGGAGATTCCGAAGCTCGGCACCGGTAAGGTGAACCATCGCGAGCTTCAGGCGCGAATGGAATCGCCGCCGAATCCGCCCGCACCGCCCGCGCCGCCGGGCAACTGAATCAGATTCAACCCATTCGATCGGCTTTCGGGCGTGTTAAGCCTCAAACCAATGTTGTAGGAGACGACGTGAGGAGACTTAAACAGAACTCCGAAAAGTCTGAGTCGCGTCACCTCCACTCCTGCAAAACATTCCACTGCCAACCATTCCCCTGCCAATTTCCGGAGAGGCAAGGGAATGATTGGCAGTGGAATTGGGGCGGCGACTGATTGCCAGGCAAATCTTTTCACGCGGAAACAGAATGGTGGGCGGAGCCACGCTTCGTTTTCAACGCCAGCACCAGCCAAAGCGCGGCGGCCACGATCAATGCGACCGGCAAAATCAGCACGGCCTTCTGCAAATTTCCGCCGAATGAATCCGCGAGCCGGCCGACGATTTCCGGCGACCACATGTCGCCAAAAAGATGGATCGTGAAAATCGAAACGGCCATGGCGCTGGCACGAAGATTCACCGGCGCGGTTTCCAGAATGAGCGTGTTGACCGGTCCGGTGGACAGGAACAGGAAGAACATCGCCGCCGCCAGAAATGACATGGACCAAAACGTCGAGCCGGCGAGGAATGCGCCAAACGCGAGCGGCACCGCGGCCAGCACCGAGAGTCCCAGCGTCCACGCGTAGCCCGCGCGATTGCGCTTCTGCCACGCCGTCGCCGCGAATCCCCCGATCAACGTGCCCACGAGTCCGGCGACCACCAGCACCGCGCCGAAGAATTCGTCGGCCTTGTCCACGGCCACGCCGTGAGCGCGATGCAGGAACGTCGGCCCCCAATGCCCGAACGCACCCAGCGCGAACGTGTAGGCCGTGTAGCCCAAAACCACGAGCACATATTCCGGAATGCGAAAGAGATTCATGATGTCGCGGACGGAAGGTCGTTTTGCCGCCTGCGCCGTCTTGCCCTCGGCCTGGCCGCGTTTCAATTCGGCAAATGGCAGCATCACCAGCGCGAGGAGCAGCCCCGGCGCGCCCGCCCAGATGAACGCGTGCCGCCAACCCCATTGCTTGGCGATGAGTCCGCCAATGATCGTGCCCAGCGCCGCGCCGACGGGAATCGCGACGTAGAAAATGGTCAGAGCATTGTTCCGTTTCGCGGGGGCGTAGCTGTCCGAAATCAAACTCGGACTGATGGTCGCGTAGCTCGCTTCTCCCAGGCCGACGAGAACGCGGAACGCAACCATCATCGCAAACGTCGCCGCGAACCCCGTGAGGATTGTGCCCACACTCCACACAAAAATGCCGGCGGCGATGAGCCATTTGCGCGCCCAGCGGTCGCCCAGCCACCCGAAGACCGGCGAGGTGATGAAATAGCCGATCATGAACGCCGTCACGAGCCGCCCGGCCTGGCCGTCATTGATGCCGAGATCTTTTTGCAACGGTGTCAACACCGCCGAAAGCACGAAGCGGTCGAGGTAGTTGAACAGGTTGAGACCGGTGAGGATGAACAGGATCCAGGCCGGCGAGAGTTGCTTGCGCGTGGCTTTGGCCGTCATCGCCGGCAAAACTAACCCTTACCACGCCGAAGTGTAAACCAAAGAACTTGGCGAGTATTGCCAACGTGTGTGATCAAAAGTGGGTGAGGTTTTGGGGGCGGAGTGCGGCCGTCCTCGGCCGCAGCCAGGCTCGCACGCAACCACGTTCACGAACTTCTGGTGTCACACTCCGCGCTCCAGACTGCTGCGCCCGGGGACGGGCGCACTCCGTCCGAAACCCAAATGCTGGCGCCCAAAAGCAGCATTCCGGTTCCCGCGGCCGCACCCACTTTTAATCGCACCCATTGCCAACACAATGCGGAAAAGGTCGAGAACAAGCCCGCCACCAAGGCCGATGTTGTTCATCCGCAAATGAGGCACGCCACCATCGACGTTCTTTTTGCCGGATGCGATGCCAGGTTGGAAGTCGTTGATGACTTCTCCAACGGGCGCGCCGGCCCACCCCGGCGGCGCTTCATCGCTCATTTCTCAAATTCCTTTTTGACCAAGGATTTCGCGGATTCTGTTTTCTGCATCCGTGTCATCCGCGTCATCCGCGGTTCATTTCCTCCCGCATCGCCGGAACTTTGAGTTGCGGTCGACAGGCCGATCGGGAGTCGTCACGTCGGTCGCGGACGAGCAGAATCTGACAAGAATTGGATGGATTCATAGGGTGAACACCCCATACCGCGCACTCATAGCCGGGTATATTTTACCGCAGCGTTTAAAACAAATGGTACCAGAAGAAGCGAACACGAAAGTCCAAGTATCCAAACTCATTGAACTCACAGGCACCAAGCCGGTGGCCAACGCAAAACAGATTATGAATAAAGAAAACATCACCACAGGATTGAACATCACCCGCGAACAGATGATTCAGTTATTGAACGAGGATCTCGCTGGAGAATACCAGGCCATCATTGCCTACACTGTGTATAGCCAGGTGCTGAAGGGTGCCGCATATACCGACATTGCGCGGGAGTTGGAAGCGCATGCCGGCGAGGAACTGGCGCATGCCATAAAGATCGCCAAACAGATTGATTATCTGGGCGGCATGCCGGGCGTGACGCCCAAGCCGGTGAAGACCTCGAGTGATCCGATCGCAATGCTGCGCGCAGATCTGGAGAACGAACGGGAAACTGTGGGGCGTTACCGCGAGCGCATCCGCCAGGCCGAGGCAATGGGAGAATTTGCGTTAAGCGAGACCTTGCGCGCGATTATCGTCCAAGAGCAGGAGCATGAAATCGATTTGAGCGCTGCGCTCGACATCAACGTGCCTCCCGCAAAAACTCCTGTGGAGCAAAACAACGGTCGAAACCGAGTGAAGAGCATCACTGCTTCAAGTATTGCGCCACTTTTATGAAAACACCTTCCGAGAATGATCCTGTTCACCATGCGCAGAAAATCAAGGCTCGGATGCGTCAACTCGTTGATCATCTGCGCGAAGACATTGGAAAAGTCACGGAGCCGAAGGCCCAGGCGCTCTTCGAGACTTCGGCGGAAGTGCTCGCGGCCTTGGCTAAAGCCTTCGACGATTATAAGAAGAAAAGCGAGAAAGCATGGCGAACTGGATCGATGTCGTCCCGCCTGAAAAAGGAAACTACCAATGCCTCAAGGAGATAAATCGAGCTACACTGACAAACAGAAGCGTCAGGCGGAGCATATCGAAGCCGGTTACGAGAAAAAGGGACTCAGCGTGAAAACTGCGGAAGCACGGGCTTGGGCCACCGTGAACAAACTCAGCGGCGGCGGCAAAAGAAGCGGCTCCGGCAGGAGTAGAAAGTAATTAAATCCTATGGCAGCCTTAACCACCAAACAGGTCAGTCAACACTTGGTAGCCGTTCCGAACTGGGCAAAACGCGCTCAAACAATCCATCGGACATTTAAGTTTGCGGGATTCTTAAAGAGCATCGACTTTGTGAACAGGATCGCCAAGAGGGCTCAAAAGCTCAATCACCACCCGGATATTGATATTCGCTTTGACAAAGTGACGCTGACGCTCACCTCGCATGATGAAGGTGGCATTACCGAAAAGGATTTCACTCTTGCCGGACAGTGCGACGAGGTCTTCGCCAAGTCTTTCGAGCCGTGATCAATGCAGGCTTCAAGTCGAATGAGAACAAACCAGGAACTTGCAATAGATCAAAACAAAACAGTTTACCAACGCTTCATTCAAGAGGTGTTCAACGAGGGGAGATTGGACAGACCAGATGAGTTATCCACTTTTGACACTTTCGCGCGGCGTTTACCGTCAATTGGCGTCGGCAATTTTGATTTCGATCAGCCTAGGCCTTTTCACGGCCGGCTGCGCTCTTAGAACCGGCAAACAGCCGCGTCAGGAAATCACGCCGATTTACTCAGCAAGTTCGCCGGAATTCCGATTGTCAGCGGGCGCTTTGCTCGGGCCGGATTTTGTCGCCGGAAACACCGTTACGACGCTGGTCAATGGCGCGCAGATTTTTCCGTCCATGCTCAGTGCCGTTCGCACGGCCAAACATTCAATCAATTTCGAGGCCTACTGGTTCGTGGACGGGCAGATCGGACGCGAATTCACCGAAGCGCTGGCGGAACGCGCCCGCGCCGGCGTGAAGGTCAATGCCATTCTCGACGCCTTGGGGACAATCGACATGGGGTTGGACAATTTGGCGCGCCTGCGTGAAGCAGGGGTCGACGTCGTAAAGTATCATTCGATCTTTTGGCTGGATCCGCGCCGTTACAACCATCGCACTCATCGTAAATTGTTGATTATTGATGGGCGTCTAGCATTCATTGGCGGTGTTGACATCGCCGATAACTGGGCTGGAAACGCAGATTCATCGCAGCATTGGCGCGACAATCACTATGAAATTACCGGACCGGTTGTCGCCCAATTACAGGCCATCTTCATGGCCAACTGGCTGAAAAGCCGTGGCGCTCTGCTGCACGGTGCCGACTATTTTCCGCCACTGGCCGGCACGGGTCCATGCCTCGCGCAGGCGCTCAGAAGCTCGGCAGGCAACGCCAATCTTGATTTGATGTATCTCCTCGCAATTGCCTCGGCGCAGAAAACACTGCGTATCCAGAATCCCTATTTTCTGCCCGATGAACTCACGCGTAAAGAACTGACTAGCGCCGCGCGCCGCGGTGTAAAGGTGGAGGTCATCGTGCCCGGGAAATTCATCAATCAGAAGATTGTCCGCGTCGCATCGAAGGACCATTGGCCGGAGCTGATCCAAGCCGGCGTCAAAATCTATGAATATCAGCCGACGATGGTGCACGTGAAACTCATCGTCGTTGACGACATCTTTGTGTCCGTCGGCTCCGGAAATTTCGACAACCGGTCAATCCAGCTGAATGACGAAGCCAATCTCAACGTCTTGGATCGCGACTTCGCCGCCCAGCAAACGCGATTGTTCGAGCTGGATAAGAAGCAATCTCACGAAATGACGTCGGATAAGACTGGGGGTCTCCATCTCCTCGAACGGGCGGCGGATTTGGCATCGCCGGAACTTTGAATTGCGGTCGGCAAGCCGATCGGAAGTCGTCGCGTCGGTCGCGGACGACAAGAATCTGATAAGAATTGGATGGATTCATAGGGTGAACACCCCATACCGCGCACTCACAGCCGGGTATATTCTTACCGCAACGTTCAAGACAAATAATAACCAGCTAATTGCTTATGAATATCAACTCAGCATCAACACTACTGTGCACGACCCTGATAGCCGTGGGGCTCATGGTTCCCCGTGTAAACGGCGCAACAATGGTCTCCAAGGCCGACAAAGACTTCATCCTCGCCGCTGCTCAAGGCGGCATGACCGAGGTGAAGCTCGGCGAATTGGCTGCCCAGAATGGGAAGCGCGACGATGTGAAGGCGTTCGGTCAGTCGATGGTGAAAGACCATACGGCCATCAATCACGACCTGAAAGCGTTGGCCGCACAAAAGGATGTGACTTTGCCCGACAGCCTGGATGCAAAGCATCAGGCGATGGTGGATAAAATGGCGGCCCTGACCGGCTCGGAATTTGACGATGCCTATGTTGCCGGAATGATCAAAGACCACAAGATGGATGCCAGGGCATTCAAAGCCGAATCTGCCGAGACGAAAGACGCGGATATCAAAAGTTTTGTGGACAAATCCATTCCGGTTGTAGGCGACCATTTGAAGCGCATCACAGCAATGAAAAAACAGTGATCTTCGGCACGAACACGCCCTTTGTTGCGCACGCCATGCCGGCAGAGGGTGGCTCAAAAAGCAAACACTTTGCGCCGCTTTGATCATGAACCGTCCAGAGGAAGAACGGGTGGTCGCCCCCCGCCGGATTTTACGCCGCCCACGGTTGGACCCGAAGGCGCTCCAAAACACTCGCAAACTTAAGTCACTGGATACCACCTTCGGTCGACAGGACTGATTCCCAATTTCAATTCAAATGATTCGTTTTCGTGAGACCGATTCAGTGACTTCTAACCGTGCAGGCGCTGCCAGTATGATCAATCGACAATCGCCCATTCAGCCGGTTTCGGAGCGGTTCCCCGCATTGGAGGAACAGGAAATAACACTCACGTTCTTAGCTCCAAAAGCCATGAGAGTGACTGTAGCCGGCAATTTCAACAACTGGCGCCCAGATGCCACGCCGTTGAAAAACACGGGTGCCGGGGAATGGGTTGTTCGCTTGATGCTCAGATCCGGCCAGTATGAATATCGTTTCGTTGTAGATGGCCGATGGAGCGAGGATCCCGGGACGTCACAACGTGCAGCCAATCCTTATGGCAGCTTCAATTCTGTCCTGTTGGTGCCATTGGCGGTCAAGACGTCGATTTTGTGAATGCGAAGCTTATCCTCCCGCTGTTTGCGATGTTATGGGCTGCTTGCGTTTTGACCGGTTGTCAGTCTCCGAAGGCCAGGTCTCCGTCGGGGAGCATCGCTGCGGAATCGACACGAAATAATTGCTATAGTTTGCTCCATCAACTCCTGGATGAGCAAAAGGATGTCAGCATGCTGCGCTTCATCAAGCGGGAACCTTCCGATGTCAAGAACCTGATCAAGAAGATTGCCGCAAATTCCGCCGCCGGAGCAAAACTGTTGGAGGAAATGGCCGCACACGATCCTTCGGTCACGCTGGACGACATTCGGCTGCCACCCGGGGAAGAAAGCACGCGCGATGCGATTGCGTCCACCAAGCAGAAGGAATTATTGAGTCAGAGCGGTGAAAAATTCGAGCTGACCTTGCTTTTGACCCAGACCGAGGCGCTGAGCTATGCCTGGCACCTGGCAAAAGTCGCCGGAGAAAACGAGCCTCAACCGGATCACGCCCGCGCGCTGGCAGGCATAAGCGAGGATATGGAGAATCTCTACCACGAAGTGTTCGTGCTATTGCTGTCGAAAACAAAATGATCTGCGGCAGGAAACGAAATCCATGCTGATCAACTCATGCCAATAACCGAAACAGAGTCAATTCATCCGAAAACTCAATCCAACACAGAAAGAAACATCCTATGAAACGTTCCATGCTCGCCCTTGTCTTCGCCGGGCTTGTGCTCGGCTTGCTAACGTCCGCCCAAGCGGCCGTCGAAACCTATGGGATTGACCCGGTGCACACCTGGGTCGGCTTCACGGTTTCGCACTTTTTCACCAAAGTGCCCGGCTATTTCGGCAAGCTGAAAGGGACTGTCGTCGTGGATCGCGACCACCTCGAAAACAGCACCGTCGAGGCCGTGATCGAAGTGGCCAGCATCACCACGAACACGAAGATGCGCGACGACGACTTGCGCTCCACCAATTTCTTTGCCGCCGCCAAATTCCCGTCCATGACCTTCAAGAGCAAGTCGTGGAAAAGCACCGGTGGCGATACCTACGCTGTCACGGGCGTGCTCACGATGAAAAACGTGGCGAAGGATGTCGTGCTGAAAGTCACGTCGCTGGGCTTCGGCCCGGGAATGAAGGGGGCTGCGATCTCCGGTTGGGAGGCCTCGGTCACGCTGGATCGGCGCGATTTCGACATCGCGGCCGACCAAGGCATGATCGGCAACAGCGTGGATGTCGTTATCCATGTTGAAGCCGACCTGAGAAAGCCCGTGCCGGCGACACCGTGAGCGCCAAGAAGTCCGAAGCCGGGTCGGCCCCTTCGAAGCTGGCAAACGCCAGAGTCGCTGCCATCGCCTCTGTGCCCGTCCCCGGCAAAAATGGGGCGCATAGGCGTTGCTGACCCAATTGGTGAAGACCTGGTTTATTCGCCGGCTTTCCTGATGAACTCGCAGGTATTGGCTGACAAAACCTGAAGCAGACCCTATGGGGTGAAGACCCCATTGTAGCCTTGTAATGATGCAGTACCCTGAGTCATGAATCTAATACTCATTCTAGTCGTTCTTCTGCTCTTGCTCGGTGGTGGCGGGTTTTACTTCGGAGGTCCGGTCATCGGCGGCAGTGGGATAGGTCTAATTCTGCTGATATGCCTGATCGTCTTTTTCATGGGCGGATTCCGCACGAAAAGTTAACAGGATACCGTTTGAGTTCCTCATCGCTGATTTGATCCGGCGAACACCTCTAATGTGTTCGCCTTACGGATCGCGTCTAATTTGGGCGCTGGGTTATGAAATCATGGTGGCAGGGATTTATCAACGACTCGAATCCGAACAATGGAAGCTTCCGCCAGGCGGCAAGCAGAGGTGAGACCTATTTGCTGAATTAGCTCCAAAACCGCAAATATGAAATTGTCCTTAAAACCGCATCACCTCAAACGCTACAAGGACATTGCGTTGCTCTTTTGGAAATACGGCACCACCGATTTGGCCAAAGAATTTGCCAACGAGGCTTCGGGCGATGAAAAAGCGACAATTGCCGCGAAGCCCGGCCAGCCCGCGCCGGAGGAATTGGCCGACGATCTGGAAAAAATGGGGCCGACATTCATCAAGTTTGGCCAATTGCTTTCCAGCCGCGGCGACCTTTTGCCGGAATCCTACTTGAAGGCGCTCGCGCGTTTGCAGGACAAAATAAAACCGTTCCCTTACGCCGAAGTGGAACAAATTGTCGCGAGCGAATTAGGTGTTCGCATCTCAAAAGCGTTCTCGTGTTTTGAAGAACAACAGCTCGCCGCCGCGTCGCTCGGACAGGTGCATCGCGCGGCCTTGCGCGACGGGCGTCCCGTCGTCGTCAAGGTGCAACGCCCGGAAATCCGAAAGCAAATCGCCGAAGACTTTGAGGTGCTCGAAGAAATCGCCGCCTTTTTTGATGAACATACCGACATTGGCCGCCATTATCGTTTTGGAAAAATCCTCGCGGAATTCAAGACCTCCATCCTGCAGGAGCTGGATTATCAACGTGAAGCGTCCAACCTGACCACGCTGGCGAATAACCTGAAGGAATTCCCGCACATCCTCGTTCCCCTGCCCGTGCTCGACTACAGCTCGCGCAGCGTGTTGACGATGGACTATGTCAGTGGAACAAAAATCACCGCGCTCGGCCCCCTCGCGCGATTGGACATCAACGGCGATGTTCTGGCCGAGGAACTCTTTAAGGCGTACTTGAAACAGGTGTTGATTGACGGTTTCTTTCATGCCGATCCGCATCCGGG
This sequence comes from uncultured Verrucomicrobiota bacterium, assembly GCA_964520205.1. Classification (GTDB taxonomy): domain Bacteria; phylum Verrucomicrobiota; class Verrucomicrobiia; order Limisphaerales; family BOG-1460; genus CAZFOA01. The sequence continues at coordinate 1,393 of CAZFOA010000130.1, read as the reverse complement.
CAACATTTTTCTCACGGACGACGGGCGGGTGGCGTTGCTGGATCTGGGCATGACCGGCCGGGTGAGCATCAGCATGCAGGAAAATCTGTTGCGGCTCTTGCTGGCCATCAGCGAAGGCAACGGCGACGAAGCGGTGAAAATCTTTCTGCGCATCAGCGAGACCGCGGATGACTTCGATGAGTCCGAGTTCACCAGGAAAGCGACGCAATATGTTTCCGAACAGCGCAACCAAACTTTGGATCACCAGGACATCGGCAAAGCCTTGATGGATGTGTCAAGAACGGCCGCCAAGACCGGCCTGCATGTTCCGAGCGAATTGACTCTTCTTGAGAAAACCCTGCTGCAGCTGGAAGAGGTCGGGAAAATCTTATCCCCGAATTTCAATCCCAGCGCTTCGGTGCGCCGGAATGTCGCCGAAATCATGACGACCCGGATGCGCAAAGCCGTTACCCCGGGCCATTTGCTTGGATCGTTTCTGGAGATGAAGGATTTCGTCGGCGGCCTGCCGGAGCGGGTGAACAAGATTCTGGACGTCGTCGGCAATTCCGAATTGGAAGTAAACGTCAAAACTCCCGACGCGAGGGTTTTGCTTAACGGCTTTGAGAAAATCGCCAATCGAGTCACCACCGGCATTATTCTCGCGGCGATGATTGTGGGGGCATCGCTGATGATGCGGATCAATTCCTCATTCCAGATTTTTGGCTACCCCGGCATCGCCATGATTTGCTTCTTGATTGCGCTGGGCGGAAGTGGCTGGCTTGTCCTGGGCATTCTTTGGAAAGATTACAAGGACAAGCGCAAGCAGAAGGAGTGAACATCCCAATATCATCCTGGCCGCCGCAATGAGCCAACGGTTAACCCGGGCCGAGCTCGACAAATTGATCGACACCGGGCAGATAACGTTCAATCGCAGCGTCAACAAAAGTCGCCCGTACGGCCGAACAATGCCCGACTGGCGGAATTCCTTCATAGGGATAGCGGAGCATCTTCGGAACGAATCCGGTCAGCCGGTGGCCCAGCAACACCGGAAGCCAGGCACCGCGCAACCCGGCGTAGCAATGGTTTGGCAGAACCTTGATCAACTTTGCGCAGGCCTCATCCCGCCTTAGCCCGAGTTGATGTTGCAGCCACCGCATAGTCATTGGAGACAGCGCCGTCGCCGAGACTCCCAGCTTTCGACTCGAGAAAATCTTGTGGGCCGTGTAAAGGATTAAGACAACCAGCCAAACCGGCAAAAAGGCAATCCGGATGAGAGCGGACAACAAAACCGCTGCGAGCGAAAACTCATATGATTGCTTTTTTTGAAGACCATCGTCTCTTGCATACACTCAGTCAATTTTGCCAATGGCGCGATCATTTCATTTTTTAGGCCCAAAGACGCAGGCCGATCAGT
>CAZFOA010000129.1:0-10814 GCA_964520205.1 uncultured Verrucomicrobiota bacterium | reverse complement strand
GGATCATGCCCGGCTGGATAAGCCCGTCCGGCCTGGGAATCAGGGATGCAATTTGCCTGGAAAGCCGTGCGCACGGGGGGATTTTAGGCCTGAACGCTCCCCGCTTGCAAGACGGCCTTGCGTCCCGTATGCTCGCGGCCTGCAAATTATGAAATGTCCGTATTGCGCCCAGCCGGGCGATCTCGCGTGAAGACCCGCAAAGCTGTCATCACGGCCGCCGGCAAGACCCAGCGCAACCTGCCCCTGCAATCGCTGGTGGACCGTGACGGCCAATCCAAAGCGGCGCTCGCGATCCTGCTCGACGAGGTGTCGCAAGCCGGGATTGAGGAGATTGGCCTGGTGATCTGTCCCGGCGACCAGCGCGCCTTCGCCGCCGCAGCCGGTCCGCACGCCGATCGCATTCAATTCATCGAGCAGTCAGCCCAGCTCGGGTACGGCCACGCGGTGTCGTGCGCCCACGCCTTTACCGGGAACGACCCCTTTCTGCTGCTGGTCGGCGACCATCTCTACGTCAGCAGAGGCCAGGTGTCGTGCGCGCGGCAGCTGCTCGACATCGCGTCGGTGGAGGCAGGCATCGTTTCGGCGGTGCAAGCCACGCACGAAAGCAAATTGCCTTATTACGGCGCGGTGGGCGGCCGGCGTTTGCCGGGACGCTCCGGTTTGTATCAAGTGGATCGCGTCCTGGAGAAACCCACGCCAACCGTTGCCGAGCAGAAGCTCATCGTGCCCGGTCTGCGCGCCGGCCATTACCTCTGCTTTTTCGGCATGCACGTGTTGACGCCCGGCGTCATGGAGGTCCTCCGGGAACTCACGGTCAAGGCGCAGGGCGCGGGCAGCGTGCATCTCTCCGACGCGCTGACCCAGGCGGCGGAACGCGAACGCTACCTCGCGTGCGAACTCCAGGGCCGCCGTTACGATATCGGCGTCCCCTACGGCCTGTTCACCGCCCAACTGGCCCTGGCGCTCAACGGACCGGGCCGCGCCGAAGTCCTGGCGAACCTCGTCGAGATGCTGGCGCAATCGTGACGAACGCGCTGGCGTGAAAACGACGTCCATCTCCCCAACCTCTGAATCATGCCCGGCAAACTCGTTCAACTGATCACCTCGCCGGATCCGGCGGTGCGCAATCAATCGCTGGATCAGTTTTGCCGCGAAGCGGCGCTCCCGGAGTTGCTGGCGGAATGCCGCGAACTCGAAATCTTCCGCCATGGCAGCCACAATCTTTACGAACGCGTCCGCGCGTTGCTGTTCCTGTATGCAATCCACCGGTTTCATCTGCCGCAGAAACCGGGCGTCGGCACGCGAAACCTCATCCCGTTCAACGGTTATACGCATTTGCTGGAACGGCGCTTTGAAGAAGCGGTCGCCACCTTCCTCAAGGCGCAAGCCAACGACGGCCCGTCGGACCCCATCTCCAGCGCGTTGGCCGGCGCCTATTACCGGCTGGCAATCCAAACCCTCGCCAATCAGGTTCGCCGCAGCGTGCGTTCGGTGCGCGGCAACCAGTGGATGTTTCGCATGGGCCATCCCGCCGACCACCCGCTGCGGCTGCGGCCGGAGTTGCTGCGCCGCGGCGAGGACGGCACCTACCCCATTCTCCGCGAACGCACCCCGGTGCGCATGGACCTGACGCACTGCGGTTGGAGCGACATTTTCTTTCTGGGCATGGACTATCCCGAGGGCGCGAAGGTTTTGAATATCTCGATTGATCTTGGCGTGCATGGACGAGACGCGGCGGCCCGGCCGCCGATTGAGACTTTTTTGCGGGTGATCGACGAGCCGTTGCTGCGTCTGATCAGCGTTGACCTCGGCGCGACGGTGGACCTCACGAGCCTCGCAGACGTGTTTGATTTCGCGAAGGATTATCTCGGTTTGCTCAAAGCCGCGGTCATAGCGAGCGGCATCGTGCCGCCGGGCGTCGAAGGTTCCGGCCAAAGCCTGGCCGACCTGCTGGCGCGCGTGGTGGGCGCCGGGCGGGGCCTGGAACTGGTCAGCTCCGTGAACGGAATTCCAAAAGGTTCGCGCCTGGCCGTGTCCACGAATCTGCTCGCCTCCCTCATCGCCCTGTGCATGCGGGCCACGGACCAGGCCAACTCGCTGCACGGCGCGTTGCACGAGGACGAACGGCGCCTGGTGCTGGCGCGCGCGCTCCTGGGTGAATGGCTGGGCGGCTCCGGCGGCGGCTGGCAGGATTCCGGCGGCGTCTGGCCGGGCATCAAACTCATCGAAGGCATGCTCGCGGCCGAGGGCGATGCCGAATTCGGCGTCAGCCGCGGCCGATTGATGCCACAGCATCGCATCCTGAACTCCGCCGAAGCGCCGCCCGCAGTGCGCCAGAAGCTGCAGGAGAGCCTCGTGCTCGTCCACGGCGGCATGGCGCAAAATGTCGGGCCCATTCTCGAAATGGTGACCGAAAAATATCTGTTGCGGTCGCAGGCCGAATGGCAGGCGCGGTTGAGCACGCTCGCCATTCTTGACGAAATCCTCTCGGCCCTGCGGCACGAAGATGTGCGGTCGCTGGGCGAGGCAACCACGCGAAATTTCTTTGGCCCCATTCAAACCATCATTCCCTGGGCCACCAATTTGTTCACTGAAACCCTGATCCGCACGGTGCAGACCGAGTTTGGCGGAAATTTCCTCGGGTTCTGGATGCTCGGCGGCATGTCCGGCGGCGGGATGGGGTTCATTTTTGACCCGGCCCACAAGGCTGCCGGGCAGAAGCGCCTTCAGGAATTGATGTCGCAAACCAAGCGCGAACTGGAACATGCCTTGCCGTTTGCCATGGAACCGGTGGTTTACGACTTTGCCATCAATGAACGCGGCACCTGGGCGGACCTGCTTCACGGTCCGGCGGCCCTGCTGCCGCAGGGTTACTATGCGTTGATCATGCCGCAGTTGCTGCGCCAGGAGGCCCGCGCCCTGCCGCCGCTGCGCCGCGCCGAGGTGGACAAATTCGGCGCCGCATGCCGGACCAAACCGGAACTCCGGGGCATGGTGCAGGTGTTGTTCGACCGGCTGCTCCCGCGCCTGAAAACCGACGATTCGAGCGGCGAATCGCTCCCGGCCCTGCTCGAACGCTATGGCTTCGACCGCGCCCAGCATGAGCAGATTCGCGCCGACCTGAAAGCGGGACGGATCGGGCTCGCACAAAACCGTCTGCCCATCAGCACTCAAATCCAGGACGTGGCGGACGGCGACGTGCAGGATGCCACGCAGGGTTTGCCGGAGCAATTTCGCCAGGCCGGACTCGCCGCGCTGGCTGCAGGCGAGGTCGCCGTGGTGACGCTCGCCGCCGGTGCGGGCAGCCGCTGGACCCAAGGCGCGGGCACCGTCAAAGCGCTCCATCCATTCTGCAAACTGGGCGGACAACACCGCACGTTTCTCGAAGTGCACCTGGCCAAGAGCCGTCGGATCGGGCAATTAGCCGGCAATTCCCTGCCCCACGTCATCACCACCAGCTACCTTTCCCACCAGCCCACCGAGGAGTTTCTGGCGCGGGAAAAATTTTACGGCTACGCCGGCCCTTTGATCTTGTCGGAAGGCCGCTCCGTCGGCCAGCGGCTCATCCCCATGGAGCGCGACCTGCGGTTCATGTGGGAGGAAATGCCCCAGCAAATCCTGGACGAACAGGCGCAGAAGGTGCGCGACAGCCTGCGCAACGCGCTGATCGCCTGGGCGCGGCAAACCGGCGAAGGCGGCGATTACACCGACAACGTGCCGCTGCAATGCCTGCATCCCGTCGGGCATTGGTTTGAAATCCCGAACCTGCTCCGCAATGGCACGCTGGCCCGCCTGCTGGAACAGCGCCCGCGGTTGAAACACCTCATGCTGCACAACATCGATACCGTGGGCGCAGACGCGGACCCGGCGACGCTCGGCCTGCATCTGAGCCTGGGCGGCGGCCTCTCGTTCGAGGTCATCACCCGGCGCATCGAGGACCGCGGCGGCGGCCTGGCCCGCGTGAACGGCCGGCCGCGAATCGTCGAAGGCCTGGCCATGCCGCGCGAGGAGGACGAGTTCACGCTGTCCTATTACAACTCCATGACGTGCTGGATCGACATCGACAAGCTGCTGGCCGCGTTTCAGCTGAGCCGCGCCGACCTGGCCGATGCCAACCGGGTGGCGGATGCGGTGCGAAACCTCGCGGCGAAACTGCCGACCTACATCACACTCAAGGATGTCAAAAAACGCTGGGGCCACGGCCAGGAAGATATATTCCCGGTGGCGCAATTTGAGAAGCTGTGGAGCGACATGACGGCCCGGCAGGAAATCGACTGCAAATTCATCGCGGTGCCGCGGGTCCGCGGGCAACAGCTCAAAGACCAGTCGCAGCTCGATGGCTGGTTGCGCGATGGCTCGGCCGCCTGTGTCGAAAACCTCTGCGCGTGGAAGTAACCGTCGGCTCCCCAGAATTTTCCCGGCCATTTTGGAACCGCTCTGAGCGGCAACGGTTAGGAGTCCCGTCCCGCCGTTGGCGGGCCGGTCCGGGCCGCATAAACGCGGAACCAAACCCTCGTAGCGCAGGTTGGCAACCTGCTGTGCCGCCGACTGCCAGTCGGCGGCACGCGGTTCATGGGGAGCTTCGCCTCACCAAATTACATTTATGGGCTGGAGCCAAGTCTCCGAACCGTCTCGTCCGGCGGCAGCTCCCCGAGCAATTGCATCACCGTCCTGGTCTGGCCGGGCAAGATCAGGCGCGGGGCAATCTCACCGAGCGGCTGCAGGACAAAACGCCGCAAGGCCGCCCGCGGATGCGGCAACACCAAGTCCTTCGTGGCCCGGATTTCATCGCCAAAAGCAACCAGGTCCAGGTCCAATGGCCGTGGCTCGTTCAAGAATTTTTTCGGTTGCCGCCCAAACTCCTGTTCGATCCGCTGCAACTCAGCGAGGAGGGACTCCGGCGTTTCGCCCGGGCGCGGTGTCAGCCCCACGATCGCGTTGACGAAGGCGGGCGAGCCCGGCGGACAATCCACCGGCGCGGATTGCCAAAGCGAGGATACGAGCAGCGGCCCATTGGACAGGGTGCGCAGGCGCTCGATGGCCCGATGAAGAATTTGAGCTGAATCCCCGAGATTGGAACCCAGCGCGACGAAGATTCCGGTTTTGGACTTTGGACTTTGGACTTCGGACCTCACTTGAGCCCCAGCACATCCTGCATGTCGTAGATCCCGGGTTCTTGCTTCACGACCCATTGGGCCGCACGCAACGCGCCGTTCGCTAAAGTCTCGCGGCTCGTAGCCTTGTGCGTCAATTCCAGCCGCTCACCGACATTGGCGAACAGGACCATGTGTTCGCCCACCACGTCGCCGCCGCGAACGGAATGAATGCCGATCTCCGCCGCGGTACGCTCGCCAACGATGCCCACGCGGCCGTGCCGCGCGACCTTTTCAAGCTGCTGCCCGCGGACTGAAGACAGAATTTCCGCCAGGGTTTTGGCGGTGCCGCTCGGCGCGTCCTTCTTCAGCCGGTGATGCATCTCAATGATCTCCAGATCAAAACCCGGCCCCAGAATCTCCGCCGCCTTGCGCGTGAGCCAGAATAGCGCGTTCACGCCGGTCGAAAAATTCGAAGACCAAACGATCGGGATTTGAGGTTTGAGATTTAAGATTTGAGATTTCTCGGCGTCCGAATGGCCGGTCGTGCCAATCAGCAGCGCCTTCTTGTGCTGGGAGCAAAGCTCGAGAATGCCCAGCGTAGCCAGATGCGAACTGAAATCTACAACCACGTCGCCTTGCCCAATCACGGAGCGCAGATCATCGCCCTGGTCAATCTGGCCAACGATTTGCAGGTTCTCAGAATGCTGGGAGGCGCAGGCGATCAACGCCCGCCCCATGCGACCTTTGGATCCGGTAATAATAATGCGGGTCATAATTCCCAACGCGTGAAGGCGAAGCCGCGGAGCCGCAGTGAATATTTCTTACTCGACTGCGTTGCGTCTTTGCTTCTCTGCTTCTTTGCGCTCATCGAATTGACTTCAACAGGCCGCAAGCTTTCAAGGTCGCCCGCAGCGTTTCCCGGTTCTTCGCGCTCATCGGCACGAGCGGCAGGCGATATTCCTCTCGAATCCGTCCCAACATGGCCAGCGCGGCTTTGACCGGCACCGGATTGGTTTCGATGAACAAATCCTTGAACAGCGGATACAGCCGTTGGTGAAGCCGGAGCGCTTTCCTCGTTTGGCCCGCGGCCTGCGCCCGGACCATTTGCGAGACTTCGCGCGGAACGACATTCGAGACGACGCTGATGACGCCTTGCGCGCCCACCGCCATGAAGGGCAGCGTGAGGGAATCGTCGCCGCTCAGGATTTCAAAGCGCGGGCCGAGCGCGGCGCGAAGCTGGCTGACGCGATCGCAACTCCCGCCGGCTTCTTTGATGCCGACGATGTTTTTGCATTCCTGCGCGAGGCGCCGCACGGTTTCGACTCCGATCTCGACACCGCAGCGGCCGGGAATGCTGTAGAGCACGATCGGCAGTTTGGTTTTCCGCGCAATTTCGCGGAAGTGCTGAAACAGGCCTTCCTGGCTCGGTTTGTTGTAATAGGGCGCGACTTGCAGCGAACCGTCCGCGCCGAGTTTCTCCGCCTCGCGCGTGAGGTAAACCGCCTCACTGGTCGAGTTGCCGCCCGTGCCGGCGAGCACCTTGACCTTGCCGGCGGCAAATCTCACCGCGAGCGCAATGATATGAACGTGCTCGTCGTAATCAACGGTCGGTGACTCGCCCGTCGTGCCAACGGGGACAATGCCGTCGACCCCGCCCTTAATCTGGGCTCGAATCAGGCGACTAAGCGCAGTTTCGTCAATTTCCCCATTATTAAACGGGGTAACAATCGCAGTGTAGGTTCCAGTAAACATCTGTTTCCTCTCGCAACCAGTCCCTATAATCAGGGACAGAACGCCTTTTGGCCAGTCTGTTTTTCAGGCCGAAACCGGGCAGCGACCCGCGGTTGCATTTTCGCGCTTGGCTTGCCGGGGGGTGTTTTTCTAATGTCCGGTCTATGCGACCGCTTCGAGCGCTGGCCATTTACCTTGCGGCGATTTTTATCGGCGGCGCGCTGCTGGCACCCTGGCTTTACTGGCTGGCCCAATCCTTTTCGGGCGAATTCCCCTGGCTCGCCGGCAATCCCTTCCACCGGTTTGTGGACCGTTCGTTCCTGGGTGTGGCGCTGATGGGTCTCCGGCCATTTCTAAGAAGTGTCGGGATCAATTCCTGGCGGGAGGCGGGCCTGGCGAGAAGCGCCGGGCAATGGAAACAATTCGGGGCCGGGTTTCTCCTGGGATTGACTTCGCTCGGCCTCGCCGCCGGCTGCGTGTTGCTCGCGGGAGCGCGCCGTCTGGATGACAACCTGTCGCCGCTCCGGTTGCTGGAAAAAGTTCCCGGCATCCTGCTCGCCTCCGTCGTGGTGGCGTTGCTCGAGGAAATCCTTTTTCGCGGCACGCTCTTCGGCTCGTTGCGCAAGTCGTTGCATTGGGGGATGGCACTGGTATTGAGCAGCATGTTTTACGCAATCGTTCATTTCCTTCAGAAAGCCGATGCCGCGGGCACTGTGACCTGGTTTTCCGGACTGGAATTGTTGCCGCGCATGCTGGGCGGGTTTGCCGACTGGCACGCCGTGGTCCCCGGATTCTTCAACCTCACGCTGGCGGGTTTGCTGCTTGGGCTGGCTTATCAGCGCACCGGCAATTTGTTTGGTTCCATCGGCCTGCACGCGGGCTGGGTCTGCTGGCTGAAGCTGTACGGCGATCTCTCCCACCCCGCCCTCGCGGCCAACGCCTGGTGGTGGGGAACCTCAAAGATGACCGACGGCTGGCTCGCGCTGCCCGTGCTGGCGGTGACGCTGTGGTTTTACACGCGCGGGTCGGCGAAGCCTAAGCGGGAACTGCCCCATGAACATCTTCGCGCCTCTTAAAAAATGGGCGGATGTCGCCCTGGCTCTTTTCTACCCGGAAACGTGCCAGCTCTGCGGCGGGGAACGGGCCACCGTCGCCGACGGATTCGTCGGCCCGCGTTGCCGGAGCCTGGCGCGGTTCATCCAGCCGCCGTTTTGCAGTCGCTGCGGACTGCCCTATCAGGGCGACTTGACGACTCCGTTTGAATGCTCAAATTGCCGGGAAATGGATTTGCACTTCAGTTCGGCGCGCTCCGCCGTGGCGGCGCGCGGCGTGGTTTTGGATGCCATTCACCGGTATAAATACCAGCGGGCGCTCTGGTTCGAGTCGTTCCTGTCGGACCTGCTCATCCGCCAGGCTGGGCCGGTATTGCGCCGCGAACCGCCGGATTGGATCGTGCCCGTGCCGTTGCATCCACTGAAAGAGCGCGAACGTGAATTCAACCAGGCCGAACGCCTGGCCACCCGGCTCGGTGAAGCCACCGGCATTCCCGTGCGCCCACATCTGCTGAAGCGCATTGCGCCCACGCGGACCCAGACGCAGCTCACCCGGCGGGAGCGCGCCGCCAATGTCCGTAACGCCTTCATTTTGGGGGACAACCAGCGGCTGCGCGGGCGGCGCATCGTGCTGCTGGACGATGTTCTCACCACCGGCGCCACCACCAGCGCGTGCGCCCGGGTGTTGCAAACCGCCGGAGCTGATGACGTTTGCGTCTGGACAGTGGCCCGCGGACTCTGAATACTAAGGATGTCGCTTGAAATGAACAACGTCGTGAATGTCATGGATGCCCGGTTGATCGACTGCCCGAAATCCCCAGCCCTCGACCGGCAGCTTGATTAAAATGTCCACAACTTCATTCACAAAAAAATCGCTCGGCCTGGAAACCGCCGAACCCGCGCTCACACCGCCGCCCGCTTCGAACGCGCCCGCGAATTTTGTCAAGAAACCGAAGCTGGGCTCCGCCAAATCCAGGAAGCGCGAAATTCCCGAGGGCCTGTGGACCAAGTGCCCGAAGTGCAGCACCATGGTTTTCGACAAGGAGCTCGACGAAAACCAGAAGGTTTGCACGCATTGCCAGTATCATTTTCCCATCGGCGCCCGCGAACGCATTCACTCGCTCGTCGAAACCTGCACCTTCGAGGAATTGGACGCGGATATGGTGAGTGTCGATGTGCTCAAGTTCACCGGCGTTGCGGCCTACGCCAACAAGCTCCAGGATTATCAGAAGTCGACCGGACTAAAAGACGCGGTCATCACGGGAATCTGCAAAATCGGCGAACATCGCGCCGTGCTCGGGGTCATGGATTTCAGTTTCCTCGGCGGCTCGATGGGCTCGGTCGTCGGCGAGAAGCTGACGCGCCTGATCGAAAAGGCGACGGAAAAGGAGCTGCCGGTCATCATCATCTCCACCAGCGGCGGGGCGCGCATGTATGAAGGCATGTTCAGCCTCATGCAAATGGCCAAGACCTGCGGCGCGCTGGCCTATCACGCCCAGGCCAAACTGCCCTATATCAGCGTGCTCACTCACCCGACCACCGCCGGTGTCATGGCCAGCTACGCCAGCGTGGGCGACCTCATCATCGCCGAACCGGGCGCAATGATCGGCTTTGCCGGGCCGCGCGTCATCAAGGACATCACGCAAGCGGACCTGCCGCCCGGTTTTCAGACGGCGGAATTTCTCCTCGAACACGGGCTCATCGATGCCATCGTGCCGCGCAAGGAATTGAAGCAGCGTTTGAGCGAGTATCTGGATTGGCTGACCGCTTCGCGGAAGTCCGCTGCCGGAGCAAACTGATCTGCTGGCCGCGGCTTCTGGTTTCAATCCCCCGCTGATTCTTTCTTCAAAGCGCCCCGTCACACCGTTCAATCTTGCAGTCCTCGTGACGCCGCCGGCGTCCCGCGCCGGCCTGGAGTCGATGATTCAGCTTCGGTTACACGCGAGCCGATCCTCTCGCGCGAAGCGTCCATGCCGTGGCGGAATGAGAAACCAATCCGCCCAAGCCCCCAAAATCCAGACTGGCGATGGGCGCTCTCGATCCTGCATGGCACATGATTAGCTTAAGCCAGACAAATTCTGATAATTAAAACTCGAAACGAGGCAAAAAGTCATGCTTGGGCAACACAACCATAACCGGGAAAAACTGGCTCAATTGATATTCTGGCGGCGATCGTTCACCGAAGCCGAATTGGCCCAGAGATTCAACCACTTGCAGAACGGGCAGACCGAAATTGCACCCTTAAAATCGATAAGTGATTATCTGGAGAATCTCAGGCAGTTGGGGGTGCTCGGTTTTGAAGGGGGCCGCTACTTTCTTCTCAGAGGTGCAAAAGCGGCTACCTGAACCGGCGTCTTCCGCCGGCCTGGCAAGCGCCTGGAATTTGCCCTGATACCCCACGTCGGACCGCTGGAATCGGGAGAAATTGCCGGCTCGATTTGCGGGCTTTTCTTCTTGCTCCCATCGGCACGCAAAGATAAAGCGCCGCAACCCTGACTCAGGCGGAGCATCCCAGCCTGCCTGTTTTACACCGCGAAAAAGACGTTCAAGTCATTCTTCAGAAATGGCAGGCCCCGCTTCGAGAACCCGGGTGGCAATCTCTTGCGCTTGGATGGTGTCATTCTGATCCGCCGCGTCCCGGTAGGTCGGCCATGCCTTGACTCTCACGCGTTCCTGTTCCGTGTAGCAATTGCGCATGAAAAATTGATCCATTACGTTCTCAAATGTCATTTGGTTCTCCGTTTCCTGTGTGCCGATTTCCCCGCTGAAAGTCTGTAAGCCCGGGAAAATAGTTTCGGCACGGGCTTACATCGGCAGGAATGAAAAAGAATTAAGCCATTTGTATGAAAAAGAAAAGACTCACTTCCGGACTTGCGAGCGCTCCCGAATCCTTAGCGAGGTATCGGGCATGATTTGTGAGGTGGGATTTTGGAAC
>CAZFOA010000128.1:0-10871 GCA_964520205.1 uncultured Verrucomicrobiota bacterium | reverse complement strand
GCGTACTCTTGTCCGCGACCGGATGAGTTCGGACACGTGGGAGAGGCGTGGGATACGGCGCGGCAGGCCTCTGTTCTCTCCGTTACCTTCTGTTTAAAGAATTCCCACAAAGGAAAATGGCGGGAGCGGCGGGGCTCGAACGCATATACAAATCCGGCTTTCGCGGTGTCTATTGGTAAAAGGCAGACCGATTATGACATCTTTGCCGTCAGGGGGAGGAAATTCGCACCAAAACAACGTCCGGGCGCGGCTCTGGTGGGGTATCGTGGCGGGCGCGGTGCTGATGACGCTGATTGCGCTGTTATGGCCGCGTGCGGAGAGGTTTTCCGGCAGAGCAAATTCACCGGACGCGGCCATGGTTGGCAGGCATTCAGGATCTGCGGCGCAGTTGCCGATGGCGCTGCGACGATTCGGTGCGGCAAGGACCCGGGTGCCGGCGAAGTCGGCGGAGGAAATTGTCGCGGAGAAAGTCCGGCAGTTCGGCCGGAGCCGGCGGGCCATGGTGGATAGAATCGCGCTTCGCCGGAACGAGGGTTTGCCGCCGGAAGTCGACGCGTTCTTCAAGGCTCTTGAGAAGGGGGATTGGGACGAAATCCATCGCCTCTGGCAGGAATTGGCCTCGCACGCGCATCAATACGAAGGTACGAAGGACGATCGCCCGGACCTGGAGCCTTATTGGGCGTCGGTGCTGGATGCGTATGGGGTGGCGGAGCAGGCGCACGAGTGGCCGGCGCAAAAGCTTCTCGATTATGGCAACGCGATTCTGGATTCGCTGCGGCCGGGTATGGTTTACGTGGGCGGCACTGATTTCGGCCGGTGGGTGCCGGAGTTGGTGAATGAGTCGAGTGGCGATCCGCACATGATCATCACACAAAACGCGCTGGCGGATTCAAGTTATCTGGATTTTGTGAGCGAGCTGTACGGGGAACAATTCAACGGATTATCGAAGGAGGATTCGCAACGGGCTTTCGAGGCGTACTCTGCCGATGCGCAAAAGCGTCTTCAGCACGATTTGGATTTTCCGGATGAGCCCAAGCAGGTTTTGCCGGGCGAAAATATCAAAATGGTGGACGGCAAAGTCCAGTTTTCCGGGCAGGCGGCGGTGATGGCTATCAACGAGAAGCTGCTGCAAATGATCATGGAAAAGAATCCGGAGCTTTCGTTCGCGACGGAGGAATCATTTCCGTTGCGCGGCACCTATGCGGATGCGCTGCCGCTCGGGCCGTTGATGGAGTTGAACGCGCAGGGCGGTGAAAATTCCTTCACCTCGGATCGCGCAGCGCAATCGGTTGATTACTGGCGTTCGGCGACGCAGGCGCTGTTGGCGGATTCGGAAGTGATGGGATCGAGTTATGCGCTGGGAGCTTACGCGCATGATGTCAGCGCGTCGGCCAATTTACTGGCGGCGCACAATTTCACGGCGGAGGCGGAGGAGGTGTACCAGCTGGCAAGTCAAATTTTGCCCGGCAATCCAGAACCGGTGAAGGGGCTGGCCCGGGTGTTGGTTCAAGCCGGACATCCCGATCAAGCGCGGGCTGTGCTGGACGCGTTTGCGGGTAAATATCCGGATCAAGCTGCGGCGATTCAGCAGGCGAGTTCCACGATTCTCTGGACGACGTCATTGGTGGGGCGGTGAGGGGGGAGGTCAGAGGTCGGAGGTCAGAGGGCAGAGGCCAGAAGGCGGAAGGCGGAAGGCGGAACCGGGGAAACATCGAATATCGAACGCTCAACCTCGAACGTCGAAGGGAATTGCGGATTAATTTGAAGGCCGGATTTCACACCCCGACCCTCGTCCCTCAAACTTCCGAGAAAAATGGCGGGAGCGGCGGGGCTCGAACCCGTAACCTCTGCCGTGACAGGGCAGCGCTCTAACCAATTGAGCTACGCCCCCGCGTGGGGCAGGAGAACCTATGGAAATGCTCGCAGCACGTCAAGCTGAACAGAAAAAAATATTCGGGCAGCAGACGCCAAGGAGGTGGGGGTGGGGAACCCCGCTGAAGAAACGTACTGCTACCCGAATGATTCAAATTGTATGACCCGGCCCTATTTTGTCAACTGGTTATCCTGTTAATCCTGCTTCGCGAGTTGCATTCGGACGCTGAATGCCGCCGGCAAGTGACACCGCGTTACGGCGTTGCAAAGCGGCCCGCGGCTGCCTAGGATTGCCAGGTCCCGCGCCCGACCGGCGCCGGGCGCGATCATGTCCGAATACAAAGTCAAATTCGAGGTCTTTGAAGGTCCGCTCGATCTCCTCCTTTACCTCATCAAGAAGGAGGAAGTGGACATCTACGAAGTCAACCTCACCCGCCTCGCCACGCAGTTCATCGAATACATCGACACCCTGCGGCTGCTGGACCTGGAAATCGCCGGCGAATTTCTGGTCATGGCCTCCACGCTGATGCACATCAAGAGCCGCGAACTGCTGCCGGCGGACCTGCAGGCGCAGGTCGAAGACGAAGAGGAAGGCGATGACCCGCGCTGGGAACTCATACGGCAACTGGTCGAATACAAAAAGTTCAAAGATGCCGCCGCTCAATTGCAGGTCCTCGAGACGCATCAGGAAAACGTCTTCCCGCGCCGGCCCGGCACCCTGGAATTTGAATCCACCCCCCCGCCACCCAAACCGGACGTGTCCCTGTTCGACCTGCTCAATGCCGTCAATGCCGTGTTGAAACGGATCGGCCAACACGAGCCGTCCCGCGAGATTTTCGAGGATAAATGGACCGTCAGCGAAAAAATCGAGGAGCTCATGCGCCGGCTTGCCGAGCGGCCGCAGTTGAAGTTTTTCGAGTTGTTCGCCGATGTCACCAGCCGGTCGGAAGTCGTCGTCACGTTCCTGGCGCTGCTGGAATTGATCCGCCTCAAACAGCTCGTGTGTTCGCAACCCGAACCTTTTGGCGAAATCGAAATCGGACGCGCGCCGGCCGCCGCAGCCGTTCGCGAACCGATGGCGGCGGCCGAAACCCATCCCCAATCCGCGATCCTTGCCGCGCCCGAGCCGGGCGCAGGCAGTCTCACCTAATCCGAATATGGAGTTGAAATTCATTCTGGAATCGCTGCTGTTTTCAGCGCAAAAGCCGCTCAACCTGAAAGAACTGCGCGAAGTGCTGGCGGCTGCCACGGAACACGCCGAGGGAAACGAAACGGTCCGCGCGTTCAAAAAGGTGGCGGAAGCCGATCTCACCGCCGCGCTGGAGCAGTTGGCGCATGAGCATGAACAGGCGGGACGAAGTTATCGACTGGCGTGCGTCGCCGGCTCGTGGCAATTCGTCACTCAGCCCGAATTCGGCCCTTGGCTCAAAGCGCTGGTCGGCGTCAAAGCCCGCCCCCCGCGCCTGTCGCAACCCGCGCTCGAAACCCTGGCCATCGTCGCCTATCGCCAACCCATCACGCGCGCCGAAGTCGAGCAGATCCGCGGCGTGAACGTGGACGGCACGATGCAAACGCTGCTCGAGCGCGGCCTGGTCGAACAGGTGGGCCGCGCCGAAGTCATCGGACGCCCCATGAACTATGGCACCACCGGGTTGTTCCTGGAATACTTCGGCCTGCGCAGCCTGGAGGATTTGCCGGCGGCGGATGAGCTGAGAAAAGTTGCCGTCGAGAAACCGCCGGGGCCCGTCACGGCCGATCCGGGCCTGGCCACCGTGCCGCCGGAGCAGTTGCAGTTGGACGAAGAAGCCGGAACGCAGAACGCAGAAGCAGCAGTCCAGGCCGGCGAACCGGTGAACCCCGCGCCTTGAGATGTTGGCGCGCCGGCCGGACTGGTTTCCCGAACTTCACCGGATTCAAAACTCGTCGTACATCTCGCCGTTCTTGTGCTCTGGATTAGGAATTAACTTTTGGTTTCTGCAGTCCACCACCCAGTCCATATCTTCGAGCGGAATTTGGCCAACGATGTTCGGCAGCGCGTCTGAGACTTCGACTACATCAAATCGTCCGGTGCGGCCTTGAATCTCCAGAGCCACCGGCGCATAGACCTTTCTCGGCTCGGAACGGTTGGACATGGTGCGTGACATGATTTCTCCGACGGGCCGGAGGCCGAGCTCCTGGATCAGGGAAGCCCTGAGATAGAACTTCACTGCGCCCGTGTCCACCAATGCCTCCGTCTCAATCGCTCGGGGCTTTTCCTGTCGCGCACCGACGGCCGACAATTCAGCATCCAGCCAATTTGTGACTTTGATCTGCGTTGTGACTTTGCCCATGTTTTCTTCCATGTGGTTAGTTTAACCCGTTTATCCTGCCTGGCAAGACGATGCCCGGCTGTTTGGCTTTGCCAAGAAATTTCTTCTGCCTTGAGGGCAATTCCGATATTCTCTGTTCGTTGTGAACCTTCCCGAACATCGCAAGGCAATCGACCGGTTGGATGCGCAGATCGTCCGGCTGCTGAATGAGCGCACCAACCACGTCCTGGCCATCGGCGAGCTCAAGCTCAAGGCGGGCGAGGAAATCTATGCGCCGCACCGCGAGCGGGCCGTGCTTCAACGCATCATCCGCCTCAATCAGGGGCCCATGACTGCCGACCAGCTTCGCTCGGTTTATCGCGAAATCATGTCCAGCGCCCTGGCGCTCGAGAAAACGCTGACCATCGCCTACCTCGGCCCGGAAGCCACCTTCACGCACCAGGCCGCCATCCGCCGCTTCGGTTCCAGCCTCCGCTACGCCTCGCAGAAAACCATCGCCGACGTCTTCACCGAGGTCAGCAAGAACCGCGCGGACTATGGCGTCGTGCCCGTCGAGAATACCACCGAAGGCATCGTCACCCACACGCTCGACATGTTCGTGGACAGCGATTTGAAAATCGTGGCGCAAATTGTCTTGCCGGTGCAACAATGCCTGCTGAGCCGCTGGCGCCAGACGCAGATCAAGAAACTGTTCGCTCACCCGCAATCGCTCGCCCAATGCCGCGGCTGGATTCAGAACCATCTGCCCCGCGTCGAAATCATTGAAACCTCCTCCAACGCCCGTTCCGCGGAGCTCGCCGCGAAGGAGAAATTCACCGCCGCCATCGCCGGCGCCCTGGCCGCCGAGAAATATAACGTCCCCATTCTGGAGCTGGACATTCAGGACAACGCCGCCAATGCCACCCGGTTCCTCGTGCTCGGACGCCAATGCAGCCCGCCCACCGGCAACGACCGCACCAGCCTCATGGTCAGTATCACCGACAAGGTCGGCGCGCTGCACAGCGCCCTGGCCGCGTTCCGCCGGAACCGGATCAACATGACGAAAATCGAGTCGCGCCCCAGCAAACGGAAGGCGTGGGAATATTTTTTCTTCATCGACTGCGACGGCCACATGGAAGACCGCAAAGTCACTAAAGCCATTGACCTCCTCGGAGAACACTGCAACTTCGTCAAAATCTTAGGCTCCTATCCCAACACGGAGTAACTCTGACGTTGAACTGAGTTCCATTTCCCCGCATGCTTGCGGCCGTGAGCCATCTCGCCCACGCCAAAAAAGTTTTCGACATCGAACTGGCGGCGCTCAAAGCCGTGCGCGCGCAACTCGACGCCGCGTTTGAACGCGCGGTCGAAGTTGTCACCGGCGCGCTCGGCCGGCGCGGAAAGGTCGTCGTCGTCGGCATCGGCAAATCGGGCAATATCGGCCAGAAAATTTCCGCCACCCTCACCAGCACCGGTTCGACCAGCGTCGTGCTCAACAGCGTGGACGCCTTGCACGGCGATCTCGGCATCGTGAACGACGGCGACGTGATTCTGGCGCTGAGTTATTCGGGAGAATCGGAGGAATTGCTCAACCTCCTGCCCGCGCTGAAACGGTTCCCGGTCAAAATCATCGCGATGACCGGCAATCCCAAGTCGTCGCTCGGGCGGCACAGCGACCTGGTCCTGAACGTCAGGGTTCCGAAGGAAGCCTGTCCGTTCAATCTGGCGCCGACAGCCAGCACCACCGCCATGCTGGTAATGGGTGACGCGCTGGCCATGACGGTGTTGCAGGCGCGCGGCTTCAAAAAGAGCGATTTCGCGCGATACCATCCGTCCGGCGCCATCGGTCGCGCGCTGCTGCTGCGCGTGGGCGACATCATGCGGTCCGGCGAACGCAACGCGGTCGCGCGCGAAGACCTGGCGGTGAAGGAGGCGTTGCTGGTGATGACGCGCGCGAGGTCCGGCAGCCTCAGCGTCGTGGACCGGCGCGGCAAACTCGTGGGCGTGTTTACCGACGGCGATTTCCGCCGCCGCATGTCCGACGATGAAAACATCCTGTCGCGGCCGCTCAAGGCCGTGATGACCCGGAATCCGATTGCGATCAGCCTGGAGGCGCTTGCGGTGGAGGCGCTGAAAATTTTCAACGAACGGAACATCGACGATTTGATCGTGGTGAATGCGAAGCGCGAGCCGGTGGGGCTGGTGGACTCGCAGGATTTGCCGAAGCTGAAGATCATGTAGTTGCGGACGCCCCCCTTGTCATGTCCTTGCCAAAAGTATTCCAGGTCGTAGCGGGGACTGTCGTGACCGCCCTGGCCGTCACTGTCAATGCACAACCGATGAATCTCCCAGCAACGCTGCGGCCGGTGAAATTCGAAGCGCGCGTCACGAAAGAAATCGCGCTGAATTACCTCTTGTACCTGCCCAAAGATTACAGGCCGCAAGGTGAACAGCGCTGGCCGCTCATCCTGTTTCTTCATGGCGCCGGCGAGCGCGGCACGAATCTCGCCCTGGTGGCAAAACACGGTCCGCCGAAACGGGTGGCCGAAGGCCGGGAATTTCCTTTCATCATTGTCTCGCCGCAATGTCCGTTGACACAAAGCTGGGACGATGACGCGGTGCTCGCGCTATTGGACCGGGTGATTGCCGATTACCGGGTGGACCGCGCACGGATTTATCTGACGGGGTTGAGCATGGGCGGTTACGGCACCTGGAGCCTGGCGGTAAATCATCCCGAGCGTTTTGCCGCCGCGGCGCCCGTCTGCGGCGGCGGGAACGGCATTGATGTATTGCTGGCGGAGGGCGCGAGAAAGCGGGCCCTGCAGTCACTGCCGATTTGGGCGTTTCACGGCGCCAAGGACCCGGTGGTGCCGGTTTCGGAATCGGAACGGATGCTGGCGGTATTGAAGCGGGCAGGTTGCACCAACGCGCAGCTCACCGTGTACCCGGAAGCGGAGCATGATTCATTCACGGAGACCTACAACAATCCAAAACTGTTCGACTGGTTTCTGGAACACCAACGAAAGTGACGGCTTGGGGTTACCCCTTGCAGCGGCGCATCGTGGACAGGGTGGCCGGCCGGTTGGCGGAGCGGCAATTTAACCGAATTGGTTCCGATCCTCTGCCCCGCGAGTCCCCGTTCAATGCTCCCGAACGGTCGCCGTCAAAACTTTCTTGAACTGTTCCACAAGCTTTTCGTGCGCCGCGTTCACCTCGGCGTCCGTAAGAGTCCGTTCCGCGTTCCGATACGTGAACGCATACGCCATGCTCTTCTGTCCGTCGGGAACATTCTTTCCGCGGAACACGTCGAACAGATCCACTGATTCCAAATTGGCCGGCTTGGTTTGCTTCACCAGTTTCAGGACAGCGTCGTGCGTCGTGGCTTCCGGCACCAGCATGGCCACGTCGCGCCGGATGGTTGGAAATGCCGGCAACGGTTTGAACGACTTCGCAGGGTTCCGCCGGGCCAGCAACTGGTCCAGACTCAGCTCCGCCAGAAAAACCGCGTCGCGCAGATCGTATTGCCTGGCCAAGGGAGGCGGCAACTGGCCGATTTCCCCGAGAGGAAGTTTGCCGATCTGGATCGCCGCCGATTCCAGGAACCAGGCGGTGCTTTCCGCGCGTGTGCTGTAAACCACCCCGCGCACGCCGAACTGCTCAAAAAATTCCTCGAGCAAACCCTTCAAATCGCTAATGTCAAACTTCGCCCCGCGTTCGTCCCCGGTCCAAAACAACGGCTGGCGCTGGCCGGTCAACGCGATGGCCACGCGTCGCTCTTCAACGGCGCGCAGGCTTCCGGTCGCGTGGCCGGGCGGGACACCCGGCGAACCCGCAGACGAGGACGCCTGCGCTCCATTTGCAAACACCCGCCCGATTTCAAACAACGCCACGTCGTAGTTCTTGCGGCTAAGGTTGTGCCGGAGAATAGACAGCAACCCCGGCAACAGACCCGGCCGCAGCACGTCCATGTCCGAACTCAACGGATTCGCCAACGCGATCACTTCCGCCCCCGACCCTCGACACTCGGCCCTCGACACCAGAGTTTGTCCCTGGACTTCGTTCAAGCCAAGCCCGGTCAGGATCCGCCGCGCTTCGGCGATTTGATCGTGCACCGGGTCGTACGCATTGGCGCCGATGGCCCCGCGCGGGGGTGTGGACGGAATTTTGTCCACGCCATGAAGTCGCGCGATTTCTTCGATCAAGTCCACTTCGCGCTTGAGGTCCACGCGGAAGGTTGGAATGGAAAATGTGACCGGTTCAGCCGGGGCCTCATCGCCGACGGGCCGCGCCTTGCGATTGACGGCCTTCAAACCAAGCTGGCCCAGATAGAACTCTATTTCCTGCGGCTTCAATTCGAGGCCCAGCAATTCGTTCACCTTGCGATGGCGCAGCGTGATTTCCTTCGGCTCAACCGGTTTTGGATAAGCGTCCACCACGCCATCGGCAAGCTGGCCGCCGGCGGTCTCCAAAATCAATTGGGCGCAACGCCGGCTCGCCCAGTCGCAGATGCCGATGTCCGCGCCGCGCTCGAAGCGGTAGCTTGACTCGCTGCGCAGGCCGAGCGCCTTGCTCGTGCGACGAATGTTCGTCGGCGAAAAACAGGCGCTCTCGACCAGGACGTCCACGGTCCTGTCATTGATCTCGGTATTCTGGCCGCCCATGACGCCGGCGAGCGCGATGCCCTTCTGCTCGTCGGCAATGAGGAGCATTTCGTTTGCGAGCGTGCGTTCCTGGTTGTCGAGAGTCTTGAATTTTTCGCCTTCCTTCGCGCGGCGGACGACGATCGTAGGCCGGCCATCCTTGCCTTTTGCTATCAGATGGCAATCAAACGCGTGCAACGGCTGGCCGCATTCCATCATCACAAAATTCGTCACGTCCACGACATTGCTAATGCTGCGAATGCCGACTTTTTCCAGCGCCAGGCGCAGCCAATCGGGACTGGGACCGATCTTGACACCCTTCACCACGCGCGCCGTGTAGCGCGGGCAAAGCTCCGCGTCTTCGATGCGGACGCCGACCAAGTCAGCGGCGGTGGGGCGAGGCTCCTGACGAGCCGTTTCTTCGCCCCGGCTCGCGGGGGCGCTCGGCCCCCCCACGTCCGGCAGCGTGAGCTTGTTGCCCGTCACCGCCGCGATTTCCCGCGCGATGCCGATGACGTTGTTCCAGTCCGGCCGGTTGGGCGTGATTTCGAGGTCATACACCACGTCGCCGCCCGCGCGGCCGAGATATTCGGCAAAAGGTTTTCCGACTGGCGCGTCCTGGGGAAGAATGAGCAGGCCATCCACCGGATCCGGCAAACCGAGTTCCTGCGGCGAACACATCATGCCCTGGCTGGTGATGCCGAACACTTTTCGTTCCTTGATGACGAACGGTTCCTTGTCGCCCGGCTTGAGCGGCAAGGCGAATTGGGGCAGGATGAGCGGCACCTTGTCGCCGACGTTATGGTTCTGCGCGCCGCAAATGATCGTGCGCTCGCCGCGTCCGTCGTTGACCTTGCAGAGCGAGAGCTTGTCCGAGCCCGGCACTTTTTCCTTGGTGAGAATTTGCGCGACGACGATGCCTTCGAACTCGCCGGCGACCTTGTGGACGCCTTCGACCTCCAGCCCGAGCATCGTAAGCCGCTCGGCCAATTGTTCCGGCGTCCAGTCGAAATCAACGTATTGTTTGAGCCAGTTGAGCGTGATTTTCATGGGGCATCAGGGAATCAGCCGTGAAACGGCGACAGAGGATAGCCCACGGCGTGAGTCGTGGGAACAAAAGGCAAAACGGTTCAAGCTTCGGCGGGACGAAAGAGAATTGGCGCGCAGAGGGAAGGCTTCTGCCGGCCCTACGCGGCTTGCGCCAAACAACACGCCCAACCCACGGCTGACGCCGCGGGCTATCCTCCGGCGCCACTCCGTGACTTCAACCGAAGGCTGCCCAATGGCTTCATCTGGATGCGTTGTCACAATCCCTTTGCCAGCGGCATGATGTCATTAAAGTGGCTGTCTTTGTGTTCCACCTCGACTTTGTGGTATGCGGCGCAAGCGGCGACCAGTATGTCGGCCGCGGGCACGGTCTTGCCTTTGTCGCGGCAACGCATCGCCAGCCGATGCGCCAGTTTCCACACCTCAGCGGTGGTTTCAAGGCGCGGGGTGGCGGCTGACAATTCCGTCAGCTTTCGTTTTTCTTCCTGTCCACGCGCGCCATTCCAAAGTTCAAGCATAACCATATCGCACCAGGCCGCCTCGTCAGACAGAACGAGCGATTCCACGTTTTCGGAAACGCCGCCACGACCGGAGCGCAGGTATTCCACCCACGCGGAGGTGTCCACGAGTTTCATGCGGTTTTCGCCCACTTCGCATCTTCGCGCATGACCTTGAGATCTTCCTGCGTCATGAAGTCAACAAACGTTCCCTTCAATTTCACATTCAACTCCCGAAGGCGTTGAAGACGATTGAATTTTTCAAGAGCGGTAACGACCGCATCCCGCTTGGTTTTGGCGTTCGTGCGTTTGATGGTTTCCCGAAGCAACTTGTCTGGAATATCAATTGTCGTTTTCACACTTCCACAATAGCTTTATTGGGAATCCTGTCAATCGCATTTTGGAATCCTAGAACTGCCTCAAAAACCGCACGTCATTCTCGTAGAATAGCCGGATGTCATTGATGCCGTAACGGATCATGGCGATGCGTTCGATGCCGAAGCCGAAGGCCCAGCCGGTCCAGACTT
>CAZFOA010000127.1:0-10979 GCA_964520205.1 uncultured Verrucomicrobiota bacterium | reverse complement strand
ATTTGTTTTGAGGCGGGGTTATCGCGCCGCGATGACTGCGCCGCCGAAGCGGCTTCGTCGCCGCGAAGGCGCGAGCCGTCTTGCTTCAAGAATGGAGCGGCTCGTCAGGAGCCTCGCCCCACCGGACAGCACTTGTAAGATGACTTCTACCCACCTGTTCTCTTTCTTGGCATCCAAAAGTTCCTGTGCCAAGCTCGTGTCGTGACTCAAATTAAATTCGGCACGGACGGATGGCGCGCGGTCATCGCCGAGGGTTTCACTTTCGCAAACGTTGCGCGCGTGGCTCAGGCGGCGGCGGATTTCTGGAGCGCCAATCCGGCGCCCGGCACCGGAAGAAAAATCGTGGTCGGCTATGACCGGCGATTTTTTTCGGACCAATTCGCCCGGTGCACGGCGGAAATTCTGGCGGCGAATGAATTCGCGGTCGTCCTGACTCCGGAGCCAACCCCGACGCCGGCGGTTTCTTTCGCCGTAAAACAGCGGCGCGCCATCGGCGGCGTGATGATCACCGCCAGCCATAATCCCCCAATTTTTAACGGCTTTAAGCTCAAATCAGATTATGGCGGATCGAGTTTCCCGGAAACATGCCAGGCGGTGGAAGCGTGTCTCGGTCAGAATCCGATTCGGACCATGCCCCTGTCCGACGCGGTGGAGGACGGGCGGGTCGAGATTTTTGACGTTCGCCCGGCGCACTACGCCGCGCTCAAGCGGCTGGTCGATTTCAAACTGATTGCCCGGTCGAAACTCCGGTTCGCCCATGACGCGCTTTTCGGCGTGGGCGCCGGTTGTTTTGATTCGTTGCTGGCCGGCACGACGTGCAAGGTCACCACGCTGAACGGCAACCACGACCCGCTCTTCGGCGGAATTAATCCCGAACCCATCGAGAAAAATTATGCCCGCAGCCAGGCATACTTGCGCCGGCATCCTCACGATATCTGCCTCGTGACCGATGGCGATGCCGACCGGGTCGGCGGCATGGATGGCCACGGCCGTTATCTTTCCACGCACCAGATTATTTGCCTGCTCCTGCGCCATTGCCTGGTGAATCGGCAGGGCAGGGGACGCGTGGTGAAAGCGCTGACGACGACCTCCATGGTGGACCAGATGTGCGCGGTTTATCCCGGGGTGACGGGGCTGACGGAAACCGGCGTGGGTTTCAAATACATTTGCGCCGAGATGCTCAAGGGAGACGTGCTTCTGGGCGCGGAAGAGAGCGGTGGGATTGGTTTTCAGGGGCACATTCCCGAACGCGATGGCCTCGCCGCCGGTCTATTGCTGCTCGAGATGCTCGCCATGGAGCGGATCTCCGTCGGCAAAATGCTCGCCCAACTGGAGCGGCAGTTTGGTCCGCATCACTACGACCGCATCGACACGCACTACCCTCTGGAGAAGCGCGGGGCATTGATGGATTTTTTGAAGCGGAATCCACCGGCCAAACTCCTGAACTCGCCATTGTCCGACATGAAATCGTATGACGGCATCAAGTTGATCGCCCGGGATGCCTCGTGGCTCATGCTGCGGGGTTCGGGCACCGAGCCGATTCTTCGCATCTATGCCGAAGCGAAGTCGGCAGCGGACGTGAAGAAGCTGCTGAAGCTGGGTGTATTCCTGACGAAACAGGTGTAGGCATCCGGCGCGAGTGCCCAATGCAACCTCTCTCCCCGGTTTCCATTTCGTCCACTTCCCGTCCGTTTGCGGGCCTGGATGGCCGCTCCGCCTGGCTCCGTGCCATTCTTCTGGGCGCCTGTTTTCTCAGCCTGCTCGCCTCCGCGCCGGCCTGGCTTAACGCCCACCCTTTTCCCCTGCTTCCGATTGCCGCGTGGTTTCCAGTCCTGCCGGCTCCCTGGGACTCGGTTTATTTTGCTCTGATGCTGTTGTCACTGGCTTTCGCCGGCTGGTGCTTCCGCCCGGCTGTCATTTTTTTCCTCGTCGCAGGTTTCCTTGCCTTTTGTGAAGATCAAAATCGCGGGCAGCCTTGGTTCTACCTTTACTGGGTCATGCTCCTGCTCAACCTGCTCCCGCCGCCTGTCCGCATTGCCGCCTGCCGATGGGCGCTCTCGGCCGCCTACATTTGGAGCGGCCTCCAAAAGTGCCAGTCCGGGTTTTTCAACCGCGTGCCGGCCTGGTTCGTGGCTCCCGCCGAACATTGGCATCTGCCAGCCGGGGCGATCAACCTGCTCCGCTGGGCCGTGGCCTGCGCTCCATTCGTGGAACTTGGCATCGGACTCGGCGTCTGGGTGCCCCGGTTTCGCCGCGCGGCCATCGCGGGCGCCGTCGGGGTCCACTTGACCGCGTTGCTTTTCCTCGGCCCGCTGGGATACAACTATGATTTGGTGGTCTGGCCTTGGAATCTTGCCATGATCGCGCTGGTTTATGCGCTTTTCTGGCGCGCGCCGGACGTGCGCGTCACGCAAACGTTTACCCAGTTAAGACGCTCAAAACCGGCCCTGTTCGTACTGGCCTTGTTTTCCTTTCTTCCGATTCTGAGCTTTGCCGGATGGTGGGATTCTTACTTTTCATTTTCACTTTATTCCGAAAACCAGTCCAAGGCGGATATCTTCCTGAGCCAGACTCTCGCCGACAGTTTTCCACCCCAACTCCGCCGTTACGTGCATCCACTCCGGCAAGCTTATGACCCGCGGTTCCAAGGGCCTTTTGTATTTGATTTTCAAGCCTGGGGTTATGACGAATTGCGCGTCCCTCCGATTCTCGAACCCCGGAATTATCGGTCGATCTTCGCTTTCCTTCGCCGCTCCTGCAACGACTCCCCGGACCTGCGGATGATCATCGCCCCGCGCCGGGGTCCGATGATCTTCTATCAAGCAAACAAACGTTGGCGGCTCGAATGGGCGAAACCATGAACCGGCCGCAGGGTTCGGAACGGAGCACACACGGGCACCGCGCTTGTCAGATCTGCGGTCTGGATTCGTGCGGAGCAATGCTCCGCGCTCCGATCGGATTGAGGCACTGCCGCGAATTCCGCGCGGTTGATTTCCGGTCGGGAAGCGTGAATACTACATCCACATTCAACCCATTGACACCGGAGGGAACATGAAAGTCACTTACTACGGCCATTCCTGCTTCGCGGTGGAGGTCAACCGCCGCACATTGCTTTTCGACCCGTTCATCACGCCGAACGAGCTGGCGCGATCCATCGACGTGAACAAAGTGGCAGCGGATTATATCCTGATTTCGCACGGTCACGAGGATCACCTGGCGGACGCCGCCGGGATTGCCAAACGCACCGGCGCGACCCTGGTTTCCAACTTTGAAATCATCACCTGGTTTGGCAGGCAGGGCGTTGGAAAGGCCCATGCCTTGAACCACGGCGGCGGCTTTAACTTCGATTTCGGCCGGGTGAAATATGTCAGCGCCATTCATTCGAGCACGATGCCCGACGGCACCGCCGGCGGGAATCCGGGCGGCTTCGTTGTCGAAACGTCCGAAGGTAATTTCTATTACTCCGGCGACACGGCCCTGACGATGGACATGAAATTGATTGGTGACTCCACTCGACTGAAGTTCGCCGCGCTCTGCGTCGGCGACAACTTCACGATGGGAGTCGAGGACGCGATCACAGCCGCCGGGTTCATCCGCTGCAACGATATCCTCGGAGTCCATTACGACACCTTTCCGCCGATTAGAATCGACCACGCGGCCGCGCAGGAAAAATTCAAAGCTGCCGGAAAGCGGTTGCATTTGCTCAAGCCCGGCGAATCGTTCGACTTTTGATCGGACCGATTTTGGCGGCCGGCTCTGGCTGAAGGGTTCAGCATTCTCTCCATTCAGAAGCACGCGCTCCGATGAAGCGGGTGTCCTCGCGGCTGGTTCCCGCAGAACGAATCGCGGCTCAAACCAGGCCCAAAGCCGTTGATAACTTATTGACACTTCCGGTTCTCCTTTTGATTACCCTCGACGCCGGAATGGGAGCAGGGTGGAGGCGTGAATAGAAATCATCAAAACAGTGAATACAGTTCAACGATGAGGCGGCGGCCGGTCGCGGGATGTGCGGCCGGGAGACGGCATCGGTCCGTTTCCAAAGGGCTGGCGGAAACAATGTTCTGTGGACTGTGGGGAATGTTTTATGAGTGATCTGATTTTCATTGGCGTCATTGCCGGCTTCTTCATTGTCAGCGGCTTCTACGCCTGGTTTTGCGAAAAACTCTAGGAGGCATTTATGGAAACCATTGTCGCGGGTATTGTTGCCGTGTTGCTGTTCATTTACTTGCTCGTGGCCATGCTTCGGCCCGAGAAATTTTAAGGAGTCATCATGCATTCTACCGATTGGTTGCAACTTGCAGTATTTGTTTTGGCGATCGCTTTGATCACGAAGCCGATGGGCCTCTATTTGATCCGGGTCCTGGATGCGAATGGCAAGACCTGGCTGGACCCGGTGATCAAGCCGTTGGAGCGGATCACCTATTGGATCACGGGGGTGAAACCGGACTGCGAGCAGGACTGGAAGCAATACACCTTTGCGATGCTGCTTTTCAGCCTG
Source organism: uncultured Verrucomicrobiota bacterium (assembly GCA_964520205.1). Lineage (GTDB taxonomy): Bacteria > Verrucomicrobiota > Verrucomicrobiia > Limisphaerales > BOG-1460 > CAZFOA01. The sequence goes on along the minus strand of CAZFOA010000127.1, from coordinate 6,481 downwards.
GTGAGCTGTGTGTTCACTTACGCCATCCTGCGTCTGCAACACCTGCTGCCTTTGAATCCGCAACATTTCGGGCCGGTGAGTCCGGACCTGGCATTCAACACCGCGGTCAGCTTTACCACCAATACCAACTGGCAGAGTTACAGCGGTGAATCCACCATGTCCTATCTCTCGCAGATGGTCGCCCTGGTCATCCACAATTTTGCCTCGGCAGCCACCGGGATTGCCTTGGCTGCAGCATTGGTCCGGGGCCTGGCGCGGCATTCGGCAAAGACCATCGGCAACTTTTGGGTGGACCTCGTCCGCGTCAGCTATTACCTGCTGCTGCCCATTTGCCTGGTGTTCGCCGTATTCCTGGTTTCCCAGGGAATGATCCAGAATTTCAAGCCTTACACGACCGCCAAACTTCTGGAGCCGATGAAAATCTCGGTCGCCAAGGTGGATGCCGCGGGCAAGGCAGTCCTCGACAAGGCTGGCAAACCGGTCATGGAGGAACAGACCGTCACGGACCAAACCATCGCGCAGGGGCCTGTGGCGTCGCAAATCGCCATCAAAATGCTGGGGACGAATGGCGGCGGTTACATGAACGCGAACGCCGCGCATCCCTTCGAAAATCCCACGCCGCTTTCCAACTTCATCCAGATGCTCTCGATCTTCGCGATTGGCAGCGGGTTGACGTATTACCTCGGGCGCATGACCAAAAATCAGGCGCATGGCTGGTCGGTCTGGTCGGCAATGATGATTCTGTTTTTGGGTGGGGTGCTGCTCTGCTGGTGGGCGGAATCGAGGGGGAATCCGATCCACCAGCAGCTCGGGGTGGCCGCGGCGGATGGCAATATGGAGGGCAAAGAAGTCCGCTTCGGCGTCTTCAACTCCGCCTTGTTCGCCACGGTCACCACCGACGCTTCGTGCGGCGCGGTCAATTCCATGCACGATTCGTTCACGGCGCTGGGCGGATTCGTCCCCTTGTTCAACATTCAACTCGGCGAAATCATCATCGGCGGCGTCGGCGCCGGGCTTTACGGAATGCTCGTGTTCGTCGTGCTCGCGGTTTTCATCGCGGGCCTGATGGTCGGGCGCACGCCGGAATATCTCGGCAAGAAAATCCAGTCTTACGAGGTGAAGATGGCGATGCTGGCGCTGCTGGTGCTGGCGCTGTCCATCCTGGGTTTTGCCGCGTGGGCTTCCGTCAGCAAGTGGGGGCTGGACGGTTTGAACAACTCCGGTCCGCATGGTTTGAGCGAAATCCTGTACGCCTTCAGCTCCGCCAACGGCAATAACGGCAGCGCCTTCGCCGGGCTCAACGCCAATACTCCCTGGTACAACACCACCATCGGCCTGGCCATGCTGATCGGCCGTTTCCTGATGATCGTGCCCATCATGGCAATGGCGGGGTCACTCGCGCGAAAGAAACTCGTCCCGGCCAGCGCGGGCACCTTCCCGGTGTCCGGCGGCACGTTTGTCCTGCTGTTGCTCGGCACCGTGTTGCTGGTCGGCGCGCTGAATTTTCTCCCCGCCCTGACGCTCGGGCCGATCGTCGAACATTTCCTCACACTTCAGGGAAAACTGTTTTAACACCCGTTTTATGACCCACAAAGCTCCTTCTCTTTTTGATTGGAAGATTGCCGGACCGGCAATCGGCGACTCGTTTAAAAAGCTCAATCCGCGGCTGATGATCCGGAATCCGGTGATGTTTGTCACCCTGGTCGGCGCGGCGCTGACGTCGGTTGGCATTTTCACCGCTTCGCCGGATCTGCGCGGATTCGTCGCCCAACTGGCATTGTGGCTCTGGTTCACCGTGCTGTTCGCGAATTTTGCCGAAGCGATGGCCGAAGGCCGCGGCAAAGCCCAGGCCCAGGCCCTGCGCAAAACGCGCGTGCAAACCAAAAGCCGCCGCCTCGGCGGAAACGGCCAATTCGAAGAGGTCAATGCCGCCGAACTTCGCAAAGACGACATGGTGCTGGTGCGCGCCGGCGAATTAATTCCCGCCGACGGCGACGTCATGGAAGGCGCCGCGACCGTGGATGAATCGGCCATTACGGGCGAATCCGCTCCGGTCATCCGCGAAAGCGGCGGCGACCGCAGCGCTGTGACGGGCGGCACCCGCGTGTTGTCGGACGAAATCAAAATCCGCATTTCCGTCAATCCAGGCGAAGGCTTTCTGGACCGCATGATTTCGCTCGTCGAAGGGGCCCAGCGGCAGAAAACGCCCAACGAAATTGCGCTCACCATTTTGCTGGCGGCATTGACGTTGATATTCCTGCTGGTCTGCGTGACGTTGAAGCCGTTCGGGATTTATTCCGTCACGGATTTCTCGATCCCGGTGTTGATCGCGCTGCTGGTTTGTTTGATTCCGACGACCATTGGCGGACTCCTGAGCGCGATTGGCATTGCGGGCATGGACCGGTTGCTGCAGCGGAACGTCCTGGCGATGAGCGGCCGCGCCGTCGAAGCGTCCGGCGACGTGGACGTCCTGCTGCTGGACAAGACCGGCACCATCACGCTGGGCAACCGCATGGCGACCGAGTTTATTCCCGCTCCGGGGGTGACCGAAAAGGAACTGGCCGATGCCGCCCAGCTATCCTCGCTGGCGGATGAAACGCCGGAAGGCCGCAGTGTGGTGGTGCTGGCCAAGCAATTCGGCATCCGCGAACGGCAGGTTCTTGAATTGCCCCACGCCCAATTTGTGAAGTTCAGCGCGCAAACGCGCATGAGCGGCGTGGACTTCAATGGCACCAGCTTTCGCAAGGGCGCTGCGGACGCCATCCGCGGCTTTGTCGCCAACCCCGTGCCGGTGGCGACCGAACATACCGTTGAAAGAATCTCGCGCTCGGGCGGCACACCGTTGATCGTTGCCACCCGGCAAAAAGTATTGGGGGTCATTCACCTAAAAGACGTGGTCAAAGGCGGCATCAAAGAAAGGTTCGCGCAGATCCGCAAGATGGGGATCAAGACCATCATGATCACCGGCGACAACCAACTCACGGCCGCCGCGATCGCCGCCGAAGCCGGTGTGGACGATTTTTTGGCCGAAGCCAGACCGGAGGACAAGCTGGCTCTCATCCGCAAGGAACAGAGTGGCGGACGAATGGTCGCCATGATCGGCGATGGGACCAACGATGCCCCGGCGCTGGCCCAGGCCGACGTCGGCGTGGCGATGAACACCGGCACGCAGGCGGCCAAGGAAGCCGGCAACATGGTGGACCTGGATTCCAATCCCACGAAACTGCTGGAGATCATCGAAATCGGCAAACAACTCCTGATCACGCGCGGTTCGCTCACCACGTTCAGCATCGCAAATGACGTGGCAAAGTATTTCGCCATCATACCGGCCATGTTGATGGGCACTTTTCCGGCCATCGCGCCGCTCAATGTCATGCACCTGCACAGTCCCACGAGCGCGATTCTGAGCGCGGTTATTTTCAACGCGCTGATCATCATCACGCTGATTCCGCTGGCGTTGCGCGGCGTGAAGTTCACGCCCAGCGGCGCGCTCGCCATCTTGCAGCGCAATCTGCTCATCTATGGAGTGGGCGGCATTGTCATTCCATTCGTCGGCATCAAACTCATTGACGTCATCATCACCGCTCTCCACCTCGTTTAATATGAAAACGTTCCTTTGTGAAATTCGCAGCGCCGTTCTGGTCACGCTGATGCTCGCGGTCGTGTGTTGCGGGCTGTATCCGCTGGTCGTGTTCGGAATCGGCCAGGCGCTGTTTCGCGACCGGGCCAATGGCAGCCTGATTGTGGACGCCGATGGCGGCGTGCGCGGGTCGCGGTTGCTGGGCCAGCAATTCACCGCCGACAAGTATTTTCATTCGCGCCCCTCGGCGGCCGGCAACGGTTACGATGCCACCAGCTCCGGCGGCAGCAACCTGGGGCCGACCTCCCAAAAGCTCGCCGATGCGATTGCGCAGAATGTGGCGGATTACCGTGCGCAAAACGGGCTGGCGACCAACGCGCCCGTGCCCGCGGATGCCGTCACGGCTTCCGGCAGCGGCCTGGATCCGCACATCAGCCTGCAGAACGCCGGGCTTCAGGCCCCGCGCGTGGCGAAAGCCCGTGGGTTGAGCGACGCCAAAGTGCGCGAACTCATCCAGCAGAATTGTGACAAAGCCGACCTCGGTTTTGTCGGCGAGCCCGGGGTGAATGTCCTGATGTTGAATCTGGCGTTGGACCAGGCGGACACTAAACCGACCAAGTAAACCACCTGTTGCCCGGACTCATCGTCCCAATGCCGTAATATATGCTTTTAGAGCAATTTAATTAAAACTGTGGCCGCGATTGGAGCGCGGGCTTCAGCCCGCTTCAACGTGATTTTGCATGGCGGCATTGAAGCGGAAACGCGGCGCTCCAAAAAAACGGCTACAGAGTTTTTCAATCCGCTTTAGCGTTAGATCGCCGTCTCAATCAGAACGGCGGTTCCGCTTTGATAACTTTTATACGCGTTTTGGGTTCCATTTGATTAACACCCGGTTCAATCCGCGATTATTGTCGCGGCATGAAATGGAACGAAATAGTTCAAATACTTTTGTTTTTCGGAATTGGAATCGCGCTGACACCGCCGCTGGGCCGTTTCATGGCCAAGGTGTATAAGGGCGAAAAGACCTTCCTCCATCCCATCCTGCTGCCCATCGAGAATGCGGTGTACCGGTTGACCGGCGTCAACCCGGAGCAGGAGATGACGTGGCTGCAATACATGTGGGCCGTCGTGCTCATGACCACCGCGGGATTTGCCTCGCTGATGGCGCTGCTGATGACGCAGCAGTGGCTGCCATTCAATCCGCAGCAGATACCCAACTGTTCCTGGCACCTCGCCTTCAATACCGCCTGGAGCTTTGCCTGCAACGCGGACTGGCAGTCCTACTCGGGTGAAACCACCATGAGCTATTTTGCGCAGACGATCGGGCTTTCCGTGCATCAGTTCATCAGCGGCGCCTCGGGCCTCGCGGTCCTGGTGGCCGTGGGCCGGGCGCTCAAACGCGCCACAGTCAAGTCCATCGGCAATTTCTGGACCGACCTCACCCGCGGCCTGCTTTACATCGTGATCCCGTTGTCCGTGCTCTGGGCCATTCCGCTGGTGTGGCAAGGCGTCCCGCAAACCTGGAAAGCCTATCCGACGGCCAATCTCATGGAGCCGTACACCACGCAGGTGCAGGCGACGGACGACAAGGGCAACAACGTGACGACCAACATTCAGCTCGTGCTGCAGGCGCCCAAGCTGGATGCCAAAGGCCAGCCGCTGATGGCCAACGGCGCGCCGGTGATGATGGATGTGCCGCAAGTGGACGCCAAGGGCCAGCCCATCATGACCAATATGCCGGTGATGGTGGACGCCAGGGTTGCGACTCAACCCCTGCCGGTCGGTCCGGTTGCTTCGTATGAGTCCTGCAAACAACTCTTCACCAATGGCGGCGGTTGGTACGGCGTGAACAGCGCCCATCCCTATGAAAACCCGACGCCGCTGGCCGATTTCCTGGAAATGCTGGCAATCATCGTCGTGCCGATGGCGCAGGTTTACATGTTCGGTTTGTTGATCGGCAACAAGAAGCACGCCTGGTGCTTGTTCAATGTGATGCTCGCCCTCTACGTGCTGTCGTTCGGCATTGCGTGGTGGGCGGAGTCGCAGCCGAATCCGGTCGTGGCCAACATTATGCCGAATCTGGAAGGCAAAGAGCAGCGGTTCGGCGTGATGAACAGTGTGCTGTGGGGCGTGTCCTGCACCGCGATCGACAACGGTTCGGTCAATTCCATGCACGACAGTTGGCAGCCGCTGGCCGGGATGATGCCGATGTGGAACATCCTGATTGGGGAAATCATGTTCGGCGGCATCGGTTGCGGCGTTTATTGCATGCTCTTCCACGTGTTGATCGCGGTCTTCATCGCCGGTTTGATGATCGGTCGAACGCCGGAATATCTCGGCAAGAAGCTGGGCGCCTGGGAGGCCACCTGGGCGGTGATCGGCGTGTTGGTGCCCAATGCGGCTTGTCTGATTCCCACCGCGCTTTCGCTGATGATTCCATCGGGATTGGCCAGCATGAACAACGGGGGTCCGCACGGGTTGAGCGAAGTCCTTTACGCGTTTGGCGAAGCCGCCAACAATAACGGCAGCGCGTTCGCCGGTTTGAACGCCAACGTGCCGTGGTACGACGTCACTCTCGGCGTCGCAATCATCATCGGCCGGTTCGCGCCGATCGTCGCCGCTCTGGCCATTGTGGGCCGGCTGGCTTCCAAAAAGACGGTCGAGCCGTCGGCGGGGACGCTGCCAACTCATGGGTGGACTTTCGGCCTCACTTTAACCGGCGTCATCATCATCGTTGCCGCGCTCACGTTCTTCCCGGCGCTCTGCCTGGGACCGATCATCGAACACGGCCTGATGCTGGCGGGACGGACGTTTTAAGCAACCGAAGAAGCCTTCAGGAGATTTATTATGAGCACAAAAGTCGAATTCAAATATTCGGAATTGTTCAAGCAGGCGGTGATT
>CAZFOA010000126.1:0-11138 GCA_964520205.1 uncultured Verrucomicrobiota bacterium | reverse complement strand
TACGGCGCCTTCATCGAATTGGAAGAAGGCCTGGACGGCATGATCCACGTCTCCGACATTTCCTGGACCCGAAAAATCAATCATCCCTCGGAAGTGCTCAAGAAGGGCGACGAAGTCGAGGCCGTGGTTTTGGAAGTGGACCGGGCCAACCAGCGCATTGCGGTGGGCGTCAAACAGCTCTCGCAGGACCCGTGGGCCAATATCGACCAGCTTTACAAAGTCGGCGACCTCGTCACCGGCAATGTCACCAAGCTGGCCAGCTTCGGCGCCTTCATCGGGTTGCAACACGACATCGACGGCCTCGTGCACATCTCGCAAATCAGCGAGGAACGCGTGGAAAAAATCAAGAACGTGCTCAAGGCCGGCCAGGAAGTCACCGCCCGCGTCATCAAGATCGACAAGGCAGACCGCCGGATCGGCCTGTCCATCAAGGCGGCGAATTATTCGCAGGAGCAACTCAAGGCCGAGCAGGCCGTCCTCGACGCGTTGCGGCCGGGCGAAGACCTTGTCGCGCTGCAACACGCCTTCGACGCCGCGGACGAAGCGCGTCAACAGGACGACAAACCGGAATAACGGCAACCTGCGAGTTCCAGGATTCAAATCGAGCCGGCGGCCCGTCACGGTCCGCCGGCTCCTTTATTTGCCCGGATTTCCGGGTTGTGTTGGGAGGATGGTCCGGTTTGAATCTGCCAGATGACGGCGTGGCTCAAACATCCGCTGCGGGTGACGGGACGGCTTTTGTGGCTCGCCGCCGAATTCGTCCTGGCGGCATTGAGTTTCGTGCGGCGCTGCTCGTTTTGCCCCAAACACTCGTTGCCGGCCGCGCGGGCCTCCTGGCTGCAACAGCACTGCCGCCGGGCGTTGCGGGTGATCCATGTTGAATCGCACGTCGCCGGCCCCATTCCGTCGAACGGACTGCTGGTCTGCAACCATCTGAGCTATCTCGATATCCTCGCGCTTGTCGCGCTCACGCCCGCTGTCTTTGTTTCCAAGCACGAAGTCAAACACTGGCCGGTATTCGGCTGGTTCGCCCGGCTGGCGGGCACCATTTTTGTTCACCGCGGAAAGCGTGCGGCGACTGGCAGGGTAACCCGGGTCATTGAGGAAACACTCCGCAGCGGCGTGCTCGTGATCTTGTTTCCCGAAGGAACGAGCTCGGGCGGCCAGACGGTGATGCCCTTCAAGTCGTCCCTGTTGGAACCCGCCACGAGCCGAAACTTCCCCGTGTCCGTGGGTTGCATCCGCTATGAACTCGACGACGGAGATCCCGGCGAAGAAATCTGTTATTGGAGAGACATGACTCTTGTGCCGCACGTGATCAACCTGTTGAGCAAGCGCGTCATCCGCTTCTCCGTTCGCTTTGCTCCACTGCGCGAGGGCAGCGCGGACCGCAAGGAACTGGCCCGGCAATTGCACTCGGAAGTCCTGAAACTTAAAGCCGCCATCGGCGACTGATTCAAGATGATCGGTCACCCACCGTCGCGAAACTGCAGAGACTCGCGGTCCATTACCACATAAACAAACCGGCAAGAAGTTGCGTTCATTTACCCAGCTTCGGAATCAGGCGCCCCGCCAGCAAGTCCGCCGCATTTTCGAGGGCCGTCTTGGCCGCAGTCTGCTCCGCCACATCCACCCCGACGCTGGTTTGACGGTCCACGACCAGAATGTTCCCCGTGGCAATATCGCGGGCTTTGATCTCAATGCGCGATTTGCAGGAAACCAGGTTGCCTTTTCGCATGCCATAGGCGCTGAAGGCTTCACCCGAGATTTCGACAGCCGGTTTGTTGGTGGATTTATCGTCCGCCAACGTGAACCCGCATTGCTGCAGAATCAGCGCCAGCTCGGTCTCCGCGGCGGGATCAATGATGTGCGGGCCGTAATGCTGTTCGCTGATTTTCACCGAAATGACCGGCAGTGTCTTTCCGTTGAGCGCTTTTTTGAGCTTGGCAACCCGTTCTTCGCGTGTTTCCACTTGGGCCACCAGCGTATCACCTTTTCCCGACACATCGGCGGCGATTTTCTTCGCGAGGCTGGCCGAAAGGTCAACGAGGGTTGCCGACGATCCGCCCTGCACCATTTCGCCGTAAACCCGGCTCGTTTCGGTGCCGATGATCTTGGCCACGATAAGCGTCTGGTTGTCGGCTTTGAATACCCGGCCGGTGACCAGGACTTTGGCGCCAGTCAGCTGCCCGACTTTGGCTGCGCTGTTCTGATCAATAGTGCCGGACAGGCCCAGTTCCTGTTCGCCCAGGACCTTTTCGAGATCGGCGCGTTCGACCGTGATGATCTGCGGATCGGCGGACAAGTTGACGTTGATCAGCTCGGCCACCTTGGGGCCGAGGTCGCGTACGGCTTCGTCCTTGGATTCAAAGTTAAATACGGCAACAGTGAAAACGTCATTGGACGTCGCGCGCGCCGCCGCGCCGGCAGCCACGAGCAAGGCCAGGATCAGTGGAATTCGTGTTTTCATTTTGTATTTCGTTTCATGGTTGATGAGACAAGCCGGGTAAAGAAAAAGGTTCGGGATGCAGCGCCAACCGGCAAACCTGAATCAAGTTTAACTGGGACTGTGGCCTTTCGGCCAGGTTGGATATCAAATCCGCCTGAACGACCACGACTGCGCTTTTGCCTTCCGGCACGAGATAAAACGAGGGTTTGATTTCGTCACGCGGCGGCGGCGGCTGAATCCAGACCACGGCCACGCCTTTCCGGGCCATTTCTCGAATGGTCCGTGCCAGACCTTCACGCATTTGCGCCTCCGCCGAGAACGGTCCGATGATGGCCAGCCGGCCCTGAAAATCCTCCAGCGCCGCCTCGCCCAGGTCCACAAATTCGAGGCGGCTCTGCTTGAACAACGGCCTGAGTTCGTTGTTTGGATCAAGAATACCCCAATGGGCATCGCCCAACAGGGGCCTTAATTCCCCCAACAAGTTCGCCGGGTAAACCAGCGCTTCGGTCCTTCCGGCGACACGATTGGTGGCCTCCAGCCATTGGATCAGGAACCGCGTTTCTGCGGTCACAGCCGGGAAGTCGATGAGCGCGGATTCGAGCACGGTCTGGCCGGGTAGAAGGGTGATTGTCTTCCAGGGTTTTTCCGACAATGGAGCCGCCGTCCCAGAGCTGGCTTGATAAAGCCTTATCCGCAATTCCGCAGTGACGGCGTGGTCGCCGGCATTGCGCCAGGCGGCGGTGATTTTGAGCGCCTCGCCGGCAAACACACGCTGCGGCTCCCGATCGGGCAGGAGCTGCAATTGGGCGCGGGCCATTCCCGCCCCGCAGCAGGCAATTCCCAGCAACAGCCATGTGCCGAGCCACTTCATTTCTAATGATTATGACCATTCCTGACTGAAAATCCTTTGATGAAAGCAAAGACGGCATTCATGGGATTCGCCGGGTTGATTCATAGCTCTGGAATCCAGGAACTGCGCCCATGGCGGACGCGATTGCGTTCAGCTCTTGAAGCATGCCTGGGAGGATTTGTCTGGCGTGGTTGAGTTCCTCCTTGGTCATTTTGGATTCAAGTTTAGCAATCTCCGCGTTGGCGCCGTCCAGATCGCCCCTTCGTGCGGCGAGGGTGAACCAAAGCCAGGCTTTGGTAGCGCTCGCCGGCACGCCACGGCCCGCGACGCACATTTCACCGAGTTGCATCAGCGCTTGGGAATCGTTCGCGCGCGCTGCTTTTAGATACGTGGAGATCACCGCAAGAAAGAGATCGCTTGCCTGCCCGCTGTTAGGCTTGCAGAGCTCGATCAAGGAGCGTTCGGGGCTTTCGCTGAAGCTTGCCACGGGGCGGCGTTTGGACGGGACGACAATGATTTTGTCCTGGAGGAAATACCCGCTCACGCCTGTCAGCGCGGCCCGGCAATACCACTCGACGCCGGCGAGGATGTCACTATCGGTGCCCACGCCGTATTCGTGGCGGAAGATGATTTGATCGTAAGCCCATTGGACGGTGCTTTCATCCTGTGCCTGACGATTCTCCGTGATTCGCCGCAAGATCTGCATGGGGCGGTCTTGTTCGCTACGCGGTTCGCCAATTCCCCGGGCGTACAACTGGACGAGTTGGCGCAACGCGTCCATGTAGCCGTTGTCGGCTGCTTTCCGGATCCACTCCAGGCCGTGTTCTTCACTTTGCTCCACTCCCTGCCCCTTGATGTAGCACAGGCCAAGCTCGCATTGAGCTTCGGCGAAGTTGCTGTCGGCTGCGCTCCGATACCATTTGACGGCGTCGGGCATACTGGCAGGCGGGGCGGCTTGACCTGGGATGCGGTGCGACTGTGGGGAAGCGAAATGATGGGCCAGTTCCGTCTGTGCCGCGGCATTGCCTGCTTCAGCGGCTTTGACCAGCCATTCCTTTGCGGTCCGGCGGTTCTCCGCAACGCCACGCCCCTCCCAGTAACAGCAATACAACCTAAGTATGGCGTCAGCCTGCCCCTGGCCGGCGCTCTCCTGGTACAGCTTGAATGCCTTATCATACCGGGATTCAGTTTCATACAACAGTCCGAGATTAAGCAGGCCCAGGGAATCGCCTTTTTCGATGGCGATACGGAACCACTTCTCCGCTGCCTCGCGATCCTCGGGGACCCCCTGGCCGAATCGATACGCGCGGCCAAGCTCAACCATCGCGCCGCTGTATCCCGCTCCGGCAGCCCGCTCGAACCATTTCCGCGCCGCCGTGAAATCGCGGGGAACACCCAATCCATCCCGATACACGAAACCCAGATCGGCTTGCGCCGGCGGATAACCGGCATCCGCCGCACGACGATAATAGGCCAACATCTTTTCGTAATTCTGGGGCACTGCCTTTCCACGCTCGTACAGAAGTCCCAGATTATTGACTGAAGGCAAGTATCCAGCCTTCGCCGCCCGTTCATACCAGGCAACCCCGGCTTTGGAATCCTGGTTGAAACGGATTCCTTCGGCATAACAATAGCCAAGGTAGTGCTGCGCGGTAAGGTCGCCTTCCTCCGCCGCGCGAGTGACTGCTTCCACCGGCGTATCGCGCCATTTGTCGAGGACCTCCTGAAGCGAAGGCCAACGGGTGGCAGTGATAGTTGCCATGTCCGAAGCCAAGACCGCGCGCGCACTGAACAAACACAAGAAGAGCAGCGGGCCGATCGCAGCTCGAAGCTCTCGCAGGACATATGCGTTGAGAGATAAATTCATTATTCCGGCGTTCATCGGGAATTGGCGTTGGTTTCGATCGTCGTTTGGCTCGTTGCCTCAAGATCGGGTCTTTCCCGAGCCGACTTTCGGAGTGCTTCCCATCGCCGGTCCAAAACGGACTTGGAGATGAGCCAGTGACCTGCCTGGTCAGAGCAACCCACCATGACGCCTTTGTCCGTGACCAGCCACTGCGGGATGGTCGGCCCGGCCGGGTTGGGCGGGGGACCTCCGACCCGTAGATCGAACGGGTCAATGACTTTCCCGTTCCTCTCGAATCGCAGCGGCATGGAAAATGCCTGGCGTATGTCTGGCTCGAAACGAAACAGTGTGGCATTCCGGTCATCAGCGAATCGAACGGGCTCTTCCGGTGGGTAAGCAAACGACCAACGGAATTTCCGCGGCTGCAGACTCCAGAGACATTCTTTTTCCGGGACAAATGATGGAAAGTCCAGACGAAATGGTTCCGGCCAGCTCCATCGCGGCTGGTCCTGGGACAGGCCTTCCGCAGCGGAATCGGGTGGATTCTTTCCCGCCACTTGTTCCAGGAGCAACTCCGGCCTGGTATGATTTGCCGAGAACTCGACCAAGTGCCGCCGGGCTCCCGGGCTTTGGAACCCCCAAGAGCATAACTGCCAAACCTGGCCCGGAGCAAACCACGAACTTCGCGACCGCGGCGGATGCTCCGGCACTGCGACCTTTTCCCACACACGCCCTGCCGGATCGAACAGATAAAGGTCGTTGGTTGTCAGTACACCCAATTTATTGCTCCATGCAGCAAAGACGCCGGCTTGGGGCCCCCACATCGAGTCCACTTCATTCGCAGGCGGGCGCCGGCGCGAGCTGGCCAGCATCTGAATTGCGTGCGTCTCAGGGTCGACCTCCAGCAGGCTTTCGGCATTCGCCAAATACACGCGACCGTTCAGCGCAGTAATACTGCCGCTGGATTCCGTGGGCAGCGGCATGCTTTCCCAGGCGCTTTTGTTGAATCGATACCGTGCCAGTTGATTTTGCAAGCCCACAAATAATGAATCGGACGTCACGTCAAAAGCCCGACCCGGAAAACCCAATTCTTCGGGGAACGCGAGTTCTTCGCAATTGCCGGTCTCCGGATCAACCGTGACAAAGGATGTCGGCGAATTGAACGGTGTTCTCGAGGCGGTCTCCACGTAACAAACCAGCGCCCACAATTTGCCATTGCGCAAAAGGAGTTTTTGCATCTGGGGATGCAGCCCCGCCCAGATCGGGTTCGAGCGCAATATCCACGGAATGAATTGTATGATCTCTGGTTGGGCGGCGGGTGGTGACAAGCTTCGTTCCCGCTCCGGTTGTGTGGGACCGCTTGGAGCCGGCAGCGGCGTCCCCGTTGCCCGTGCCATCGTTTGCATCTCTTCCTGCAACCGCGCGAGAGACCACTCGTTTGAGGACCATCTTTGATTCAACTGTTGAAGCAAAGGCAGCAATTCCTGCGCGTCCGCCATTGCGTAGGTCTGGAAATCGTTGTGGAAGAGCTCGCGGAACGCCATCTCGTTCCAATCGGTAGCGTTCACGAGATAATCTTTGCGCAGTCGTCGCCGAAAACTTGCGAATGGCTCGTGGTCAAATGGGATTAAGAGTTCATAGCCGTATTTTTTCTGGAGCGCTTTCTGAGTTTGGGTCAGCAGGGAGGCCCGTTCTGCGTTGGCATAGAGATTCGTCCTCTGTTCCCACATGGCGGCCAGCAATTCGTGCTCCGCCGCTTCAAGACTGCCCGTCCCATCGTGGGGCGTTCGGAGCATCGCGAGATAAAGTCCGGCAAGACGAACTTCCGGGTCCGATGACGCACACAGTTCTCCGAGGAACTGTTTCATCACCTGTGGAACACGCTTCCGATCTTCCCAAGACCATCCGATGATGCGCGGCAAATCCTCCGGGACATAGCCTGCCGCAAGCATTTCACGGAACAGGGGCAATGCGTCCTCGGGTTTCTCAAAACACACTCCGCCCTGATCCCATTGGACCAAACGAAGCCGGTCATAGTTTTGGAACGCTTGACCCTCAAAACGCAAGCCCTTGGGACTGCGTTTTCCAGGGCTGAATTGCCGGCGAATATCCCCGACCAAACGCGCTTGCGCATCCAGATTGGGCAGCAATCGGCGCGTTGCGTCTCGCAGTTCGGCCATGGATTCCTCGTTTCCGCGCTGCAGTTCGGCGGTGTGATAGAAACCGTCCAGCAACCCGGCGGCTCTCTCCAGTGCCTTGACCCCCAATTCGAACCATTCCAAATCCGGCCTTGCGATGTTGGCCAGGACCAGCGGAGAGTCCTCGCCAAAGAGCGTCAAGGCCCGGGTGGCTGGCCGAAGGCTCGCCGCGTCCGGTACTACTGGTATCATGATGTTCCAGGAAGATCCGTCAATCGGCCAGATGGAGTCCGAATAGGCGCGGATGCGCAAAGCTGCCAGATCCTTGCTGCGCCTGCCCAGAACCCAGGCTGATTCGCTGGCTGACTGCGCGATTTCGTAAAGGCCCCAACGCAGCGCCCACCGGGCTTCCTCCTCGTATTGTTTCGCCTCTTCGGCTGGTTCCCATGGCGCGGTGCCAGGTCTGACTTTTAAACAATCGAGGATCTTCACTGTAAGCTGACTTACGATCTCCGAAATGTTGGTGCGGCTGCCGCTCACCTCAATGGGCAACGGCGTGCGGCCTCGCGGGGGAATCAGGCGCGCATTCAGAGTTATTTTGTCCGCCGAATAACCGTCCCGATCAAGTGTCCCTTCCAACAAATAGCCGCCCCCCCAGAACGCGCTTTCATCAGCGTTTTCCCATTCCTTCTCTGCGCTCAAGAGCTGCATCCGCCGGCGTTCCAGAACAAACACCTCACATTCCCGGCTCAAACGTTCTATTGCGAGGAAGGTCACGTTGCGCTCCAATTCGCGATCCGCCGGTGATTGGAATGCCGACCGCAGGTTCACCACGGAAATGGGCACTGCGTCGCGCACGGGCACCGTCAGCTTCGGAAATAGCGGTTCAAAATGGTTTGCAAAACCACCGGCCCAGTTCGTCGGGTCTCCAATCGGCCAAAGAAAACGTTGACTGGTCATTACAATACCCGGTTTGACCGCAATCAACCGGATGTTCAAATACTCGTTCGCGTCTTCCTGGACCGTCTCCAATAAGAGCAACCCATCCGCGCCGAGCAATTGGCCTAACTTCAAATAGTCCCTGTTCGCCGCCGACAATCCCTGTTCGCGGTAAACCTTCTCAATTTCATTCCGCTCCAGCAGATGGATTTTGGGATTCCTGGAAAGCTGGACCGTTAAGACATCCGAGGCGGCGGACGCCTCGCCCGTTTCCGCAATCAATGCCAGGCGCACCGGCTCGTTTGACTCCGCCAACAGACGCGCTGCCAAAATTAAAATAGCCGCAATCCCGGAACATTTCTTCACGGAAATCATCAGAGAGTTATCGAATCCAAATTCCTGGCCTCAATTTTCAAGCCTCGGCTCTCGCCGGCTGGCAGGCCGCTCGACCAGGCAAACCGGGTCCCTGTCACGATCACACTTCCAAGCGCGTCCGAAAGGATGGTGACCTTTTGCCCGGCAATTTCAAGTTCCTGGCCGCTGAAGGTCACCAGCGACCAACACTGTTTACCATCGCAGATGTGAACATAAATCGGCGTCGAAACCGGCATGTCCTGCTGGTCGGCCAACACTAGTTGTACGCCGTGTTCATCCTGAACTATGGCGCGGACGCGGTTGGGGAAAAGTGTAAATACTTCGCGGAGCAGCTTCCCGTTTTGCAGCAGGGCATAAGGATCGTCCTTCGCCACCCGGCCATGCCAATGGCCGATGGCAAAGCCAATCATCAAACAGGCAAAGGCAATGCCGTTGCCCCACGCCAGCCGAGGCAGCCATCGGGGTGCGACCGGACCCTTCGCGGAACCGGCGCGCAATTGCGCCAAAACGAGCCGCGGAAACGACTCCCAATAATCCTCATCTCGCGCCGGAACCCGTGCGGCCTTCAGTCTCTTCTCCAAATCCGAGTCATTCATTCCGTACTCCTTTGGCGCTCAACCAGCGTTTCAACTTCCGGCGTGCGGTGAAAACGCGCCAGGAAACCGTCGTTTCGGAACAACCGAGGATCTGCGCCGCTGCGGCGTGGTTATGACCTTCGTAAACCGTCAACACGATGGCGGCGCGCTGTTGGGTCGGCAGCCGCATCAAGACAGTTTGCACTTCCTGACTTAGCACGTCCTCGTTCGAGGAATCCCCTCCGGATCTCAAGGCCTCGTTTGATTCGGCCCAATTGGCCTGAACTTGTTCGCGTCGCCTTTCGCGTTGCCGCCAGTTCAAGCAGGCATTGACGGCAATACGATAGAGCCAGGAGGAAAACTTTGACATTCCCTGGTAGGAATCCAGCTGCCGGTAGGCGCGGATAAAGGCTTCCTGCGCCAGGTCTTGGGCATCCTCCAGAGAGCCCGTCATGCGAAACGTCAGCGAATGAATCATACGTTGATGCCTGCGGATCAGCGATTCGAAGGCCGCAGGATCACCCTTCCGGCTTTGCAACACCCAGAGCTTTTCTTCATCCGTGTCGCCCATGCGGCATTCTTTTACCAATTAGAACAATCAGGGACGACAAATCCTTTGACAATTCTCACGGCCACAACTTGGGTTTTGAGGAACAATATTCGATCACTCCCGAAATGAGGTCGCTCCGGATGTTTCTGCGTCGGCCAAGACGGATGACGCGGCATGCCACCTCCTATCCTACAATGTGGAGGAGTCGGTGTTTCTTTGGGGAACTTCTGGCGCACCGACCTGTCCCGTTCGGCAGCTTTGTCGAGCCGGAACACGGAGTGTTTGCATGACAATGTGGTTGACTCGCGAGAGGGGAGTTCACCACGGCAGGGTGATGCCGGCAATCAACGCCGGCTGTTGCCGCGCCTCCAAAGCCACGTGCAGGATGCCGCCGGACTTGAGGGTCTTGAGCAGCTTCAGCACAACTTTTTTTTCCGCCTGATGCGTTCCGAACTGGTAGGACGTGCCGAGATCGGCGGAAAAGCCTTGCGCGATCGGCGTGGACAGGGCCAGCTCGAAAACGTGGTCGCCGAAATTCCGGAAGTGATAGCGCGCGTTCCCCAGCAGCCACACGGTGTCCCCGTCCTTAACCGCCCAACTTAAATACGCATACGGATCGGTGCGGAACGGGCGCACGCCGTAGCGGAGAGGGCTGCCCTCCGACTGCTCGTTCCACCAGGAACGCTCCACCGACCGGTATGACGGGTCTAGCGGCGAGACGCTTTGCTCTTCGACACTGTCGAGCGAATTCCAGAGGAAGTCCGCCGCGAATCCCTGCCGCTCGCGCATCCACTCCAGGACGGGCAGGTCCAACCCCAGCGCCGCATCCCGCGCGCTCGAACGGAAGGTGTTCACAAATGCGTGCCGGGCCTCGCCGGCCTGATAATCGGAGAGCTGGCTGAAACCCCGGTCCATCCACCGGGCGTTCCAGTTGCCGAGGTTGAACGGGTGGAATTGATCCTCGAACACTCCGGCGGCGCGGTGGTCGAACGCAACCTTGAACAGCCCCCAAAACGTATCCGTGTCTTCCGCGCGTAGATTGCCGGACAGCATCGGACTTTGTTCGTATTGTAAACCGGCGCTTTGCTCTGCCGCCCACGCTTCCGCCGCCGTGACCACCGCCGTACAAAACCACATTAGGAAACGAGCACGCACAAACGTTGGCTTTCGCAGGAGGGCATCGGCAACGAAACAAGGATCACCGCGACCACGCGCGGGGCGATCCCCGCGGCCCGTTCCGATGTGGAATGGCATGCGTTCATTTGCGGTGGCTTACACAGGAGGCGTTGGCCTCTCTGAGCATCCATTTTGGATGAATCGTCCGATTTTCATGACCAAGCAATAGAACCCGAAAACCGGGCGGGCGCTATGGGGTGTACACCGTAGTCTCGAATTCGTCTTAACCTCATCCAGCCT
>CAZFOA010000125.1:0-11141 GCA_964520205.1 uncultured Verrucomicrobiota bacterium | reverse complement strand
CGTTGATCAAGCGTTGCATGATTCGTCCGATAGCAACAATGCGGACAGCGGGATTCGATCGCGAGAATGGGGGTCGTGATCCCTGGTTTCGAGGTGGACGGTTTTGTGAGGGAGCAGCTATTGCCTGGTAACGGAAATCAAATGGGGGCAAACCAGGAACGGCTGCAATCGTACGACCGGCCGCGAACTTGAAACTGGGTGAAGGGTAAACAGGGCGAATCCAAGGCTGCCTCCGTTTACAACCTGACGGCAACGTCTTATAGGGAGAACTTGCCTCAGCGGGACAGCCGGCACCGCCGGCTGTCCCGATTTTTTTCCGTCGGCCTGGCAACGAGGGTTCCTCCGGCAGCGCCGGCGCACCCGGCGGTGTTGCCCGCGAACGAACCGGAACGGGCGTGAAATTTCAATGCTGCGTTGCGGGCAGCGTGCGAGGCCCTCATTTCCAATAGAAACTCAACACCTGCATCTCGTGGGTATTTCCGTTCTGGGCAACCACGCCATAAAAAGTCCGGTGGTAACCGCCGAGGCTTGCGTCCACCTGGACTTCAAATGTCTGGCTGACCACATCGCAATAGCGCGAGAGTTGCTGCATCAGTTGAGGATTCACTGCCATGGCCGCTTCACCCACGTTATTGAAGGGCGTGTCATCTTCGGTGCCATCCACCCCGTCCGGTCCCGCTCGCATTTTAACGATTTGCGCCGCCGCGTTGACATCCACCCCGGGAATCATTTGCAGCACCGTTGGCGACGCGGTGTTGAGGTTGAGCTTGGGACCGGAAAGCGGCGTGAAGAGCTCCACGAGGCCAACCGCATAGGCCGGCTCTTCGACGGGGCGGCCCCAGTGATCCATTTTTTGGAAAGCCGCCGGGGCGTGATTCGTGGAGCTGGATCCCCAATACATGCCCGGCGTGACGCCCCGCACCAGCAACAACTCGGAGAGATCATCGATCGGCCCGTTCTTGGCATAGTACGGCGGGATCAAACTTTGATAGTAATCGCTTTCCGCGCCGTTCACCCGGGTGATGTTATCCCGGTCAATCCAATCCAGGATGCAGGCGCTGATCGAAGCAATTTCGCTCGCATCCACCCCGACCAGGGTCAAGCCCTGCTGCAACACCGGTTCGTCGGCCACGTTGATGTTAATTTTTCGTTCGAGGTCCCTGATTTTAATCGAAACCGTTCCGGCTCCGACCGGAAAGTTGTCCAGCGAGACATCCGCCACCGGACAGTTGGACGCCATCATGCTTCCGGGACCGCCCGCCCATTTCTGGTTCAGCGCATCGCACGGCGGTTCGCCGGGGCAACTGTGCCGGTTCGCAAGCGTCCACCGCGCCAACTCGACGCCGGAGCGTCCCAGCCAAACCATGGTGGCGTCGTTGTTGGCATTCATGGCCAGTTTGGTTTCCACTTTCATGGAATACGCAAACGCCCCGGCCAGCACGGCCAGGACAAAAATGGCGATCATCACCACCATCAAGGCAATGCCGCGCGGTTCCCGGCGCAGGGTGATTTTCATCGATTGCCTCCCTGCCACCCGTTCGGCACCATGACGGGCGGCAGCGAGACCACCCGCGTGATCTCCTGCGCCGACGACGATGCGTGCTGCGGGTTGCCGCCCAGTCGCAGCTTGATTTTCACCATGAGAGGCAACTGGTTGGTTTGCGCCCAGTCGTCGAGCCAATCGCTCGAATTCACATCCCAGAACTGCAGTTCAAAGGCTTTGACGTCCTTTTCCAACACGATGGGATGTTCCTTTTCATCGATATCCATGTCCATCAGCACCGGTTGCTGGCGCAAGACCAACTGGCGGCCCGAGTCCGCTCCGGATTCAAGCGAAAACGTCACGCGCCGCACGTCAAAAGAACCAAAGCGGCCGCTGCGCGGGAAGGACTCGGGCAATTTGGCGACAAAACTGAGCGAGGCATCATCGCCATTTTCGCCGACGAAGCTGTAGTATTGCACATCCGATGCGAACGCGCGGACGGAAGTCAACGCGTCTTCGAGGGTGCGCACGGCGATTCGCGAGCGCTGAACGGCCGCCGCCGCTTTCCTGCCGCTCACCGCCCCGCGCACAATCGCCATCCAACTCGAATAAACGGCCGCGACGATCATGACAAAAATCGCCATCGCCACCATGATCTCGATGATCGTGAACCCCCGTGGCTTGTGTGCGGCGCCTGCGGTCATCGCTAAGGTCCTTTCAGGATGCCGTTCTGCTGCAATTTCGGCAGATAGAGCAACGTGGTCATCTGCGATTCCGCCGCCGGTCCGCTGCCGTGACGCCGCACGAGGATTTCCAGCGCACACAATCCATTGGTGCCGATTTGCTTGAGTTCCCAGTCAAACCGGTAATCCGGATACCACTTGCCGAAGTCGCCCGACCCCGATCCTTCGGACAACTGGTTGGTGTTGGCAAACTGAACCGACAACTGCGCGGCGGCCATGCCGGCATCGACTTTTTGTTGCTGCAACAGCCGCGCGTTGCGGAGCGAACTGGAGATCAAAGCCAGAATCGCGAACAGGCACATGAACAGGATTCCACCGGCGACCATGACTTCCAGCAACGTGAAGGCCCGCAGACGACGTCGCAGGCCGAGGCGCGAGGGTCGGGGGCAATGAACACCCGCTCCGGGTCGATTCCCGGACTTTCGGCTCCCGGCTCCCGGCTCTCGGCTGGTAACCATCGCCTTACTTCCAGTGGTTGGGATCGGAGTCCAGCGACGCCAGTCCGGTGGTGATTTCAAGCGAGATATTGCGCCACTCATTCTTGTCAGAAAGCAGGATCAACGTCATTTCATCACATGTGCCGTTCGGAAAAAAACGCACCCGAACCGAGTCTGCGTCCCGGTACTCCTGCAGGTTGACGTCCAGCATTTTGATGTTGACGTTATCTCCAAACTGCACCTTGGCCGGGGAATTTCGCGGAGCACCGGCCGGCGCCGTCCCCGCCAGCTCGCATCGGCGTTGCCGCGGATAAAACACAATGCTCGCCGGCGCTCCCTGCAGAATGGCCTGCGCTCGCGCGGTGCTGCACAACTCCATCGTATCCTCGACTGTCTTTCCGAATCCTTCGTGGTGGAAGATGTGGTAAAGGGTCGGCGCGCCCATCGCCATGATGAATCCGATGATGCCGACCACCACCATCAGTTCCATGAGCGTGAACCCCCCGACGGCACCCGGGTATTTTATCCGCGCCGTTTTCATCGGGTGTTGTTGATGTTGGCGATCAATTTGAACATCGGGAGCAACACACTTACCAGGAGGAAACCGACGCCCAGGGCCATCACAATGATCAACACCGGCTCGATGAGGTTCATCATGACCCGCAGCGAGAGTTGCAGTTCGCCTTCATACGTTTCCGCCAGATTCGCCAGCGCTCCGGGCACGTCGCCGGTATCTTCCCCGATCTTGACGAGGTCCACCATCAACTGGGGGAACAGTTTGCTTTGAGCCAGCGGCTGCGCGATGGTTTTTCCGTCCGTCACCGCTTCGCGGGTCTTGGCAATGGCTTCTTTAAGCAGGCGATTGGGAATGACCTGTTCGGTGATCTTGAGCGCGGTGAGAACCGGCACTCCGTTTTGCAGCAGCGTCGAAAGCGTGCGGGCAAATTGAGCGAACAGGTTCGTTCGCACCACTTTGCCGATGATGGGCATCCCCATTTTAAGTTGGTCCAGTTTCCGTTGCCCGCCTTCGGTGGCCTGAAACCGTTTGAAAATGACGACCAGGGCCACCAGCACCAGCAAAACCAGCCACCAGAAGTTGGTGAAGATGTAACTGACGGAAATGAGGATCCGGGTGGGCAATGGCAAATCGACGCCGAATCCATTGAACATGTCGATGAACTTCGGCAGCATGAAATAAATGAAGAAGAGGATCAACGCCATCCCCACGCAACAGACCATGACCGGATAAATCATGGCGCTTGCCATCTTCCCCTGCACTTCGGCGAACTGCTGGAAATGAGTTGCCATGCGGCGCAACACCTCCACCAGCGCGCCGCTGGATTCCCCGGCGCGCACCATGTTGACATACAAATCCGAGAAAACAACCGGTTGCATCGACATCGCGTCCGACAAGCTCCGGCCTTCCATGACTTCCTGGCGAAGTTGCTGGCTCACTTGAGTCGAGATCCCCTTCGATTCAAGATGGCCCATGCTCTGCAACGCCACCGTCAGCGGCATGCCGGAACTCAAGAGGTTGGTCAGTTGCTGCGTGAAAGTGGCCAGTTCCTGGAGCTTCGGCTTCCGTTGGCGGATCAGCGCCCGGCGCAACGTCGGCGGCAACAGCGCAGCCAAATCCACTTTGCGCCCGGAGGGCCGCTCCGGCAAAGCCGCCACCGCCGCCTTGGCCGCGTCAACCGCAACCGGAAACAGCCCGAGCCGCTCGATCTGCACCAACGCGGCCGGACGATCGGGAACGTCCAAACGGCCTTCCACCACTTCCCCGGTGCGACGCCGGGCCTTGTAAGAAAATTGCGGCATAAGCTCTTAATTGATAACCGGCCGGGCGCGAAAGTTTCACGCTTCCCGTGGCGTTCCGCCCTGCGGCGCCGGATTCGCGATGCCCAAATCCCGCCTTTCATTCAAACTGCCCCGCCGGTAACCCTGCAAATCCAAGGTCACATGCGCATAACCGATTTTTTTCAGCGCCTCCGCGATTTTCAATGAATTTTCGTTCAGCAGCAACTTCGACATCTCCCCCGGGCCGACTTCAATGCGCGCCAGATGACGGAGGCCGGAAACCGGAAACCGGAGGCCGGAAGCCGGATCGCCATTCGGAACTCCATTTTCCTGCCTCCATTCTCCGTTCTCCGGCCTCTGGGCTGTGAGTTCATGATGCCTTACCCGCACCTCGAAAAATCCAAGACCGCGCAGCAAATTCTCCGCCTGCTCGATCATCCCCAACTTCTTCGGCGTGACCGCTTCGCCATGGGGAATGCGCGAGCTGAGACAAGCCATTTGCGCCTTTTCCGCCGTCGGCAATCCGAGGTGGGCGGATAGTTCACGAATTTCCACTTTTTCCAGCCCCACTTCCTTCAACGGCGCCCGCACTTGAAATTCCGCCGCCGCCTGCGCCCCAGGACGGTAATCGCCCACGTCGCTTGCGTTTTCCCCATAAGCAATCACCGCGAATCCCTCGGTCCTCGCAATCGGCGCCAATTCCGTGAACAGTTCGTGTTTGCAAAAATAACAACGGTTCGCCGGATTGGTGGTGTAACTCGGATTCTCAAATTCCCGCGTCCGCACCACGCGCACCGGGAAGCGAAATTCCCGCGCCAGAGACAGCGCCTCCTCCAACTCGCGCCGCGGTAAACTCGGCGAATCGGCAATCACGGCCAATGCCTTGTCGCCAAGGACCTCCCGCGCCACGTACGCCAGAAAAACCGAGTCCACCCCGCCGGAGTACGCGACGAGACAGGAACCGTACCCGCGCAATAACGCGCGCAATCGCTCCAATTTTTCCATTGCCACAATCAGAAAATGCCACCTCCACCGGCGGTTGTCGAGCACGGGCGCCCGCCGTTGTTGGTCCAGGCTGGTATGCTTTGCAGCTTTCGGCGGAGCGGCCACCGGTCCCGGCGAAGCGGTCCGCGGCGACGGATCCTGGCGCGCCGGTTCGCCATCCCTGGCCCGGCGAACTGCACCACGAGCCGCCCCAACTGGATCAGGTCGAAGACCGGGCGGGAGGCCGGAGCAGCGCCCAACACAGTTTGAGCTGGGACGACATGCCCGCAAATCGATTGAAGTCGACGGGCTTTACCAGGAAAGTCGCCGCACCCAGCCGGAGGCTTTCCGTCAGGTCCGGCTGCCGCTGGGAACTGATCAGGACGACGACCGGGATGGACTTGGTTTCTTTGGTGCCCTTGATCCGCCGCAGCACTTCCAAGCCGCTCACCTTCGGCAAACTCAAATCCAGCAGGATGAGCTGCGACCGATTCGGCGTCTTGTGCGGACGCTCGGGGTGCCCGGCGCCAAAAATATATTCCAACGCCTCAACACCGTCCCGAGCCGTGTGAATCGGATTGGACAGGTTCGCGGTCCGAAAAACATCGAGGATCAACTTCGCGTCCGCGGGATCGTCTTCCACCAACAGAATATGCATCATCCCTTCCGGCGGGGGATGGACCGTGCTCGCAGACTCGGAAAACAAACTCGCAATCGAAACTTCCAAACCATGCGCCAACTTATCGATGCTGCCCAGGGAAAGGTTTCGGGCGCCTCGCTCAACATCGGCAACATAGGTCCGGTGCAACCCGGCGCGCCCGGCCAATTCTTCCTGGGAAATCCCCAGACCCTTGCGCCGGACCCTGATCGCCAAGCCAAAATGCGATTGAATATCAGTCGAAAGCATCATCTATTGATTTCGTTTTTCTAATGATATATGTGACGGCAACAGACTTTGAGTGACATGCGTGTACGAGTAAACATCCGGCCATTTTGCTCCGCGTCAAGGGGGCAATGGCTGGTTTCGAGTTGTTTCTCAACCGGGAAACCTTCGGCTTTCGCCCGGCTCGACGGAGGATTGGCGGTTGCACCCAGGGGGAGATTCGCTTCGGCTTCGCGCTTGACCTGCCGGGTGAATCTGATTGCATTGCCGTGATGAAGCCGACGATTCTAGCAGCCTATATTGGACTGGTGTTCCTGGCCGCTGGATGTGCGAGTGCTGGAGGCGGCAAAAAGACCGCCGCCGTACCGTTCGTCAAAGACAAGATTGAGGCCCAATATCCCCGGCCGATGGCCCAGGTTTACCAGGCCGCTTTGGAAGTCATTCAATTCAATGGCACCGTGGCCAATCAGAGCCTCGCCAAAGGAACGAACGCGGCCACGAACAACACCGTCAAAACCATCGAAGGCCGGATCAATCAACGGACCGTCTGGATCCGAGTGGAGCCGATTGAACCCTCCGTCACGGTTTTGACCGTGCAAACGCGCGCGCCGGGAGGCGGCTCGGATCTCGATCTCGCCGCGATGATTGACAAGCAGATCATGCTAAAGCTGGCGCGGTAGGTTTCCCTTCAAACCAATATCCTGTTCGTAAGCGCCGAGCTTCAGCGTCTGGCCCGCTTGTCGCGCCTTGAACTCGAGTTTCAAATGATCGAGGCGGTTGCGCGCCGTCTGGGCCGCGGCGGCATCGGGAAAAAGATTGATGATCCGTTGCAGGGTCTGCCGGACGGTTTCGTAATCGGCCGAGTGTCGCACCTGGAGGTCAGCCAGAAGATTCAGCCAATGAACCACGCGCCGGGCCGGCTGATGAGGGTGCGTGATCAACTGTTCAAATTGATCGGCCGCGAGATCCAATCGCCCGTAGTAATCGGCATACAGGATGGCCAGTTTCTCCCGCGCCTCGGTGTCGAGCGGATGCTCTTCAAGTTGTTTGACATAGTCGGCTGCCTGCTTTTGAGGGTCCGATTCCGGCGCCTTCGGCTGCTGCTCGACCGCCAGCAGGCCCAGATCCTTTACCCCCGCCGCGACCGCGATGCGCTTCCGGTCGTGCGCCTCGATGAGAAAAGCGGTGTCGGCCAGATGCGCGATGCGCTGTGCCGCCAAAGCCTCCAATTCGGTTTCCGGGAAGAGCGCGATGATCCTTTCCAACGCCCGCTTCGCCGCCTCGCGGTCCTGGGCAAATTTCAGTTGCCAGTCGGCCAGCGTATTCAGCGCCAGCGCGATATTGCCGGGCGCGTGGCCCGGCTGCCGGCAGAGGCGTCCCACCGTGATCTCGGCGCCCGGCAGATCGTTCAGGTCCCTGGCCTGGATCGTGGCGAGCATCAGTTGCCCATCGAAATCGGTGGGGAATTTATCCAGTTGCTGGCGGATCAAGGCGACGGCTTCGGCGTAGTTTCCGCGCTTTTGCCTGGCCTGGGCAATGGAATAAAGCGGCCTCGGCTCGGCTTCCCGGTCTCCGCCGTCGTAAAGCGACCCAAAAGGTTTGGCCACGATGGAAGCGATGCCGTGCCGCCAGATGACCGCCAGCACCATGGCGCTGATGGCCGTCAGCAGGATGCCATCATATGCGGCGACGCCGTAGGTATTGGGATCGGCCATGGGCGCCGCTTTCCAGATCATGAAGCCGAGGACAAGCGCCGTCAGAGTCCATTTGAAAATCAGCCGCGCCGGGTCCTCGCTGCGTTTGAGCGCGCGGAGGAACACCCAACCCGCGATCGCGGCGAACGCAATCAACGGAATGGCCTCCAGCGCGATTTTCACGGTCCGGTGCATCATTGATTTTGCCAGATTCTGCCGTCGCCGCTCACCGCTTCGTGGCCACCACGCCGAAACACAGGCCCCGGCTCCAGCCCGTGAACAACTTCGGACAACCTATACGCAGCGCTTCGCTGCCCGACACACGTCCGGGAACAATCCGCCGCTGCTCCCGATTCAAATGGGCTGCGGCTCACAAAGCCGCGCGCCGGACCCTCAGTTCGATTCGCCCATCAAGCGGCCCCGGACCGGCTTCAACCCTTTTGTTGCACAATGTGATCCGGATGCCGCGCCCGGCTCACCGCCGTGTCGTAGGTGATCAGACATTTGCAATAGAGATCGTAAAGACAATTGTCCATCAGCACCATTCCGTCCTTCCGCCCGGTTTGGATTGTGTTCTCCAACTGATGGAGCTGGTTTTCGCGGATGAGATTTCGCACCGCCCCGTTCGCCGTCAGCATTTCATACGCGAGCACCCGGCGCGTTCGGTCCGCGGCCGGAAGCAGGTCCTGGGACAGGATTCCCTGCAACGAGTTGGACAGTTGCAGGATGATCTGCCGCTGCGCGTTGCCGTCAAACACGCCGATGATGCGCTCGAGCGCATGGGAGACGTTCGGCGAATGCATCGTCGCCAGCACGAGATGGCCCGTCTCCGCCGCTGTCAGCGCCGTGGCAATCGCCTCATGATCGCGCATTTCGCCAACCACGATCACGTCCGGATCCTGCCGCAGCACATGGATCAACGCGCGGTTGAATGACCGCACGTCGGTCAACACCTCCTGCTGCACCACAATCGCGCGCTTGTTCTGGTGAACGAATTCGATCGGGTCCTCGATCGTGACGATTTTGCAGCGGCGTTCGCTGTTGATGAGGTCGACCAGAAAGTTGAGCGTGGTAGTTTTGCCGGCGCCGGTCGGGCCGGTGATGAGCACCAGTCCATTGGGCTTTCGCGCCAGGTCCTCCAGCTTTTCCGGCAGGCCGAGTTCTTCACGCGTGGGGATGCGTTCGCCGCAGAAGCGGAAACTCATCTCCGGGTGCCCGTTGCGCCGGTAAAACGTGGCCCGCACCCGCCCGGCCACGCTGTGCAGCAGCGAAATGCAAAGCTCCCATTCCTGCTCGAACTTCTTCTTCTGCTGGTCGTTGAGCAGGCTCTCCGCCATGCGCGTAATCTCCTCCTCGGACAGCGCGTCCTCGTCGGCGATGATGATCTCTCCGTTCACCCGGAACGCGGGCGGCACGCCAGCCACGAGGTGGAGATCGGAGCCGTCGAATTCCTTCGCGGCGGACAACAAACGATCCAGATTTTCCGTGCTCATGATTTGAAGCTGCGCCGCCAGGCCCCGCGCAGGCGCGCCCAAAGCCCGCTCTCCGAAAGGTGCACCAGCGCCAGGTCGGCTTCGCGGCAATCCGGATTCAATTGCCGCGCCTGCAGAAACGAATTCCCGGCCGGCCCCACCAGGCCGAGCTCCTGCTGGCAGCGGCCCAGGTCGAGCCAGACCAGAAAATGATCGGTCTTCAATTCCACGGCGTGCTGCAACAGTTTCAATGCCAGCGCGAATTGCCGGTAGTAAAAACGAATCCGCGCCGCCAGCCACGCCACAAACCAGTCCCGCGGCGCGAGCATGAGGGCTTTTTCAAAGCAGTAATCCGCCCGCGGCTCTTTGCGCGCCAGCAGCGCGTCGCCGCGCGCCAGCCAGACATACGGCGTGTCGCCGCGTTCCTCGATGGAGGCGTCCGAAAACGCGAGCGCGCCCTGCAGGTCGCCGCTCCGCCCCAGCGCCACAGCCTTGGCGGCGAGCAGTTCCGGTTCGTTGGGAAAACGTTCCAGCGCCTTGTCCGCCCAAAGTTTCGCCTCGCGGAATTCGCCCAGCTCGATCAGCATCCGCACCTGCGCCGTCCATGCGACGGCATTTTGCGGATTGAATTCGAGGACCTTGGAATAAAAGCGCAGGGCCTGCTCGAAGTTCCCGTTTTCAAACGCCGCGCGCGCCTCGCTGAGATAGTAGGCCTCGTCCTTGACCAGCGGCCTTTGCGACTGCTGCGGCTGCTCTTCGGATTCGCCGCCCAACTCAAGATTGACGAACCGGCTCATGGTGCAATTTGTCGCCGAAAAAACCAGCGTTTGAAAGGTTTTCCGATGAACTGGCTCTCGGACACCACCGCCAGTTCCATCATCATCGCGGAAATGTTCGCTTCGCCCACATCGCCGTGCCCTGAGATATCAAGTTCCGGCCAGACAAACCAGTGCTTTTCCGGCACCACAAATCCGCCCCGGTCCGGCATGTGCGGCAATAACGCCCGCGCTTCGCCATCCACGATCACGTGATTGGTGGTAAATTCCACGCGGTCGCCGGCCACCGCCAGCAACGGCCCCCAGCCGAATCCGGAATTGACGAACACGGCCTGGTTGTGAATCAAACGGTTGTGCCCTTCGTGCAGCGAATACATGACGTAATCTCCGCGCTGAATAACCGGCACCGAGGCCAGCCGATGCACGACCACCACGTTTTCCCGCACCCGCAGCGGAATGATCCAATGCCCCTCGACATAACCGATGATCGGGGCATAAACCGCCAGCCAGACCGCCAGCAACGTGAGACCCGCCAGCGCGAGCCGGAATCTGAACTCAAGCCGCTCTCGAAACCAGCAGCCCTCCAGAAAAACAATGCTCGAAGCGTGCGCCGAGATCATCACAGCGTAAGCCAGTCCGCCCAATGAATAGCCGAGCGCCACGACGAACAGGACTGCCCCCAGACCGTACGCCGACAGAAAGGCCCTGCCCAAAATCGGCCGGCCGTTGGCGAAAAACGCGTACCCCGGAATCACCAGGCTCAATACAAACTGCTGGAACGTGACCCCCGCAGGCAGATGAATTTTTTCCAGATGCAGCCCGCGCTGCAACGCGAACCAGGGAGCGTAAATGCGGCGATACCACCGCGCCCG
>CAZFOA010000124.1:0-11185 GCA_964520205.1 uncultured Verrucomicrobiota bacterium | reverse complement strand
GCCGGCGAAGCCGTGCCTCATCTGCACTGCCATATCCTGGGCGGACGCAAAATGACTTGGCCGCCGGGATAAGCCCAGCGCGGCAACAATCGCCGGATATTTTGTCGGCCGGGTGAAAAGTCGCTCGCATGCGACCGCCCAACGCCGACGCAATCATTGCATTTTCCGCAGCACCCCTCCCAGCCGCGCTATCCCTTGACGAATGTCCGCTTCGGTCGCGCTCCCAAAGCTGATTCGCATCTCATGATCCGGCTTCAATCGCGTTGAATCATTCGCGTAACACAACCCGCCGGGAACGTAGAGAACTTGCTTGGCCAGCGCTGCCCGAAATAATGCCGACTTCGCCCCCGACTTCATCCCGCGCGGGAGCCGCGCCCAGAAATACAGTCCGCCTTCCGGCTCCAGCCACTGGACTTCGGGCGGAAATTGGCTGCGGAGCGCCCGGCGCATCACCTGCGCTTTGCGGGCGTATCTCTTTCGCAAACGGCCAAGGTGCCTTTGGTACCGGCCCGACGCCAGCGCGCGGGCGACCAATTGCTGCAGCAAATTCGCGGTGCCGAAATCGTGATTGCCCTTGACGCGCAATACCGCCGTGAACACCGGCTCGGGCAACAGGCCGAAGCCGACGCGCACGCCGGTTGCAAACGGTTTGCTGTAAGTGCCGGCGTAAATGACCCGCTCCGCACCGCCTTTGACCGCCAACGCCGATCTGACCTCCGTCCCCTTGAATCGCAACTCGCGATACGCGGCGTCTTCCAGCAGATAAATCGGATGCCCCGCCGGCCGCTCATAACTTCGGAGCAGCTTCAACACGCGGGACTTCTTCGCGAAACTCGTCGTGATGCCGGTGGGATTCTGGAAATAGCTCACCAGATACAGCGCTTTCACCCGGCGCAGTTCGCCGCTTTGTTTCAGCGATTTCAACACGCGATCCAGGTGCGCCAGGTCCAAACCGTCGTTTTCCATACGCACGGCGCGCGCCCGGACGCCGCGGCTTTGCAGAATGCCGAGGTAAACAAAATAGGTCGGATCTTCAACCAGCACGATATCCCCGGTGTCGCATAAGACTTCGGTCACCGCATACAACAGCTGCTGCGACCCGTTCGTGATGATCATCCGGTCGGGGGAATAAACCGGATGCGGCCGGCCCACCCCGTCGAGCCGGCGCAAGCGACGCGCGGTCCGTTGCCGCAGGATGGGATCGCCTTGCGTGGAGCCGTATTGCAACGCGCTCCGGGCGGCCTTGGGCGACCGCAGCAGCTCCTCAAATAGCGCGCGCACCTCTCCCGCCGGCAGTGATTCGTTGTCGGTAAAACCCGCCGCCAGCGAAATCAACTTCGGGCGCGACAAGGCCAATTGCATCAACCACGAGATCGGCGGCGGTTGCGTGCGCCGGGCAAGCTCGGAGAGGATTGACTGCTTCGTCTTCAAAGCCGGGACAGTGAGCCGCGTTTTGCCGCGCGGGGCAAGCGGAGTTTGGCGGGTGGTGTTTTCATGGGACGGAGCGGGATTCCGTTGGGTTCAGCGTTGGGGACGCCGCGCGTTGAGCCTCGATCCGTTTCAGGAACTTTTCGATGCCTTCGACAAACCGCGGCCGGTCCGCCAGCGGATCGTTATGGTCGCCTTTGATTTCCCAAAGCTCCCGGGGTTCGTTCGCCGCGGCAAAGTTCCGTTCGGCATGCTGGAACCCGACCAACCCGTCCCCGCGGCTGTGCATGATGAGCACGGGCGTTCTCAGTCGCGGCAGTTTGCCGCGCGTGTCGTACCGGATCGTGCCCAGCCACCGCACCGGCAGCCAGGGAAACAATTCCGCGCCCATGTCGGAAATGCTGGTAAAGGTGCTCTGCAAAACCAGGCCGCCTATTTCTTCGCGCATACCCAGCTCGGTCGCGACACCGCCGCCGAGCGATTCCCCGTATGGAATGATGTTTTTTCCACCAAAACCTTTCTGCCGCAACCAGTGATACGCCGCCTGAGCGTCGAGATACGTGCCCGCTTCGCTCGGCCGCCCCCGACTGCGGCCATAACCGCGGTAGTCGAAAGCCAACACGCCGGCGCCCGTCTCCAGCAGCGCCCGAAACAGCTCCAGCCGGTGGCTGATGTTCCCGCCGTTGCCGTGACAAACCAGAAAAACGAACTGCGACCGCGGCGAATTCGTGAGGACCGGAAAAAACCAGCCGTTCAACTCCACCCCGTCCCGCGATGGGAAGAACACGTCGTCGCAGGGCCGGCCCAACTCCGCGCCGGTTGCGTCCATTCCGCGGCTGGGGTGATAAACCTGATGATATTCGAACCAACGCAGCAGCATAATCGTAAACCACAAGACCAGGACTGCTTTGAACGCAACCCGCCCCCGCGCCCAGCGTGGCTGTTTCATACCGCGTGCGCCGGGTCAGGGGACCAAGCCTACAGGCCGCCAACGTCTCTGTTGTAGGCCGCGTGCCCCCACGCGGCGCGGTGCGGGCATTCCCATCGCAGTAGGAAATTCCCAGGCCAACCGCACAGCGCCCATTGGAAATCGGACCTTGGATTTCTTCATTCGGATTGGGCCGCCGGCTGTTCGCGCAACCGGGTCAGCGCGGCCAGCGCGGCTTCGCTTTCCGCGGCCTTCTTGCTCTTGCCGGAACCGCGCGCCAGCTCGACTCCGCCGTGGCGAACGGTGCACTCGAAGAAGCGGTCGTGGTCCGGTCCCGTGACGGAAACGACCAGGTACTCCGGCGCCTCCGCCGAAACCGCCTGGAGCAGTTCCTGCAATTCGCCTTTGGGATTTTCCATAACCGGGATGCCGGACAGCCCGCCGAAGGCTTCACAAAAGCGGCCGAGAATAAAGGCCTGCGCCACCTCGAAGCCGCCGTCGAGCAATATCGCGCCCAGCAACGACTCAAACGCATCCGCCAGCGCCGAGGCCCGCTCGCGCCCTCCGTGCATTTCTTCGCCCCGGCTCAGAATCAAATGCCGGCCCAGGCCCAGTTCCCGGCCTTGCTCGGCCAGCGTCCGGCGGCTGACCAGCTTGGCGCGCGCTTTGGTCAGCGGCCCTTCTTCAAATGCAGGAAATTTCTCGAACAACTCGCGGGTGACCACCAGTTGCAGCACGGCGTCACCCAGGAATTCGAGGCGTTGGTTCGTCTGCAATGGCGCGCCCTGTTCGTGCGCCACGGACGGATGGGTCAAGGCGAGCCGCAGCAAAGCCGGATCCTGAAAGGTATATCCAAGCTGCCTCTGGAATTCTTCGTATTCGAGCACGGCGCCAGGGAAAGGTTGATTCAGCCGGCCCCGGTTTCCAACACGGTTTCCGGCTGCGCGGAGGGAGGCTCCGCCCCGGCGGCAACCGGCGGCGGCGCTGGATTCAAACCCTGTTCGAGCAGGGTGGCGACGTCGCGTTGCACCTGCTCAAGCTGATCCAGGTGAAGCTCGGGATCGATGATGGTGAACACATCGCCCGTCCCCGGTTGTTCGTAGATGAATCTGCGCCGTCCTTCGCGCACGAC
Organism: uncultured Verrucomicrobiota bacterium; assembly: GCA_964520205.1. Lineage (GTDB taxonomy): Bacteria > Verrucomicrobiota > Verrucomicrobiia > Limisphaerales > BOG-1460 > CAZFOA01. Next base: position 7,697 of record CAZFOA010000124.1, on the reverse strand, counting down.
TTGCTCCTTCACTTTCAAAAGGCGTTTGCGCTCCAGCATGACCGCCAGAATATAGCCCGCGGCAATGTATTGAGGATCGTTTAACTCGATCAGTTTGCGCAACAACGTCTCCGCCGTCTCCTTTTGAATCGGGTCGCCGGGCGCGGGCGGCACTTCGTAAACACCCTGCCAATAAGAGAGGAACCCCTTGCGGTCGCGCGCCTCGCGGTATTGCGTCTCCCAGCAGGCACGGCAAATGTCGGAGCGCCGAAAATCCGCTTTCTCGTCAAATAATAGCGTGTGATACGGCTCCTGATCCACAAATGGCTTGCCGCACGCTTCGCACCCGTGGGCGCGGGACTGAATGTTCCACTCGGTCATCAACCGACGGCAACATACCGCTTCGGTTGCCGCTACCGCAATCTCATTTGATGTGGTAATAGTCTTCCCGTGCGGTTTGGCACTCTGACATTGCAGTCCAACTTGTTTCTCTCGCCGCTGGCGGGCTATACGAACCTGCCGTTTCGCCTCGTGCTGCGCGAGGTGGGCGGCCTTGGCCTGGCGACAACTGACCTGGTCAACGCGCGGTCACTTCTGGAAAAACGATCCAAAGCCCTGAAATTGATCGAAACCCGCCCCGCAGACCAGCCGCTGTCCGTCCAGCTCTTCGGCTCCGTGCCCGAAGAAATGCGCGATGCCGCCGCGTACCTCGAATCCATCGGCATGGCGTCGGTGGACATTAACATGGGTTGCCCGGTCAAAAAGGTCTGCAAAGTCGGCGGCGGCTCGGCCATGATGACGGAGTTGGAAAAAACCGCGCGGCTCGTCCAAGGCATGGTCGATGCCGTCAAAATCCCCGTCACCGCCAAAATGCGCCTGGGTTGGGACGATCAAAATATCACCGCGCCGGACTTGGCGCGCGCCCTCGAAGCGGTCGGGGTCGCAGCGATCTTTGTCCATGGCCGCACCCGCGAACAGGGCTTCGGCGGCACGGTCAACCTCGCCGGCATCCGGTCCGTCGTGCAAGCGGTGAAGTCCATTCCCGTCATTGGCAACGGCGACGTGACGACACCGCAGGCGGCGAAGAAAATGTTGGATGAAACCGGCTGCGCCGGCGTGAGCATCGGCCGCGGCGCCTTCTACGATCCCTGGATTTTCAAACGCACGCTGCATTATTTGGATTCGTGGCGGCAGGCGTCCTCGCCTGCCGTAGAGGGCGGCATCTTGCCGCCCGGATCGAGCCGCGAGTCATCGACGGTAGCGTTGCCGAGCGCGCTGCCGCCGGGCGGGACGCCCGGCTCTACGGCAGGCGAGGACGCCTGCCGCCACCACCCCGGCGATCTCCTTCCCGAAGTCTCCTTTGATGAACGCGTCGGCGTCCTGTGCCGGCATCTGGATCTGATGGTCGAGGTGTTCGGCGAAGAACTCGGCTGCCGGATGTTCCGCAAAGTCGCGCCATGGTACTCGAAGCGGTTCGGCCCGGCTGCTGAATTCAACCGGCACGTGGTGCGGATTTCATCGAAAGTTGAATTTCACGTTGTCCTCGAGAATTATCTGAAATGGCGCCGGCAATTCCTGGGCGAGGATGGCGAACTGAAGCCGAAGTTCCAGCCTGCGCCGCTCGCCGCGTCGTTCATGCAAGAGCCGGGCGTCGTGCAACGCGGGCAGATTCCCGTGCCCAAAGGACCGGTCGAGGTCTGGTAAACTCCACCGGGTCCGTGGTGCGGTTTCCGTTTCCGATGGGTCGAGCGTCCTCGCGCCTGCGCCCGACAGAGCGGCTTGTCAGGAGTCTCGCCCCACCCCGTTCAGCCGCCGGACTCCCCCGCTCGCGACGGGCGAATTTCAGACGGCATTCACCGGACACTTCGGCAGCGCCTGGAGAAACGCCTGCCCGTATTGCTTGGCGAGAATCCGGTTGTCCAGCACGACAATGATGCCGGTGTCGGTTTTGGTGCGAATGAGCCGGCCCACGCCCTGGCGGAATTTCAAAATCGCCTCGGGCAGGGAAAATTCGCCGAAGGAATTTCCACCGCGCGCCTCGATGGCTTCAATGCGCGCCTCGATGAGCGGATGGTCCGGCACCGCAAACGGCAGCCGCGTGATAATGACATTGCTCAGGGCTTCGCCCGGCACGTCCACGCCCTGCCAGAAGCTGTCGGTGCCGAACAGCACCGAGTGCACATCGTCCTTGAATTTTTCCAGCATCAACGAACGCGGCGTGCCGGTGCCTTGCACGAAACAGGCGACGCCGAGCCGGTCGAAGAACGGCTGCATCGCCTCGCCGACCTCCTGCATCAGCTTGAAATTCGTGAACAGCACGAACGCCTTGCCGTGCGTCATCTTTACGAAATGTTCGATCCAGTGAATCAGCGCGTCCCGGTAGCCGGTTTCCCGCGGGTCCGGCATCTGGCGCGCCACGAACAATTTCATCTGCCGCTCGTAATCGAACGGCGTGCCGACTTGCAACTGAACCGCCGACTCCGCGCCGACGCGGCGCACGAAATAGTCGAGCCCGCTTCCTCGCGCCGCCGGCTTCCTGGCGGTCTCCGGCTTTTGCGTTTTCTCTTTCGATGGAGAAATTCCGGAAGCCTGTCCCGAGGAGGTTGACAGTGTGGCGCTGGTCATGATGATGGAGGTGTCGCTTTGAAAAAGCCGGCGTCGCAGATATTCCGCCACGTCGATCGGCGCCGCATTCAAGGCCAGGCTTTTCTGCGCCTTGCCGGCGCGTTCCACCCAGTAAACGTGGCCGCTCGCGCCCTGTTCCAAAAACGCCTTCACTTCGTCCCGCAGCTCGGTCAGGCGGCGGTTGCATTCCATCAGCTCCTGGCCAAGGTCCTTGTCTTCGCTTGACTTGATCATCTCGCCCACCGCCTCGCGCAGGCGTTGAATCGGCAGCGTGACGTTGTCCTGCACCAGTTCCGGCCGGCGGATGCGGAGTTCGGTCCAGTTCCGCTGCGCGTTCCGGTGGGTCGAGCGTCCCCGCGAGCCGGAACTCTCGTTGTCACTGCGCCGCTGTTGATTCAGTTCTTCGCACGCGGTTTCCACATTCGCGAAGAATTCGTCGGCTTCTTTCAGCAACTCGGCGACCAGCTTCACCGCGCCGCCCTGGCGCAAGGTGGCCAGCAGGCCCTTTTCCGTGCGCGGATTCCAAAGCCGCTGGAGCGCGTACCGCATCTGGCCGCTGGAAACGCTCAGGCCGATGTGTTTCGACGCCACGCTCTCCATCTGGTGCGCCTCGTCGAAAATGACAAAATCGTTTTTGAACAAAATGCCGCCGTCCAGTTCCTCCTCCAGGCCGCCGAGCAGGGTGAAAAACAGCGTGTGATTCAACACCAGCACATTCGCGGAAAGAATGCGGTTCCGCGCCCGTTGAAAGAAACAGACTTCGTGCTGTCTGCCAAAATCAGACGGGTAACCGCAGATTTTCGGCGAACAAAGGCCGCGCTCGGAGCAAACCTGCGTCCAAACTTTCAGGTCCGGCTCGATGTCGAAATCCGACAGACTGCCGTCGCCGGTTGTTTTCGACCATTCGTAAATCCGCTGCAGTTCCTGGGTTTCGGATGAGGTGAACAGATTGGCCGACTGCTGCATCGCTTTGTGGAGCCGGCGCGTGCAAAGGTAATTCGCGCGGCCCTTGAGCATCGTGAAGCTGAATTTCACCGGCAGGATTTGCGCCAGCATCGGCAGGTCTTTCTCCGTGAGCTGCTCCTGCAAATTGATCGTGTGCGTGGAAATAACGGCTTTCTTGCCGTTCGCCACCGCGAACAGAATCGCCGGAATCAGGTAGGCGATGCTTTTGCCGACACCGGTGCCGGCTTCAACGGCCAGGTGCTCGCGATTCTCCAGCGCGCGGGCGACCGCCACGGCCATCTGCTGCTGCTGCGGCCGATACTCGAAATTCTTCGCGCGCGACAGCAGCCCGCCCGAAGAAAAAATCTCCTCCACTTGCGCCACCAGGTCGCTGGAGCCGCCGGCGGGCTGCGGTTCGATCATGGAAATCATTCTCCCCCGGAATCAACTCGGACGGAACAGACCGTCCCGGCGTTGCCAAATTTTTGTCATGGCTTCGTTCATTGACGGACCGGCGGGGCGCGCGGCTCTAAGTTTCTCTCACCCTCCGCACGACGACTTCCTGCTTCGCCTGATTCTTCACGATCCTGTTCGCGGGCAGGATGCCGCGCCAGTTGACGCCGGGATAAATCACCGCGCCGCGGCCGATGATGCTGCCGGGATTCAAGACCGCATTGCAGCCCACCTCGGCGCCATCCCCCAGCAACGCCCCGAATTTGCGCAGCCCGGTGTCGAACGGCTTGCCATCCCGGTCCACCGTGATGTTGCCGGGCAGCGATTTGAAGTTGGACAGGATCACGCCGGCGCCCAGGTGCGCGTGGTGGCCGAGAATCGAGTCGCCGATGTAATTGAAGTGCGGCGCAACGGCCTCGTTGAACAGGAGCGAGTTCTTGATTTCGGTCGAGTTGCCGACCACGCAGCCGTCGCCGATAATCACGTTTTCCCGGATGTAGGCGTTGTGCCGGATTTGGCAGTTCTTCCCGATGATGGCCGGGCCTTTGATCATCACGCCGTGCTCGACTACAGTGCCTTCGCCGATGAAAACTTTTTCGCCCACAAACGCCGCTCCACCGCAGGGATTGTGCAGGCCGGGGCGCAGGTTGGCGGCGATGTAACCGGCCATTTTCTTCAACGCTTCCCAGGCGAATTCGCAGCCGTCAAAAATCGCCGCGTGCTCGGTCCGGTTGAGGTCAAATAAATCGGCTGGCTTGAACATGGCGGGAAATTAGGCGAAATCGGGGCCGCGGCAAATCACTTTTTATTTGTGATTTCCTGCTTCGCCCGGTCGACGGCCTCCCTCTGCCATTGGCCGGGAGCGGGACCGGGTGGTGGCAAAGGCTGGCACCCGGGCATTCCCGGATGTAGCCTGCCGGGACATGCGAAGCATTTACTTCGATTACAACGCCACCACCCCGCTGGATCCGCAGGTGCGCGAGGCGATGCTTCCGTTTCTGGGCGAGATTTGGGGAAATCCCTCAAGCGTGCATCATATCGGACGCAAAGCCCGCGCGATCCTGGACGACGCGCGCGATCGTGCGGCCGCAGTTCTGGGCTCCAAACCGAGCGAGGTTGTCTTCACCAGCGGCGGCACCGAAAGTGTCAACCTGGCCATCTTCGGCACGGCGCGGCTGCTCAAGCGCAAAGGACGGCACCTGATCACTTCAGCCATCGAGCATCATGCCGTCCTGCATTCCTGCGATTACCTCGCGCGCAAAGAGGGCTTCGAGCTGACGGTGCTTCCCGTGGATGGTGAGGGGCTGGTTTCCGTGGAGTCTCTCGAACAGGCGATTCGCTCGGACACGATTCTGGTTTCCATCATGGCGGCCAACAATGAAATTGGAACCATTCAACCGGTGGCCGCGCTGGCCGCCATTTGCCGGAAGCATGGCGTTTTGTTTCACACGGATGCCGTCCAATGGTTCGGAAAAGAGCCGTTTTCCGACATCCACCAGTTCAACGCCGATCTGGTCTCGATCTGCAGCCATAAGTTCCACGGACCCAAGGGCGCCGGCGCGCTGTTTGTGAGATCGCCGTTGCTTCCGGATCCGCTTCTCTTTGGTGGCGGGCATGAGAATGAGCGGCGGGCTGGAACTGAGAATCTGGCTGCAATCATTGGGCTGGTTGCGGCTTTGGAACGCTTTGTTCGCGAACCGGTGTTTGCCCGCAGACTTCTTGAACCGTTGACGGGTCGATTAATCAGCGCAGTTGAGACTATTAAAGGAGTTCAGTTTGTCGGTTCACGAACTCACCGGTTGGCAAACACCGTTTCATTTGTGGTTGAGAACACGGATAGCATTGCTTTGCTGGCGGGCCTGGATTTGCAGGGCATTTGCGCCTCGAGCGGCTCCGCTTGTTCCGCCGGTTCTCTGGAACCTTCTCATGTGGTTTCAGCTCTCGGTCTTGGCGGCACTCTGGCCAATTCGTTGGTCCGCTTTTCTCTGGGCAGGGATTCTTCCCTCCTGGACGTTGAGCAGGTTGAACGGCTCCTGCCGGGGATAATTCATTGTGCCCAAGGTTTGGATAACCCGGCTGTTTCCCGGTGAATGAATTGTGCGCTTTGTGAATAATTCGTCTTTTGAAAGTTTTTTCGCTTTCTCCCGTTTTTTTCCCCGCTTCGTTCCTCTGCTTAAGTCTTTGTCCAGACCTTGACAGCCGCGGTTGTTTGCCTTATTCACAACCCCTATTAATAAGAGAATTTTTAAGTTAAATATATTCTATTAAGGGACGCATGAACCTGACCATCTCAAAGGATCAAATCATCAACGGCCTGCAAGCTGTCCAAAACGTGGTCAGCACGCGAACGACGCTTCCCATTCTTTCAAACGTTCTCATCAAAGCAGACGGAGAAAAGCTGGAATTGACCGCCACAGACCTGGATGTGACGGTTTCCTGCAGCGTCGAGGCCAAGGTGAAAAAAGCGGGAGCCACCACGGTGCCGGTAAAAAAACTCTTCGGAATTGTGAGGGAATTGGCCAGTTCTGAAATCGACTTCGAAGTGGACGAAAAGAATAATTGCAGCGTCCGGTCCGGTTCTTCCTTTTACAAAATTAACGGATTGAGCGCGGAGGAATTTCCTCCATTGCCGAAGTTCAAAGAGGATAAAAAAGTGGTTTTGAAGCAGGAAACCATGAAGGGAATGTTAAAGAAAACGTCCTTCTCCATCTCCACGGATGAGTCGCGCTACGTTCTAAATGGAATTTTGATCTGCCTGAAGGATCACAAAATGACCATGGTGGCGACGGACGGGAGAAGGCTGGCCATGGTGGATGAAGAAGTGGAGGTTTCCGAGAAAAGCCAGGGCGAATTCATCGTGCCGGCCAAGGCGGTGATTGAATTGAATCGCCTCCTCCAGGACAAGGGAGAGGTGGAAATTCGCTACGCCGAAAACCAGGCTTCCTTCACGCTGAAGGACGAAAAAGGCTCTTCCATTTTGATCATTACCAAGCTGATCGAGGGAAATTACCCCAACTACCGCCAGGTGATTCCGGGGGAAGTGAAGGAGCGGGTGCCCCTGATCCGCGAGGAATTTCTGCACGCACTCCGCCGTGCGGAAATCATGACCAGCGAAAAATCCAACTCGGTGAAGTTGACGTTCGGGAAAAACAACCTGGCCATCACGGCAAACTCACCGGAGGTCGGCGAAGCTCGCGAAAGCCTGGCGATCAACTACAAGGGCAAGGAAATGGCCATCGCCTTCAATCCGAAATACCTCATTGATCCGCTAAACGCCCTGACCAACGACGAGATTTTCATCGAGTTGATCGACGAACTCAGCCCGGGAGTTTTTAAGATCAACGGGCCGTTCCTTTACGTGGTGATGCCGATGCGGTTGAGTTGAGGCGTGTTCGAGTGCCCGTCCGGCGATGGGGAATCCATCACATTTGTTCCAGCACTTCGATACCGAGAAGGTTTAAGCCATGTTTTAGGACTTTCGCGGTGAGATCGCAAAGCGCGAGGCGGCTGTCTCGCACCGCGCCTTCGCCCTTAAGCACCGGACAGTTTTCATAGAACCGCGTGAAGTGCCCGGCGAGTTCGAAAAGATAATTGCACAGGAAATTCGGACGGTATTCTTCCGCCACCGCTTCCAGCGTCAACCCGAAGTTCAGAAGATGCCTGGCCAGCGCGAATTCCTCGGGAGCGGCGAGTTG
>CAZFOA010000123.1:8064-11291 GCA_964520205.1 uncultured Verrucomicrobiota bacterium | reverse complement strand
TTGGTGGCGCTTCCACAGGCGTTGCGCACCACCGCAAGGTAAATTCCTGCGTCGTTCACGCTGACGTTGTTCAGCACCAGAGAAGCATTGGTTTGCCCGTTCAGGAGGCTGACGCCCTTGTACCATTGGAAGCTGTAGGGCGCCGTTCCGCCGATGACGGCCTCGCTGAATACCGCGCTGCCGCCGGCACACACGGTTTGATTCGTCAGGCAAGCCGTGGTGACGGGCGTGCAGGAAGGGGCAAGGACGCAGGTAATCCACTGCGATGAGTTGTTATTGGTGTTGGATTCCGCGGTGGTTGTTTGAATCCGGGCCAGATTGGTGATCGACCGGCCGGGGACGGCGCCGGCATTGATCTGCGCTGGGAAGGCAATCCTACCGCCTTTCTTGATGGCGAGCGATCCCAAGCTCCAGGTGATGGTGTTGCCGCTGAGCACACCGCCGCCCAAGCTGTTCGTGATGGGAGACACTTGAGGCGGAAACGTATCGACCAGTGTAACTGCGGAGGCGGTAATCGCCCCCTGGTTCGTATAGACCAGAGTGTAAGTGATCACGTCGCCGACCGCAGCCGTCGCCGGCCCGGTCTTTTTCACGGTCAGATCCGGCCATGCGAAGGCGTTCTGTCCCATCAGCAGAAAGATGGCGGCAAAGAAGAGGACACGCATCCGCCGGTTCAAATTCAATTCAAGCTTCATTGGGCGATACACAAGGTAGGCGAATCCAGAAGAGGAACAATCAGGGGACCGCATGTTCATGCGCCCGGTGACAATTCGGAACCCAGCCCCCGGGAGTTACCCGGGATTTTACGATACCCAACCCGAAATTGTCCGTAGTGGAAGAGGCGACGGTGAGCGTCGATCAGGTCGGTATTTCCCGCTGGACCCAGGCGGTGGCGTAATGGGTCAGCTCCGCGGCATTTTTCAAATTCAATTTGCGTTTGATCTGCTCGCGGTAATATTCAATGGTCTTGACGCTGAGGTGCAATTCTTCGGCAATTTCCTTGGTCTTCTTCCATTGGCCGATCATTTTGAATACTTCCAGCTCACGGTCGCTCAACGACTTGACGGGCGACTCATTGGTGGGGGCTTGCCCGCGGACTTGCAGTTGCAGCATCTTCGCCGCAAGCGCGTCGCTGACGTAAATCGCTCCGCTAAGGACCCGACGAATGGCTGTCTGGATTTTTTCCAGCGCCTCCTGCTTCATCAAGTACCCCGTCGCCCCGGCCCGGAACGCGATTTCCGCGTAGATGGATTCGTCGTGAACACTGACCACCAGTACGGGTAATCCGGGATACTGCGCCTTGACGTTGCGCATCAATTCCAGTCCGCTGCTGTCTTTGAGCGAAATGTCGGCAATAACCAGATCGGGTTTGAGCGTCGCAATGACACTCAGCGCGCGGGATGCGTCCTCTTCCTCCCCGCAAACCACCATGTCACTCTGCCGGTTAATGAGCTGCGCGATCCCAAACCGGACGACGGCATGGTCGTCAACGAGCAGAATCTGCGCTTTCCCATCCTTGAATTTTTGTTGTTTTGGCTCGGACATGTTTTGCAATTAATCTTTAGAATGTGCCTGGCTCAGCCCCGCCCAGATGCTGCCTTTCGAACACGGTCCCATATTGATACAATTGACCGGGCCTGCGCAATCTTATTGAAAGGCGAATGTAGCAAGTCCGGAACCGGACCGGTTTTGGCCAAAAACCGGCAATTTTGACCCCGGCCGGCCGCCTGAAGCGGCAGGTCCGGACGCAGACCGGCGCAGCAACGCAATGCTTCGCGCTCCTTGAGTCGCAAACGGATACACTTCCACGCTTGCCAGCCTCACTTGACTCGCCGTCATTGGCAAATAGACTCTGCCTATGTCAATCACCGTTCATCCTTCGCGCGCGAAGTCGCTTTGGCTTTTTAGTCCATGAAAAGGCAGCCTTCCGTCCTGGTCATCTTCCTGACCGTGTTCATCGATCTCATCGGCTTTGGGATCGTGGTGCCGCTGGTCCCGGTTTACAGCAAGCACTATGGAGCGAGCGGCCTTATGATCGGCGCCATTATTGCCTCGTTTTCCGCGATGCAATTTGTGTTCTCGCCGATCTGGGGAAGGCTTTCCGACCGCCATGGGCGGCGTCCCATCCTGCTCTTGAGCACCGCCGGCGCGTCGATGTCCTACGTGTTGTTCGCGTTCGGGGCCGGTCTTGACAACCATGCGGCGGCGCTCTGGACCCTGCTGCTCTCACGGGCCTTCGCGGGAATTTGCGGCGGCAATATCACCGTCGCCCAGGCGTATATCGCCGATATTACGCCGCCCGAGGATCGCTCGCGCAAAATGGGGCTGATCGGCATGGCCTTCGGCTTGGGGTTCATTTTCGGCCCGGCCATCGGAGGTTTCGGCCTGAAATGGTTCGGGCCCACCGGTCCGGGATGGGCTGCGGCGGTTCTGTGCGCGGCCAATTTCATCCTCGCGTACCTGATCCTGGCAGAAAGCTGGAAGCCCGCCTCGGAAAACGTGCGCGGGCGGCCGCGATGGGAGCAATGGACGCACACCCTGGCCGAGCCGAAAATCGGCCTGTTGATCGTCATCTTTTTTCTCGCCACATTCGCCTTCAGTTGCTTTGAAAGCACGCTGCCGCTGCTCGTCAACGACAATTTTAATCTCGGCATCGCCAGGGACGAAACCCGGCCTGCGATGACCGTGATCTGGCTTTTTGTTTTTTGCGGAACAATCGGCGCCGTCATCCAGGGCGGAGCCATCGGGCGCCTGGTCAAAAGATTCGGCGAGCCCGGTTTGATCGGAGCGAGCCTGGTCATCACCGGCGTGAGTCTGGCCTTGCTGCCTTTTGTCAAAGGAAACGGACAGCTCCTGTGGTCGGCGGTTCTTCTCGGGAAAGACTGGCCCTGGACGACCATGCTCCTGGTTTTGGCGCTGCTGGCGGTCGGTTCCAGCCTGACGCGCCCGCCCGTTTTCGGACTCCTGTCCATACTCACCTCCGCGGAGGAACAGGGTGCCACCCTCGGAGTGGCCCAGAGCGCGGGCAGCCTGGCCCGGATTGTCGGGCCCCTTTTCGCCAATGTCCTCTATGCCCGAATCGCACCTTTGCCTTACGTCATCTGCGGCGCCATTTCGATTACGGCAGGCGCGCTGGCGCTGTGGCTGCTCGCCGGTGCTCGCGCCGTTCCACCCGCACATTCGGCGCCTGCGGCCAATCCCGATATTCCGGTCAAGTAGACGCCTTA
>CAZFOA010000123.1:0-7964 GCA_964520205.1 uncultured Verrucomicrobiota bacterium | reverse complement strand
GAAGAGTTCACCCGCCGCGTCCGCGAATCGCAGTCCCGCGCGGGTCAGATGGAACCCATCCGGCTCGATTCGCCCCCAGCCGCGGTCCGCCAGTTGACGCATCTCGCCCAGCCATTCGCGGCGCAATTCATGGCCCGTCGCGCGCTGAAACTCGTCAAACTTCCAGCCGCCGACCAGGCGCAGCCCGAACGCCGCGGTTTCACCCGCGCGCCCCAGCGGCGGCAGTTCCTCGCTGGATTCGATCGCGCGCCGTCCGGTTTCGAGCTGCTCGCAATAGCGTTGGGTATTCGACAGGTTCTTGGTTCGCACTCCGCCCACGTAGCTCGTGGCGCTGGGTCCCAGCCCGTGAAACGAACCGCCGCGCCAGTAGTTGACATTGTGATGGCAGGCGCGGCCGGGAAGGTTGAGCGTTGAGAGTTGGGAGTTAAGGGAGGTTTCACGGGCGAAATTGGCGATTTCGTATTGCTGAAAACCCGCGCCCACCGCACGTTCCACCAGTTCCTCATACATGGCGCAGGCCAGGTCTTCATCCACGTCGAATTCCCGGGCCTTGAGCCGGGTGAATAGCGGGGTGTCTTCCTCGTAAATCACTTCGTAACTGGACAAATGCTCGCTGCCCAGCGCGAGCGCCTCGGCCAGCGTCGCTCCCCAGACTTCCATCGTCTGGCCCGGAATTGCAAACATCAGGTCGAGATTGATGTTCTCGAACCCCGCCCGGCGCAAAATATCGAACGAACGCAACGCCATTTCCCGGGTGTGAACGCGGCCGAGCCGGTCCAGCAGCGCCTCGTCAAAGGATTGCACGCCCATCGAAATCCGGTTCACCCCGCGCTGCCGCAGGTATCTGGCCTTGTCGAGGGAAACCGTGGCCGGGTTGCATTCGACGGTCCACTCCGCGGCGCCGGACAGACCGAGGGATTCCATGGCCTCGAAGATTCGCTCCCATTGGCGGAGATTGAGGAGGGACGGTGTGCCGCCGCCGAAAAAGATTGTCCGGGGCCGGAAATCCCCAGCCACAAATCTCATTTCCCGGATTAACGCCGCGACGTAGCGGTCAATCAATTCACCGCTGGAAGCTTCCGAATAAAAGGCGCAATACTCGCATTTCCTGGCGCAGAAAGGTACGTGAACGTACAAACTCTGAGTTTGCGTGCGTGGCGATGGCGCTTCGGGCATGTCAACAATCTACCCTCCGCTCCACGTCAAGAGCGAATCAAAAAGGCTGCGCGGCCAAACCGGGCGGCGCATCGGCGGGCGATCAGGTGGCGTGCCCGCGCTGGACGTTTTGCGCTTTCAGTCCTTTCTCACCAGGGACAACGTCAAAGATGACCTCGTCGCCCTCATTCAGGGTTTTGAAACCCTGCCCCAAAATCGAGGTATGATGGACGAAAACATCCTGGCCGGAGTCCTGAGCAATAAAGCCAAACCCTCTCTTATTATCGAACCATTTTATTTTGCCACTGGCCATATACTCTCCTGAGCTTCTGAGGCGAACCAGCGCCAGACACCAGCTGCAAACTGACCGCCAGTTCTATGCCCGCCAAACTATTCCTGGAACTGCATACGCCTCAATTTGATCGGACAATAGAAGTTTGGATAATTTTGGTCAAGTGTTTGTTTTTTGCTGCTTCTTACCTCGTTTTTTGCTGTCAAATCTCCTTGGAAAGGTCTCTCAGAATACTCGGGAGACGCAGTCCCCGATCTTGTTGGGCTTGGAAAATGTCACCCGATCGTTACCCGCCTGGCGTTGAGCGCAGACGGTTCTGTGCTAAACAGCCCTTCATGCAAAAGCGGGTCCTGATTGTGGACGACGACGACGAATTAGTTGAACTGCTGTGCTTCAATCTGAAGCAGGCCGGCTTTGTCACCAGCACCGCTCCCGACGGCGTCGAAGCGATTGAAAAGGCCTCCGCGACTTTACCCGACTTAATCCTGCTGGACTTGATGCTGCCGGAATTGAACGGATTTTCCGTCTGCGAAATTTTACGCCGGAATGCGACCACGGCTTCCATCCCCATCATCATGCTCACCGCGCTGCCGGGAGAGTTGGGGCGGCTGGCCGGGCTGGATAGCGGAGCGAACCATTACCTGAGCAAACCCTGCAGCATCCGACAGCTTGTATCGCTTGTGGATAAGCTCTTAGGGCTTGTGTGAAAACTCATCAGAAATGCCGCGTGAGGGCACGCGGCCTACAGGAAATCGCGCGATTCGGCCACTCTTGTAGGCCCGGTGCCCTCACCGGGCGGGTTTTCAAACAGGCTCTTGGGAAACATTCACGGCCGCCCTCTCCCGCAACTGCAGGAACAAAGTCACACGACCGCCCCGGAATCGTAACGCGCTTGTCACAACGCCGGGATTGTCGCATAACTATCGGCATGGTATCGAAGTCCGGTGTGAGATCCAAAGTTTTGGTAGTTGATGATGAACCGGAAGCAGTCGAACTGGTTGAGTTCAATCTCAAGCAGGCGGGCTATTCCGTGGTCACCGCCGCCGATGGGGCCGAAGCGTTGAACAAAGCGCGCGCCACCCAGCCCGACTTGATCGTGCTCGATCTGATGCTGCCGGAAGTGGACGGCCTTGAAGTTTGCAAAATGCTGCGGCGCGACCCGGCCACCGCCGGCATCCCAATCGTCATGCTCACGGCCAAGGCGGCGGAAATTGACCGCGTTCTCGGCCTGGAACTCGGCGCCGACGATTACGTGACCAAACCGTTCAGCCCGCGCGAGCTGGTGCTGCGGGTGAAAAAGCTGCTCCAACGCGACCATGCGCCCGCAGCGGAACAGGACATCCTCAACTTTGGCGACCTCCTGCTCGACGTCCCCCGGCACATGGTCAGTTGGCGCGGCAAATCCGTCGACCTCACCGCCACTGAATTCAAACTGTTGACCATCCTCGCCCAGCGGCGCGGACGCGTCCAGTCCCGCGAACAATTGCTGCGCGATGTGTGGGAGTATAACAATCTGGTGGACACGCGCACGGTGGACACACACATGCGCCGCTTGCGTGAGAAACTCGGGCCCGCCGCAAAGTATCTCGATACCGTGCGCGGCGTCGGCTACCGTTTCGTCGAGGCCTGATGGCGTCCCGACCCGGAAGGCGAACCGCGAAACACCTGAAATGACACGGCACCGCGCCCCCGATCCTCATTCTTTCCTGGGGTTGGCCATTCCGCGGTTGCAATTGGACAGTTCCGGCGCGAGCCTCGTTCCGTTGTGTGGTCCACTCTGACAATCCTGGCGTTGCTCGCGCTGGCGGCGGCCGGGCACGCCGGCTGGCGGCGGAAATTCCTCCGCGCGCAGGAGGCGCACCGCCTGGAAATTGAGCGCCTGAAAGCGGAACAACAGCGCGCGGCGATCCAGGTCCAAACACGGCAGGAAACCCTTTTCAACAGCATGATCGAGGGATTGCTGTTGCTGGACGCCACCGGCCGGATTCAACTCGCCAACCGGGCGTTCGCCGAACTGTTCGACATCACCACGGATGTCCGGGGCAAAACCATCATGGAAGCGTTGCGCCTGGCCGAACTGGCGGAATTGGTCGCCAGCGTTACCGCCGAAAAGCAGGTCCTCGAACATGAACTGCGGCTCGCCGGCTTGTCGGAACGCTGGCTGCAGGTCAATGCCGCCGCCATCTCCGATGGCCACGATGAATGGCGCGGGACGGTCCTCGTTTTCCACGACCTGACCCAACTCAAACAATTTGAACGGACCCGCCAGGAATTCGTCGCCAACGTCAGCCACGAACTCCGCACCCCCCTCTCCCTCATCAAGGGCTACGTCGAAACCCTGCTCGACGGCGCCAAGGACAATCCCGAAGTCGAGACCAGGTTTCTGCAGACCATCCAGCGCAACTCCGCCCGGCTCCAGTTTCTGATCGAGGATCTGTTGACCATTTCCGAACTGGAATCCGGCCGCATCCAGATGAACCTGCAATCGGTCGACCTGCGCACGTTGGTGGACAAAGTCCTGGGCGACTTGAGCGCGCGGGCCCGGACGAAAGAAGCGACCCTGATCAACGATCTGCCGAATGTGTTGGTGCACGCCGACGCGGACCGGCTGCACCAGGTCTTCGGCAACCTGGTGGATAACGCCATCAAATACGGCCGCCAGGCAGGAACGGTCGTGGTCAGCGGACGGCCTGCCGACGACGGCATGTTCGAGGTGCGCGTGCAGGACGATGGACCGGGGATTCCGCCGGAGGCCCTCGAACGCGTGTTCGAGCGGTTCTACCGTGTGGACAAAGCGCGCTCCCGCGAACAGGGCGGCACCGGACTCGGCCTCTCCATCGTCAAACACATCGTGCAAGGCCACGGCGGGAGAGTCTGGGCGAAAAGCGAACCCGGCAAGGGCGCCCTCTTCTTCTTTACGCTGCCGGTCATGGTCGAGAATCCGTAATTGGCTCCGGATTCAATATTTCCGGGTCGCCGTAAAGCGTGAACGAACCGGCGCGGGTGATCTCCACCTCCACGAGCCGGCCGCGATGCCGTTCGGAGCCTTCGAAGACGACGATTTTGTTGCAACGCGTGCGGCCGCTCATGCGGGCGGGATTTTTTTTGCTCGGACCTTCGACCAGAATCTGCGTTCGCCGGCCCACGAGATTCTGATACCGTCGCTGGGCGACTTCATTGATCAACTCCAACAGGCGCTGGTTGCGTTCTTCTTTGACCGGTTGCGGAAGCTGGCCGGCCATTCCGGCGGCGGGCGTGTCGCGCCGCGGCGAGTACTTGAAGAGATACGCCTGGTCGAATTCCACTTCACGAACCAGCGACAGCGTTTCCTCAAAGTCCGCCTCCGTCTCGCCGGGAAAGCCGACGATGAGGTCGGTGCTGATGCCGATGCCGGGCCGGGCGCGCCGCAGTTTTTCGATGATTTCCAGATACCGCCGGCGGGTATAGCCGCGATGCATGAGTTTAAGCACGCGGTCGCTGCCGCTTTGGACGGGAAGATGCGCGCTTTCGCACAGCTTCGGCAGCCGCGCGTACGCGTCCACCAGATCATCACCATAACCTTTGGGATGCGGCGAAGTGAACCGGATGCGTTCCAGGCCTTCAATGCCATGGACCGCCTCGAGCAGTTGCACGAAAGCCGATTTGCCGTTCTGAACCGGAAGTTCGCGTTTGCCATAACTGGTGACAATCTGGCCGAGCAGGGTGATTTCCTTCACGCCGCGGGCGGCCAGCTCGGCGCCTTCGGCGATGATATCCGGAATACTGCGGCTGCGTTCCTCGCCGCGCGTGTAAGGAACGATGCAGAAGGTGCAGTATTGATTGCAGCCTTGCATGATGCTCACGAACGCGGTCACGGACTTCCTGGCGTTGCCGTCGAGCAAGTGCCCGCGAATGGTCGCCTCGCTCCCCTCCTCCGCCGCCACGTCCACCACCTGATCGCGGCGGCCCGCCAGAAGGTCGTCCAGATGCTCCGCCACGCGATGGAATTTTTGCGTGCCGACCACCAGGTCCACGTCCGGCAGCCGGTCGATGAGTTCCCGGCCCCGGCTCTGGGCCATGCAACCCAGGAATCCGAGCACCACGCCGGGCCGCTTGCGGCGGGTTTCCGCCGCGACATTTTCCATTTTCCTGAGCGCCTTTTGCTCGGCCAGATCGCGCACGCTGCAGGTGTTGAGCAGGATCACATCCGCCGCCGCCTCGGACCGGGCCAGCGAGTAGCCTTTGGCGACGAGTTGCGCGGCGACGGCTTCGCTGTCGCGCTCATTCATCTGGCACCCGTACGTTTTGATGTAAACACTGGGCATTCTGAGAGGAGAATCGTTGGAAACCTTACGCTAAGTGCGTCGGATTGAAAAGCGGGAAGATGTTCTTAAACCCGTATTCATAGCCCTTGACTGAGGCCGCCCGGATATTAGGTTAGGTGCAATGTGCAAGGACCGGGTCAGGCCAGTCAGGCCAGTTTTTCGAGGACCATCGGAAGGTCCTGTTACCCGTCCCATCGCGGATTTCAATATACTAACCGGCGATTGTATATTGAAGGGAGAAAGATTGATTATGAGGCATTTACAAAGTCAGGGTTTGGTTGAAACCGAAATTCAATATACTAACCGGCGATAGCATAATCACAGTTAGACCAAATGACCACGCCACGAGAATTTCTTGAGTCCTTTTTGCAGGAGAAGGCTGCGGCATGGGCTGAAGCGCGTCCGCACTTGAGTGCGGTTCACAATAGGTTTTTCGGAGAGCCGTTGTCCCAGCACGCGGAGCATTTCATGCCGCCGGACAGAGTGAGGACAGTCATTGAGGATGTGAAGCAGTCCGACGCCATTGCGAGCGCCATCGCGCGAGACCATTTGCGGACCGGGGACATTCGCAGACGCTACCGGTTGGTGGTATCCGGCGGGAGTTGGAAGATTATCGGCCTTGATCAGGAGTGTTTCGTGTGTCGGGGCACGGGCGAGTCTGGAGGTTCACGATGTCGGAGGTGTAATGGAGAAGGTTGGTATGATATCTTTTCGAATTTGGTCTAAAAAACTGGCTGCACCGAATGCCGCGATGACGTCGCTGTTTCAATCGGGGCATCACTGGCGCGGCATCGGTGAGCCAGGACGTTGGGGGAAGTGAATATGAATGATAACGAGCACATTCTCGCTGAGTTGAGAAAGATAACAGCGTGGGCCGACATGCAGCGCAAGGTAACGAAGTGGTCGCTGATTATTGTCGCAGTTGTTGTTCCAGTCTTGATCGTTCTTGGTGTTGTGATGGAGCGTCGCGTAGAAACGTCTCTTGATCAGGCCACGCCTGAGCAAAAGGTGGATTGGTACGATGTGGACCAGAATGTCCATCGAGGAGATTTCGACAAAGCAATCCAAATTGGTCAGAAGCTGATATTCAAGACGCCGGACTCTCCAGAGGCTCATCGCCGGCTAGCAGGTGCGTATTTAGCTGCTGGCAGGATTCAGGAAGCGAAGTACCATTGCGCGGCTGCATGTCGGTTGTTTCCTTCCGAGGAGAACGAGAAATTACTCGCAGCGATAGAGATGAGAATCAAAGGCGAAAACCCCCAACCAGACGGTGCAGCGAACGGGAGCCAGCCGTTCGGCTCAGAGACAAATTCAACGTCATCGGCGGCTGGCCCCCGTCGCTGACCTTTGCGTTGGAACCCGAAACTAAAATGACCCAGTTGCTTCTCTGTCCTCATTGTCAGACCAATAATGTGGTGTCACAATGCCTCCGCTGTAGGAGACATTTTGTAATTACCAAGAATCGTTTGACCGGGGCACGTCGAGCATTCAAGGATGAGCCTATTATCGTTGTCCCGGCTGAGGAAATTCAACCTTGTGATTTCTGTTTATCAAAGGATGATAAGGAACGACTCGACATCCAAGTGAATCGAGGGCTTTCCCAAAGAACATGCCCCAGATGTCACACGGAATTTCTGTCATCCCATGGATTAAGCAATTGAGGTTCCAACAATTCGCTCAAGCGGACGCTGCCACGCACAAACCGCGTGTCAGCGCCGCTTAGCTTTTTCGTTGGGCGGGATCGGGCGCATGAAGCAATTTCCAAAGACATTCATTATCGCAGCTGGCACGAGCTTTCTCCTGTTTTGGATTTGTTGGTTGCTGCTTATGATTGCCTTGCCACCCATCAGTGCTTGGCAGTTCATTGGTTTAGCGCCGGCTGCACCGCCAACATTTTGGCAGAGTTTTGCCATGTTCGCATTCGAGGTATTGAGTGCGCCAATGTCTCTCATCTATGAAGTCGTGCATCACGATAGCAGTAGATTTCTCTTTGGTCTGCTTTCGTTAGCAAACAGTGCCATTTGGGGTTTATGCATTGGTTTTCCCGTTTATGCAATCAGACGGAGATTCTTTACCAGCCCAACAAACCAGATGCAGCGAACCCGGCGATGACGCTTCAGTTGACAATCGAAGATCAGTGGCGCCGGGTCACTGACCTGGATCGTTCGGCTACCCCGCCAGCTACGTCTCAAAACGATGAAAAAGTATAGATT
>CAZFOA010000122.1:0-11322 GCA_964520205.1 uncultured Verrucomicrobiota bacterium | reverse complement strand
CGGCCCGGCGGCGAACTGGGCATCGGGCCAGAGGCGGAGGATGGCGGTGGCCATGACATGGGCGGCAGAGTGCCGGATGCGCTCCAGCTCGGTCATCTTTTGCCGGTCGTCAGGTGACTGGTGATCGTTTTGCATAATCTAAAAGGAGTTTAACCGCAGATGAACGCAGATGAACGCAGATAAGAGACAGCAAGACTGGCTGATGAAGTGGGGAATGTTTTCAGCAATGAATAGGCTTTCCCATCGTGGCGGCGCTGCCGCCGCAAATAATCTGCGTTCATCTGCGTTCATCTGCGGTTAAATTGAGGTTCAATTGAGCAACTGTGTCTATCCGCAGTTGAAAGAACAATCCGTTCAAACTCCAGCTTGGCGTGCTTGAAGTTCAGAATAAGACCGACCGGGAGTTTGGTGATGCGGAGGTAGTTCAGCATCTGTCCGCGTTCGTGGTCGGTAATCCGGTCAATGCACTTGGCGTCTACGGCAACTTTGCCGTAGGTGATCAGGTCGGGAATGAATTCGCCAACGTGTTGGCCCTTGTACAGCACCTCAAATCTCCGTTGCTGGTCGAATGGGACGCTCCGGTGCTTGAATTCCACGACCAGTGAATTCTCGTAGAGCTTCTCATTCAGACCATGCCCCAGTTCATTCAGCACTTCAAAGGCACAGCTAATGATTTCATGGGTTTCCGCCTTTAACGGATACGCATCGCGGCAACCCGCCTCCGAATCCGCAACTTTATCTGCGTTCATCTGCGTTCATCTGCGGTTAAAGGTTAGTTAACAAAAACGCCTCGACTCAAGCAGTTCGAGGCGTTGCCCCGACAGCCTGGTTCCCGGCGGTTTTCAGTCCGGCTGCCTGTCGGGGTAAATCGTTGTCGTTGTATTCCGGGGAATGAACATGAGGCAAACCATAATAAACGCAGGGGATTTTGGCAAACCGAATCTCCAACCCTGGATGAATGAACAACGAAGAAACAAAGCAACCAAGGCGAAAAGGGCGTGTTGCCCGAGTTGTCGAAGCCCCGAACGGCAGGGCGCGTCACTCCGTGCGCGCCGCGATTGGCAGTCACCGGGTTCCGACTATTCCCGACGGCGCGCACGGAGTGACGCACCCTACCTGGCTTCAGCGGCCGGCGCAAAATAACCGGTCCGCTCTTCCAGCGGCTGCGGTGAATAGGGATCGGCACCGCCGGGTTCGAGGTACCAATAAACCGTCGCGGCATACAGCGTCGGGCGTTCGTTGGGAAAATACTTTTCAATGTCGGCCTCGAAATGATTCTGGAACGGCACCTGGTCCGCAATATGCCAGCGGTTCACCGAGATATGACCCCGGTTGTCACCGTCGTTGTGGGTCTGGTTGTGGAAGGCATGCTGGAACAACAGCGGACTGCTCCAGGCGTAACCGAAATAGTCCTCCGAACCGGTGCCGAACGTGGACGGGAATTTTTCGCCGTCCACAAAGAATTTCTCGTCGCCTTCACCCCACCAGCCGCCGCGCGGGTTCCACACGTGCAACATCACGCCCACGAACCGGCCGCAGCCGGTGGTTTCGATCAATGGCCAGTCGATCTGCCGCTCGGGTTCGGTGTGCAGAAATTCGTCGCGATGCCACTTGGCATGAAAGCGGGCGTAGCGGGAAGGATCGCCTCTGAGTGGCTCCCGGACGATTTCGAGTTTCACCCGCCGCTCGCGTTTGCCGTCATTGATCAGCTTGATCTCGGCCCGATTGGTGAAGGGCATGAACCAGTTGGCGTAAAACCAGCCGTCCTCGGTCATGCCGCACGGCAGCGAGCGATACACATTCGTTCCGGGGGCCGTGCCGAAGAAATCGCCCAACGGAGCCCAGACCGACGCCGTTCGCTCGCCATCCCAACGTATCTCCAGCACGATTTCGCGCAGGGCGTCCCGATCGGCGGGCGGCTCCGGAAGCTCGGGTTTGACGCGGATCATCGTGATGGCGCCGGGGCCGTTGGTGGCGAAGCTCATCGTGCCGCCATCGGCGGCGAGCAGGCCTTCGCGCCGTTCGCCCGCGAACTCATCGATCGGGTAACGGGGACCGCAGTGGGTCAGCTCCCGATTGGCTTCATCGAGCGCCGCGTTCTCCTCCGGTGACAGTTCGCGATGGAATGTCGGCACCCGCGTGCCTTTCGGAAACGTGGTGTAGCCAAAATGATAGTAAGCGCCCCAGCCTTCGTCGGCGACGATCTTGCACGACTTCTGGTAAGGGATCGGGGTGTAGTTGTTCCAGCCGGACGCAACGGTATGAACGAGCGCCGGGCGCGTGAACGGCGCATTCGTGCCGTCGAAATAACCTTTGAACGGGAGGTCCACCGCCGCATTCGTCGCGCCATCCAAATAAATCCGCACTTGACCTTCCTTGGGCGCCGCCGACCAGATGCGCCAGATGCAGCCGGGTCCCTCCATTTCGGCCAGCACGAACTTGCCATTTTCCATGCGGATGACTCCGTTGCCGTCGCCGTTGGCGTCCCAGTGGATATATTTACCGGTCTTCTCGTCGTATCGGCTGGCGCGGTTGTAACTGGACCATTGCCCGGTCTTTTCGCCGGGTTCAGGCAAGGTGGCGAGGCGCTCGAGATCGGTGAGTCGTTTCACCAGATCAACGTAGGTCAGTTGGGGGGATGGTGATTCGGCCGGACTCGGCAATTCGGCGCCAAAGCCGCAGGAAAGTGCCGACAGCAAGAGGAAGGCGGTGCCTTTGGGAACCGCCAAGCCGGGCCGCCTGCGAAAAGGTGCGCGGGACAAGTATCGAGTATCTTGCATGCCAATCAAACCGTCCATCCACGAAGACACCGTGGTAGTGTCTAAAATTGACCGGAGCGCGGAGCAATGCTCCGCGCGAACTTGATTCGCAACCTGGCGGAGCAATGCTCCGCGCTCCAGAATCTCCATTTTCAGCCACTACCAACGCCATCGATTTGGCCGGACGGGTTCGGCGTCACGGTTTGCCCTGTTTGGGCCGATTTCTATATTTTTCGTACAGCCGCGTATGGCGGCTTTCCAGGCTGATTTCCTTGCCCGCAATCCACATTCGCTTCACGTTGGCGCGAATGTCAAAAATGTCGCCGTCCGCGACAAACAGCGTCGCTTCTTTGCCGGGCTCGATGGAGCCGAGGCGGTCGGCGACGCCCAGGAGCTGGGCCGGATAAAGGGTCAGGCCTTTGAGCGCCTCCGCTTCGGGCAAGCCAAACGCGATGGCTTGGGCGGCGGCGTAGGGCAGGTTCCGCGTGTTTGAGGCGCCAAAGTCGTCGGGGCCGGCGACGCCGAACACAACCGTCACGCCCGCCCGCTGCAAGACTCCCGGCGCGCTGAAATGGACGGCGTACGATTCCGTGTCGCGCGACGGCAGCGTCAGGGTCTGTTCGTAGATGACGGGAATGTGGTTGGTGGCGAGGAGGTCGGCGACTTTCCAGGCATCGCGGCCCCCGGCGAGGAACGCCCGGTAATGATTGGTTACGGCCCACGCGACAGCGGACCGGATCTGTCGAACTTCCTGGGCATGGATGACGATCGGCAGTTGGCCCCGCACGTAAGGCAGCATGGCTTCCCAGGCGGGAATTTTTTCCGGGGCGGGAGCCTCGTCTTTGGCGGCGGCCGTTTTGGCGGTGGAATACGCTTTGGCTTCTTCAAAAAAATCAGCCAGCCCGCGCAATTTCGCGCTGCGTTCCTTTGCCTGGTCTTCGAGCGACTTCCATTTCGCCGGGTCGGGCGCGCGTTCTTTTGGCCTCGTGTCCAACCCCAGGTCCGGCCAGAACACGTGGAGCGCCGCGGGCTTTTTGACCGTCATCTGTTCATAAGTCCAGCCGTCCATGGCGAGCAGGGCGGATTGCCCGGAAACGATGCCGCCCGCGGGCACCGGCTCGAAATAGGCAATGCCATTGGCGCGCGCCACCGGAATCAATTCCGAGTCCGGGTTCACCGCGATCCACGATTCGACGTCCGGCGCATACTCGCCAACCTCGGCGGCGTCCTGCGTGGCGCGCACGGCATCGATCTCGGTGAGCCCCAGGACCGTGTCCACGGCGAGCAGCCCGGGATAAAGATGCTGGCCCTTGAGATCAATCGCCCGGGCGCGGCCGGAGGCAACCGTCTTTCCAACCGCCGCAATTTTTCCATCCACCATCAACACTTCACCCGGCGACAGGATGCCGCCGGAAACGGTGTGAACGATGGCGTTCTTGAGCAAAACGGTTTCAGCCGCGACAGGACGCGAAAGCGCCGCTGCCAGCAACAGCCCAAGCCGGCAGGAATTTGAGAATTGCGATTTGAGATTTGAAATCCTCATCGGTCGTCCAGGCAATGGCGGTCGCGGCCGTCAAATTGGTGTTCCAGCGAAACGCGGAAGAAAGAATCATCAGCGCCGGCGCTGGCATCGCTGACACTGTCATCATTGCCGCCGGACAGCTTCGCCGCTTTTTTCGCCTTGGCGATCAGGTCGTCGCGCTCCTTGCTGAGCCGGCCGGTGCGGGCTTCATCGAGGGAGCGGTCAAAATATTTTTTCCCGTCAATCCACGTCTGCAGACAAACCGTTCCGGAATCGAGCGGGGATTTTGACCAGATGGCGAAGTCGGCGTCCTTGCCCGGTTCAAGCGAGCCGACGTAGGCGTCGATGCGCAATTGTTTCGCGGAATTCAAGGTGACGAATTTGAGGGCTTCGATTTCCGGAGTGCCGCCGTATTTCACCGCCTTGGCGGCTTCGAGATAAAGCCGGCGCGCGAGTTCCGACGAGTCGGAGTTGAAGGAAACCAGCACGCCGCGGTCGCGCAGGAGGCTGCCGTTGAAGGGAATCGCGTCGTAAACCTCGAACTTGTAGGCCCACCAGTCCGAGAACGAGGAGACGCCGACGTTGCCCGCGGCCAGTTCGTCGGCGATTTTGTACCCTTCGAGCCCGTGCTGAAACGTGCCCAGTTGGACGCCGAAGCCCTGGGCGAGCCGCAGGAGCATGAGCATTTCATCCTGCCGATAGGCGTGGCAATGAATCCAGCGTTTGCCCTGCAGGACCTCGCCGAGGGCTTCAAGTTCCAGGTCCCGCCGGGGCGGCACGCCGCCGTTTTTCCGGTAATCTTCCCAATGCTTCAAATACTGCTGCGCGGCCGTGAACCGGTTTTCGTAAAATGTGCGCACGCCCATCCGGGTCTGCGGGAAGCGCGTCACGTACTTGTCGCCCCAGTTGGATTGCTTCACGTTTTCGCCGAGCGCGAATTTGATCCCGGGCGGCGCATTGGAAAAAATCAAATCCTCGGGACTCGCGCCATCGCGCAGTTTGATCACGCAATTCTGGCCGCCGATCGGGTTGGCGGAACCGTGCAGCAAATTAACCAGGGTCACGCCGCCGGCCAGTTGTTCGTAAAGGTTCCCGGTTTCGGAATTAACCACGTCGCTGATGCGGACCATTGCGGTGGAAGGCAGCATCGATTCGTTCACGTCGCCCAGGATGGCCGTATGGCTGTGGCAATCGACGATGCCGGGGGTGACCGTCAGTCCCGTGGCATCCAGTTCAGGAATTTCGCGCGACGCGGGCGGTGAGCCGGCTGACACGGAAACCACCTTCCCCTCGCGAATGAACAGGGATGCGCCCTTCACAATTCCTTGCGGGCCGCACGTCCAGATCGTCGCGTTCCGAACCAGCAAGGCCGGCGGGCTCGTGATCGGTCCGCGCCCATCCAGCGGCGAATGCGCCACGCGCGCCTTCAGCAGTTCGCGCAATTCATTCTTGTTTTTGTCCTTCTTCCCGGCCGCCGGTTGTCCGGGCGCGGCATTGGTGGCCGCCATTTCCGGTTTCGGCGCTTCGCCCCCGGGGTAAATCCGGCCGTCGATCCAGACCGCGCGGACTTTGGCGTCGGGATCGAAATATCCGTTGCCTTCGATGACCGTGAGATTGGCGAGTTTGCCGGGTTCGATCGTGCCGACTTGATTTTCCACGCCGCACAACTTCGCGGGTACCGTCGTCAGTGCCGCCAGCGCGTCGGTTTCGGAGAGCCCGCGATCCAAAGCGAGCTGCAGGTTCTTGCGGAAATCCTTCCGGTCATTCAAACCGTAAGTGGTGAGCGCGATCTCACGTCCCAGCCGGCGCAGCAGAGCGGGATTTTCCGGCGCCCAGTCCCAGGTCCGCAACGGGTCGAGCGCGATCTGTTCCCAATCGTCTTCGCTTGGAAGTTTCGGCAGCGACGGGAAATTCACCGGCACGATGAAGCTCGCCCCGGAGGCCTGGGCCAGGTCCGGGCGTCGCCATTCCTGCCCGCAGGAAACGATGGCAAAGTCGAGGCCGAGTTCGCGCGAAAGCTGCGCGGCACGGTCCACCATTACCGCGCTGCCCGGCTCGAAGAGGACCGGCATTTTTTTGTCCGCCGCCGGCGCGAGAGCCTGGAGCGCCGGATCAAATTCGGGGCGCCAGCGATTTTGCGGATGCGCTGTGTAGTCGGCGCGGTCGAGGACATAGTGCTGCGCGTCGAAAAAACTCTGCCGGATTGCCGCGATGACACCCATGAGCGAAGAGGGATAAGCCCCGATGTCGTCGCGATGAGTTTCAAACGCGATATGCTGGAAGACGTCGGGTTTGAGGACAGCCACGCCGGGATCTTCATCCGCGAGCGTCACCAGCGCGCTGGTGCCGCGGAGGATCCCCTTCCCGGGGACGACGAGTCCGGCGGTGAAACCCAGCTCCCGCAGAGACGAGAACGATTTTTTGTCGGGCGAATATTTATCCACGGCGCGGAATTCCGGAGTGATACCGCCGAGCGGATAACCCGGGCCGGGGTTGCCCATGTCCGTTTGCGCCCCCGGCGCCCCGTAGAACTTGAATCCGCCCGAGGCAAAACTCCGGCGGGAAATCGGTTCGACATCCGACGTCGAGATCGGCGGGTTGGTGGTGTCGAGCACGAGATACGGTTCGATGAAACCGGCGTAGATCGTCGCGCCTTTCATGTCCCAGACCCGCGCGTCGGCGGGGATGGGCGTGTTTGTGCCGACGGCCTGGATGAACCCGTCGCGAATGATGATTGTGCCCGCGTCGAGCGCCTCGCCGGGTTTGACGACGACATTGCCACCGACCAGCGCGTGGACGCCGAGCGGCAGCGGCCGAAAACCGGGCGGGAGCAATTCGCGGGCGGGGCCGGCGCCGAAGCAAAGCGCTGGGACCAGCAGGCCCGAAACAATCGCGCCGCTGAAAAACTTTCCCAACAGGTTCATGGCGGGGAGCAATGTGCAGGTGAAGCCGGATCAAGGCAAGCCGGGACGGCTCGCGGTCGGACAGGGGCGGCGCCCGGCTGCGCGCGGTGGAGGCTCGAAGCTCAATTCGACCCGGGAACGAGTCGCGCGTCGGCGAGGCCCGAGGTCGCCGCGTGCTTGGGTCAACCCGCCGCGGAATTCGCCCGATTCATTGAGTCAGAAAAACCTGTCCGCTTTGGCGGCCGTTCAGGAAGTAGCCGTAGCCCCAAGTCTGGTCTTGCACCACCACGCCCTTGAATTTGAGAACGGTGTTGGTCCCCGGCACAGCTACGCTGCCCTGGAACAATCCGGTCGAGGGAGTGATCGTCAAAATGAGTTTATCGCCGCTGGGATTGGTCACTTTGCCATTCCAGGCCAGGGTGAACGTATCGGCAAACGGAGCGCCCAGATTGCCGCCGGTGAAGTCGATAATCCCATTGGTAATGCTCAGCACGTTGTTGGTGCTCCCCTTCGGCGCCACGTAACGCGAGCCGGTGGTCTCGAGTGAGTCCACGAATCCAGCCGGATAGTAAAGGGCGAACGAGTTGGCCGGCTTGGTCCATACCGGCGTTCCACTGACATCGCTGCCGGGAAGGTTGGTGGTGAAATTCATCCACCCGATCAACGATCCGGTGCCGCCGTAGAGGTTCACGAACAACGGCCACCGGCCGGTCTTGGATATCGAGGTGCGCTGAGAAATGGAGGTGCCTTCCGCCAGAAAACCGGTCAGGCGCACGGCGCCCAGTCCATCGACGCTGACCAGGCCGAACCCATGGCCGGCCGGTTCGGTGACGCCGTCGCCACCGGGGAAATCGACGGTATAAGGGCCGGCTGCGGCTGGCGGGTTGGTGCGGGTGAAAAATCCGGCCCGGTCACCCGACAATTCGGAAATCCAGGTGGCCGGTTGCGGGACTGTGCCCACCAGGCGGGCATCGCTGAGCGTGCCGTTGACCTGGCCGGTGCCGGCCGTCAAGTCGAACTGCAGTTCCGCCGTCATGAGCTGCTGGCGGGGGCTGCCGCCGAAAAATTTGAGCTCGATCTGGCCGTCAGGTCCAACGAACTGTGAGCCCGTCGCATAAGTGTGGCCGCCAATGGTAAAGGTTCCGGACAACGTCCCTGGCGAACTTAACTTCAGCGAAAAGAACCCGGAGCGGCTATGCATCAGGTTGGTCGTATCCAGAATCAAGCCGTTATACTGGCCTTGAACCGGCAAGAAGGCATTGGTGGTAAAGTTCGCCTCCAGGACCATGTTGCTCTGCATGGTGAACGTCAGCTTTGCCATGCTGGCGACGACATTTCCCGTCCAGTTCGAGAAGATATTTCCGGCCGCGGGCTTCGCCGTGACGGTGAAACTGTTGCCGATCTGCAGACTCTGGCCGTTGAGATTGGGGGTCACTGTTCCGGCGCCGGTGATCGTCAGGCTCAGGGGAGACATCACCACGTAAACCACGGTGCGGGTGACCTCGGCGGACAGGTTGCCGTTCAAATCCCGGGCCCGGACGCGCACCGTGTTGGTCCCGGGAAGCAGCCCGGAAACCGAGGCCGTCCAAGTGTTCGTGCCGACAGCGGTTTGGTAAGCGCCGACACCGCCCGCGTTTTCCAGCCGATATTCCACCGCTGCGAGCCCGATGTTGTCCTGGGCCGTGCCCTGGAAGGCAACCGGGGAATTCGTCTGCCGTGAATTGGCGGCCGGCGCGGTGATCGTCACCGTCGGCTTCACCGCGTCGGTGCCCGACTGCGTCACCGTGAAAGTCTGGCCGCCAAGGGTCAACGTTCCGGTCCGGAAGATCGGGGTGCTGCTGTTGACCGCCACGGCGTAGTTCACCGACCCCACTCCGGTTCCGTTGGTGGCCGAGGTGATCGTCAGCCAATTCGTGTCGCTGCTCGCCGTCCAGCTGCAATAATAATTCGCAGTCACGTTCAATGTTCCACTGCCGCCCGAGGCGCTGAAAGTGGCATTCGTTTGTGACAGCAGGTAGGAACAGGCTGGCAGCGTCGCGTAGTACTCGAACGCGCCGATATCCGCAGCCGGCCCCACCGGCCGCACGATGCCCCGTTGATCCGTCGGCGGAGCGGCGGCGGTGTCGCCGGCATCGATCGCCGGACTGCCCGCCAGCAACTCCGCGGTGAGGGTGGGCCCGCCATTGTTGGCGAGCGAGCCGACCAACGGATCGGTGTTGTTCAAACTGCCGGTATTGGTGAAGTTGCAGCTCGCATCCGAACTGAGGTTGTGGCCGGCATCGATCAGCACGCCAAAGCAATTGCTGCTGGAAGGGCCATTGGTGAGGATGGTATTGACGAGAGTGGTGTTGGTTGTGGAATAGATGCCGCCGCCGAAGCCGGTGCCGTTGGTGAGACCCGTTCCGCCTTCGGCGTCATTCTGCGCGAACGTATTGTTGACCGACACGACCGTGCCGCCCGCGTTGTAGATTCCGCCGCCAAAAGCGTTGGCGCCGTCGGTGTTGATGCCGTTGGTATTGATCGTGAGTCCGCCCAAGGCCAGATTGGCAAACAACGTGGCATTGGTGATCGCGCAGGAGCCGGTATTGAAAATGGCGCCGCCGAAAGCGGACGAAGGCGCGTAATAGTCGCCATTGGTCGAGAACGGACCCCCGGGCTGGCCTTCCGCTGAATTGTCGGAAAAGGTGCAGGCGACGATCGCAAGCGAATTGGTGTTGAACACCGCGCCGCCCCGGCCCACGCCGCTGGCCAACGCGCTGGTAAAGTTTGCATAAGCCGCACCACCCGACACCGAGTTGCTGGAGAACCAGCTCTGGCTCAAGGTCGCCGCGGCGCCGCTATAAATCGCGCCGCCTTCTCCGTTGGCGGCGGTGGTTCCATTGTCGCCGCCGGTCGCGGAATTCTGACTGAACGTGCAGGTACTGACTTGCAGCGGTCCGTGGCTGTAAATAGCGCCTCCCTGGCCGGGCCCGGGTCCGCCAGCTTTTGATCCGGCGGAACCTCCTGTGATATTATTGGATACAAAAGTGGTCCCCGACACGGCCAGGGAACCGCCGTCAGCGAAAACCGCCCCGCCTTGGGCCAGATTTCCCGCGGTGCCAAAGGCCGCCGTTTCGGCAGGCGATGATCCCGAGTTGCCCGCAAATAGACCGTTGCTATTGGTCACGGAACTGCCCTGGGCGCACACGGCGCCACCGAAGACTTTGCCGAAAGCGGCGAACTGGTTCGACTGCATGCCCGGTGGCATGGTTCCGCCAGAGGCCTGGTTGGTTTGAAACTGGCAGCTTGCCAACGTCACGGTGCTGGTCGCGGCATAGATCGCCCCGCCGTAAGCGCTGCCGTTTGTCTTGAGCGAAAAAGTGCACAGACCGCCAGTGGCGGAATTGCCGAAAAACTGGCAGTTGGTCGCGCGCAATGTGCCGTTGATCAAGCTCAGGGCGCCGCCGTACGCGGCCCCGCCGTTGGCCCCGCCACTGCCACCGTTCCCGCCCAGCGCCGTGTTCGCCACAAACTGGCAGTTGGATGCGATCAGCGTGCCGCTGTTCAATAAGACACCGCCGCCCTGTCCGGGTCCGCCGGTTAGTCCGGCGCCGCCGTTCGCGCCGGCAGCCAGGCCGTTGCTGACGGTCAGGTTGAGGAGCGAGAGGGTAATGGGGTTGTTGACCGTGAGCACCCTGACCGCGTTATTGCCGCTGAGCGTCACGGCATGGCCGGTTCCATCGAGCGTGGTGGTGCTGAGGATGCTGAGTGAGTTCGCCAGCGCGATCGTGCCGTCGGCCGCGAACGTCACTGTGCCGCCGCCCACCAGCGCGGCGCGAAGATGGGCTTCATCCATGACCGTCACCGATCCGGCGGCGAAAACGCGCGCGGGCGACAGGAAACTGAAAAGGACACACAGAAGACCAAATCGGAGAATCTGATTCATAAAATATTCCTTGGCCGTAAGCATCGTCGATTGCAAATAGTGTCTGGTAATTGAGCAGATTCCCCGTGTTCAAGCAAGTTGAATTTCCCTCTGATCGTGGGACATTTGCGCTGCAGCAACAGCGGAAAGCTGCGGCGCCAGAACGGCGGATCGGACCTCCCATGAACCGGCTGGGGTCGAAGGCGGGAGGCGGGCTTGGAAAAGCGGCGCTGA
>CAZFOA010000121.1:4394-11375 GCA_964520205.1 uncultured Verrucomicrobiota bacterium | reverse complement strand
CGCGAGGACGCTCGCCCCACCAAAATGGGAACTGCTACACTACCCCTCCATTGCCCGCCAGTTCCGGCTTGACCCCGTCCACAATCTGGTGGAGTATAAGCTCGAATTACGGTACCTATGAAAAAAGCAAAGTCCAAGAAACAGTGGCAGAAGCCGGAGATGAAGGTGGTTCAGCTTTGCTGCGAGTGCACGGCGTACGTGGAAGTGGCGGCCTGAGACGCGGCTGAAATCAGCCGGGGAGGCCCGCCATTCAAGTTCGGCTTTTAGGCACGGCAGCGGGAGGAGGATTGCCGCAATGGAATTGTGCGTGCCCCAACTGCCGGGAGGCGAGGCTGGGGCTGATTCCGCCGCGCACCCAGTCCTCCGTCGCTGTCGGC
Source organism: uncultured Verrucomicrobiota bacterium (assembly GCA_964520205.1). Taxonomy (GTDB): domain Bacteria; phylum Verrucomicrobiota; class Verrucomicrobiia; order Limisphaerales; family BOG-1460; genus CAZFOA01. The sequence continues at coordinate 10,998 of CAZFOA010000121.1, read as the reverse complement.
GACGAACGCGGGAGGTGGTATTTGGTAAATGCATCGCCCGATTTACCCGCTCAAATCGAGGCCTATCCCCCGCTCCAACCGGCACCGCAACCTTTTCGGAACACACCGATCGCAGGAGTGTTGCTGACCAACGCCGATCTGGATCATGTGTTGGGTTTGTTTTCCTTGCGCGAGGGAGGCCGGCTTGTCATTCATGCCACCAACGCGGTCCGCGCCACGGTCACGCGTGGTCTGGGGTTGACTCCCATCATTGACACTTTTTGCGGCGCCGACTGGCGGGAACCCTCCATCGAGAAGTTTGTTCCGTTGCTGCCGGGGGAGGATGACACGGCTGGCTTGCTTTATCGCGCGATTCCCCTCCCGGGAACTCCGCCGCCCTACGCGCGGGAGGTGACGGCCGGCGGCGCGCACAGCGTCGCCTATCAGTTCCTGGATCCGCGCACGGGCGAACGTTTGCTGGTGGCGCCGGACGTTGCGGCGGTAAACGATGAGTTGCGGCAGGCGCTGGCCGCTTCCGACGCCGTATTGTTCGATGGCACGTTCTGGTCCGGCGATGAGCTGTCGCAGGTGAAATCGAACGCGCCGCAGGCCGCCGAGATGGGGCATGTCACGATGAAAGACTGCAGCTTGGAATTGTTGCGCAATCTGACCGCGCGGCATAAGATTTACATCCATATCAACAACACCAACCCGGTGCTCGGATCCGTTTCCCCCGAGCGCGCTGCCGTCGAAGCGGCCGGGATTACGATTGGGCGCGACGGACTCGAGTTTCAGTTATGAACCAGCGGCCTTGGGACAATGACACCTTCACGGCGAAACTGCGGGAAGTGGGTTCCTCGTCTTATCACGACAAACATCCGTTCCATGTTTTGATGAACTCGGGCCGGCTCGGACGCGAGGCCATCCAGACCTGGGTGACCAACCGGTTTTATTACCAGACCTGCATCCCGATCAAAGACGCCGCCATTCTGTCCAACTGTCCCCACCGCGAAGTCCGCCGCCTGTGGCTTCATCGAATCGTGGATCACGACGGCACGCAGGACGATGAGGGAGGAATTGGCGCCTGGCTTAGGCTGGGCGAAGCCTGCGGTTTGTCGCGCGAAGAATTGCTCGCCGGCCGACAGGTCATCCCGGGCGTGAGGTTTGCCGTGGATGCTTACGTGAACTTCGCCCGCACCCAACCGTGGCCCATTGCGGTCGCCTCCTCGCTCACCGAGTTGTTCGCTCCGGACCTCATGGCTCAACGCCTGGCCGCCTTCGAACGCTATTATCCGTGGGTCGAACCGCGCGGCCTCGAATATTTCAAAAACCGCCTCACCCAGGCGCGCCGGGATTCCGGGGAAGCGTTGACCCTGACCCTGACTCACTGCGCCACGCCGGAAATGCAGGAGTCCGCCGTCCGCGCGTTGCGCTTCAAATGCGATTTGCTTTGGGCGATGCTGGAGTCGATCCACCACGCCTGCCCGGCGCCCGCCGCCGGATCGCAGCAGCCTGGACCCTCGTGAACCTGATTGATGACCAAACCCGCCCCGCCCTGGCGCCGGGCGTGCGTCTGCACACCGACCCGTCCACCGGCGAACCGGTGCTGCTTTTCCCCGAAGGCTTGATCCATCTCAACGCCACGGCGCACGCGGTGGTGACAAGGTGCGACGGACACGCCACCGCGGAAGCCATCCTCGGCTCACTGGCCGGTGAATATGCCGTGAGCGCTGAAACGCTGCGCCAGGACGTGCTCGATTGTTTGACTCAATTGCACCGGCGCAAACTCATCGTTTTCTCCGCGTGAGCATCCGCCCCTATTTGCTGCTCGCAGAACTGACGCATCGCTGCCCGTTGCATTGTCCGTACTGCTCGAACCCGGCCGCCTATCCGGACGGCGCGGAATTGTCCACAGCCGATTGGCGCCGCGTCATTCGCGAAGCCGCGGAGTTGGGGATTTTGCACATCGGCTTCTCCGGCGGGGAACCGCTGCAGCGCGCCGACCTGGCGGAATTGGTTGCCGCCGCGCGCGCCGCCGGCCTTTATTCCAACCTCATCACCAGCGCGATCGGATTGACCCTCCGCCGCGCCCAGGAACTGAAACAAGCCGGCCTGGACAGCGTGCAAATCAGTTTTCAATCCGATGCCGCGCCCCTGGCCGACCGGATCGCCGGAACCGCGGCTCATGCGAAAAAGTTGGAGGCCGCGCGCAGGGTCCGTGATCTGGGTTTTCCCCTGACCGTGAACGTGGTGTTGCATCGGGGCAATATTGACCGGTTGGAATCGATCATCGCGCTGGCGGAAAGTCTGGGGGCGGACCGGCTGGAGCTGGCCAACACCCAATTTTACGGTTGGGCATTCCAAAACCGGGCGGCCTTGCTGCCGACCCGGAACCAGATCACGCAAGCTGCGCATCTCGCCGCCGCCGCGAAAATCCGACTGTCCGGCAAAATGGAGATTCTGTTTGTCATTCCGGATTATTACAGCGAACGGCCCAAGCCTTGCATGAACGGCTGGGGCCGCCGTTATCTGACGGTGAATCCGAAGGGTTACGCGTTGCCCTGCCCCACCGCCTGGGAAATAAAAGGGCTGCGCTTCGACAATGTCCGCTCGCGCTCGCTGGCCTGGATCTGGACCGAGTCCGAATCCTTCAACCGCTTTCGCGGCACCGAATGGATGCCGGACCCGTGCCGGAGTTGTGAATTTCGCGAGGTCGATTTCGGCGGATGCCGGTGTCAGGCGGCGTTGATCACCGGTGACGCCTCGGCCACCGATCCGGCGTGCTCGCTTTCGCCCGACCGGCGGAAGCTCACGCAGTTCGTGGAGTCCATCCAGGAAACTGCCCCGGCGATCTGGCTGGAAGAATCCGGCCTCGCCGGTATATCTTTCCGGCAAAACCCGGCAACCTGATCATGATTATGAAAAACTTTCCCGGCCGCGCGGCCTGTGGCGCAATCGTCTGCGCCGCGATTCTGTCCCACGCGGCTCCCAGCCAAAGCCAGCCCGTCGGCGATTATCAGATTTTTGTCTCCAACGAACGGTCCGGCGATTTAACCGTCATCGGCGGCGCGGACTTCAAAGTCATCGCCACGATTCCGGTCGGCAAACGGCCGCGCGGCATCCACGTCAGCCCGGACGGCAAAACCCTCTACGTCGCCTTGAGCGGCACGCCGATCGAGGCGCCGCCGAAGCTGGACGCCAATGGCAATCCCATTTTCCAAAAGGGCCACGACGACGATGACAGCGACGCCAAGGCAGACAAAGCCGCCGACGGCATCGGCGTCGTGGACATTGCGCAAAAGAAATTCCTGCGCAAAATTCCCGCCGGCTCGGACCCGGAACAATTCTCCCCCAGCGCGGACGGCAAGCGCCTTTATATTTCCAACGAAGACGTGGGCACGGCCAGCGTGCTGAATATTGCCGATGAAAAGGTCGAGCACATCATTCTGGTCAGCCGCGAACCGGAGGGTGTCGGCATCAATCCAAACGGGAAATGTTTCTATGTCACCTGCGAAACGGCGGGCGATGTTTTTGCCATCGACTCCCAATCCAGCAAAGTCGTCGGCCGCATCCAGGTCCATCCGCGCCCGCGCAGCGTGGATTTTCTGCCGGACGGCTCGCGCGCGTTTATCCCGTCGGAATCGGTCGGCGAGATGAATGTGATTGATTCGGTCAACCACAAGCTGCTCCAGACGGTTGCGCTGCCCAAAGGCTCGCGTCCGATGTGCGTGAAAGTCGCGCCGGATGGATCCAAGCTTTACGTCAGCACCGGCCGCGGCGGGACGATTTGCGCGCTCGACGCGACCACCTGCAAAGTGCTCGCCACGATCAAAGTCGGCACCCGCCCGTGGGGCATCGCGATTTCGCCCGATGGCAAATATCTCTTCGCCGCGAATGGCCCGTCCAACGACGTCTCGGTAATAGACCTCGCGACAGAAACCGAGATCGCCCGCGTCAAGGCCGGCGGCAGTCCGTGGGGCGTGGCCGTTGTGGCGGGCGCAAGATGATGCGGTGTGTTCCAGCGTGGCATGGGCCTTGTGCTCATCCGAGTGTTCGTCGCATGAAACTCGTTCCGACAGCATGGCTCGCTTTGCTCCTGGCTTGCGGCCCGGGTTTTGCCCTGCGCGCGCAAAACAATCTGCTGTTGAATCCGGGACTCGAAACGCCGTTCCTCAGCCCGACCGTCCTCAACGTCTCCGGCGTCCTCGCCACGAACTGGACGGCGTTGGCTGTCCAGGGCGCACACCTGGCCGGCTTGCAGGAAACGGTGAACGTCCACGGCGGATCCAGCTGCCAGGAAATCGTCGTCAGCGGCCTGAACGCGACCAATGCGGCCCTGTTTTATGAGCCGTTCACATTCCAGCCGGGAAGCGTCTACAACGGCAGCGTCTGGCTGCACGCTGCCGCCAGCTCCTTGGTGCAGTTCGAGTTGCGCGGGTCGAACGTCACGCATCACTTCCTTCAAGCGGGCGCGAGCCGCGTCCTGACGGTGGACACGAACTGGCAGCAGGTCGTCATCAACGGCGGCTGGCAGAATGGCAGCTCCGGACAGTTCGCCATCAACTTCCTGACCAACGGCACGTTCTGGATTGACGACGCCAGTTTGAGCGATGTGACTTCAAACTATCTTCACGCGCCGCTGATGAACGCAACTTCGCCCGTGCCGGCCACGCTGTTCGGAATGCACATCAACATGTTCACCGCGGCGGACAACTGGCCGCCGTTGCAGCAGGCCGTGGTGCGGTTCTGGGACATCGGCATCCACTGGAACCAGATGGAGACCAACACCAACACCTTCACCTGGACCAAATTCGATGCCAGCACCAATGTCGTCTGGACCAACAACCCGGCCATGAACATCATTTACACGCTGGGCCAGACACCGGCCTGGGCCGCGCTGACTACCAACACGCCGACGGCTAAAAACGGACCGGGCGCCTCCTCCGAACCGCGCGACATGAATGACTGGAGCAATTACGTCCAGACCGTGGCACTGCGCTATAAAGGCTTCATCCGGTTTTACGAAGTCTGGAACGAAACCGATTCCCAGTCTTATTACACCGGCGCGATTTCCAACATGGTGACCATGGCGCAAATCGCGCGCAATATCCTGACGAACATCGACCCGGGGATCAAAATCCTCGGCCCGAACATCACCCTCGGCGGGCTGGGCTGGCTGGAACAATTCATCCAGGCGGGCGGGCCGCTGCCGGACATTGTGACGTTCCATGATTACACGGAGTCGCGCCCCGAAAGCAGCCTCGGCGAAATCGCCGGCCTGCGCGACATGCTGGCCCGTTATCCGCAGTGGAGCGCCCTGCCCATCTGGTGTACCGAAGGCGCGGCTCTTACCAATGCCAATCCGCAGGCCAATGCCGGCATCGTGTCGCGCGCCTGGCTCTTCTGGTGGACGCAAAATGTCCAGAACTGGTGCTGGTACACCTGGGACAAAGGCGCATCGGCCGGTTATGTTCCCTTGAGCATCAATCCGCCGAGCGAGACGCCCGATGCCGGCGGCGTGGCTTACAGCAACACCGCCAGCTGGCTCGTCGGTGCGCAGATGACGGACCTGACGATCGACACGAACGGCACCTGGATCGCCACGCTGCAACGGCTTGGATTCATAAACGCACACGTCCTCTGGAACCCCGACGCGACGACGAGTTGTTCGATTCCCGGAAGCTGGAATGTTTTCCAGATGCGCGACCTCTCCAACAACGTCACCAGCCTGACCGGTGTCTCCGCTGTCAGTGTCGGCGTTGCCCCGGTGATACTCGACAGCGTGCCGTCACTGGCCATCAGCGATGCCGGCGGCGCCAACATCACGCTGACGTGGCCCGCGCCGGCCACCGGCTTCAACCTTTACAACACCACGAGCCTTGCGCCGGCAAACTGGCTGGAAATCACCAATGCCCCGGCCAATTCCAACGGCAACGAGCAGGTCACGCTCCCGCTCACCAACAGCACCAGCTTTTTCAGGTTAAACTCGCCGTAGGCTCAACTTCTTGTCGCACCAAAGCGCAGCGACGGCGGATCAGCCCTCCTTGCCGCGCCAACCAGATGCAGGCGGGTGAGGTTGCGGGGTGGAAACAATTAAGTCCGCGCGGCTTAAGAGAAACACATACCTACAAACAGGAATTCTTCTTGTAATATCCCACTTGAGGATGGTATCATCCAGGCGATCAGGCCACCAATGCGGGGGGCAGCTGAAGGTGCCGCACGAGCTATTCGCGTTGGAGCTTTTGACCTGAATACGTCAAAAAGAAGAATTTAAGAACGTCAACGAATCGGCCTTGGAAAACGTCTCGTATGAATCGGCATTTCTCCTTTGCAACGCTGCTTCCCCTGCTTTGGCTGTCGGTTCTGCTGAAAGTTGGATGCTGTTCCGCGGCCACGTTCACCTGGAATGGCTCGGTTTCCAGCGATTGGTTCAACAAAACGAATTGGACTCCGGTCGGAGTGCCGGCATCGACCGACACCGTTAACTTCACCAGTGGGTCAATCAACTTGTCGAATGCCCTGACGATTAGCGGGGTGTTCAATTTGTCGGGAGGAACTTTGAGTGGCAAACCGTTGACCATTGCGAGCGGCGGGGTGCTGAACATCACCGGGAGTGCCTCGTTGC
>CAZFOA010000121.1:0-4294 GCA_964520205.1 uncultured Verrucomicrobiota bacterium | reverse complement strand
TTGGACTCTGCGAGAGAATCTGAATTGTTGAATGTAGAGATGTGACCCCACATCAGAGATGTGACCCCATATCATTCTCCATAGTCCGGCGATGCGGGACGACGGAGGATCAACCCAACCTTCGACCATCTCGCCATTGACGCTCGTGCTTTGCCGGCGCACACTCGCTCCAATGCTGAGCCTGATACATGCCGACGCGATTGACTTCCCCCTCGTCCTCGGCTTTGGATTGATCGTATTGATACCTCTGTTTTTTCCCACGCACCCTTTCAACTGCTTGAGCCCCGAATTACCAAGGAGGAAATCCTGAAAACCAACTATCACAAAATCCAAGTGCTGGTACTGCTGGCGCTAGTGGCCGTGAACCCACAACTCTCCATCGCCGATGCCCGGGAGACGACCTCGCCAGGCGAAGCCAACAAAACTCAAGCCATTCCCTGGGATCAAATCGGTACAAAGGCGGGCGGGAATTATCAAGGCGACGGTCTTGCGGTAACGCCCACCCCTGACGGCGCCCGGCTGCATTGCATCTTCCAACGGCTTGATGGCGAGGCGACCACCGGTGGTCTTTGGCTCACCTCTACCGTGACCAAGCAAACTGGCGACCGGTTCCAAGTGAAGGCCGCGTGGTTGGGACGGAATGGTGCCGTATCACCCCTGGCTGACACTGGCGCGGTGGGTGTGGACTCGCAGACGGTGCGTTTTGAGCGGGCAGGATTGGTGGAAGAATATGCGGTGAGCCTGGATGGGGTACGGCAGGATTTTGTGGTGACGGAAAAGCCGGCGGGAGTCGGGGAATTGGAATTGCATCTGGCGGTGATGGGAGCGCGGGTGAAGGCAACGACATATGGTGCGCAACTGGTGCTGGCCCAATCGGAGCGAAAGATTGCTTACAGCCGTTTGCGAGTGACGGATGCCACAGGCAAGGAACTGACGGCGAGGATTGAAGTTCGGAATAGATCAGAAATCCAAAATCTGAACTCCGATATGGGTTTGACCGTGGTGGTGAACGATACTGGGGCGGTTTATCCGGTGCGGATTGATCCGACATTCAGCGATGCCAATTGGGTCAGCATGGGAGGCGTAGATGGAACAGATGGTCAAGTGCAAGCGATAGCCGTAGACGGTTCTGGAAACCTTTATATCGGCGGTGAATTTGCCGTGGCTGGCAATGTTCTCGCCAATAACATTGCCAAATGGAATGGGAGCAGTTGGTCAGCCCTGGGCTCGGGAGTTTCTGGTTTGGCCTACAATGGATATGGTGGTTATAGCACGTTTGTTGACGCGCTGGCGGTGTCCGGCACCAACCTGTATGCGGGTGGTTGTTTCACAAATGCGGGCGGTGTTGCGGCCAATTACATCGCACAATGGAACGGAAACAGTTGGTCGGCACTCGGCTCGGGGATGGATGGCCGGGTGCAGGCGCTGCTGGTGTCGGGTGCCAATCTGTTTGCGGGCGGCTGGTTTGCGAACGCGGGCGGCGGTTCGGCCAATGGCATCGCGCAGTGGAACGGGAGCAGTTGGTCGGCACTCGGCTCGGGGGTGTACGGTGTTGTGTTCGCGCTGGCGGCATCGGGCACCAACTTGTATGCGGGCGGTCCTTTCACGTCGGCTGGCGGCGTTATAGCCACTAATGTTGCACGATGGAACGGAAGCAGTTGGTCGGCATTGGGCTTGGGGATTTCCGGTGTGGGCGGCGATGGATACGGCCCTTATGTTAGCGCACTGGCAGTATCGGGCAACACGCTCTATGTGGGCGGCGATTTCAAAACAGCGGGCGGTATCCCTGTCCTCAATCCCAATAACATTGCGCAATGGAACGGGAGCAATTGGTCGCTTCTGGGATCGGGGATATACGGCATCGTGTCGGCGTTGGCAGTATCGGGCACCAACCTGTATGCGGGCGGTTCTTACACAATGAGCGGAGACGAAAGCCAAATCCTGAATTACATCGCGCGATGGAACGGGAGCAGTTGGTCCGCCTTGGGATCGGGAATGAGCGGCGGTGTCGGGGCGTTGGCGGTGTCTGGCACCAACCTCTATGTGGGCGGCTCTTTCTCGGCCGCGGGCGGCCTTGCGGCCAACAGCATCGCGCAGTGGAACGGAAGCAATTGGTCAAACCTCGGCTTGGGCACGGGTTCAGGTGACGGGTATGGCACTTCAGTGTCTGCCTTGGTGGTGTCAGGCAATACGCTCTATGTGGGCGGCGATTTCACGACAGTGGGTGGTGTTCCAGCCAATTACATTGCGCAATGGAAGGGGAGCAGTTGGTCAGCTTTGGGCTCGGGGCTTAACGGCAATGTCGAGGCGCTGGCGGTGTGGGGCACCAACCTGTATGCGGGCGGCTCATTCCAAACGGCGGGCGGCGTTTCGGTCAATCGCATAGCACGCTGGAACGGGAATAGTTGGTCGGCCTTGGGCTCGGGACTGAACAGTTCCGTATCGGCTGTTGCGGTGTCGGGCAACACACTCTTTGCGGGCGGCGATTTTACAACCAGCGGAGACGGTTACCAGACGCTCAACTACATTGCGCAGTGGAACGGAAGCAGTTGGTCGGCGCTCGGTTCGGGGTTGAACAGCGATGTGTATGCACTGGCGGTGTCTGGCAGCACGCTCTATGCGGGTGGCGACTTCACAGCCAGCGGAGACGATAATCAGACGCTCAATTACGTCGCTGAATGGAATGGGAGCAGTTGGTCGTCCTTGGGATCGGGGTTCGACAACGATGTAAATGCGCTGGCGGTGTCAGGCAGCATGCTTTACGCGGGTGGTTATTTCACGGCCAGCGGAGACAGTAGCCAGGGGTTTGGTTACATCGCACAATGGGATGGGAGCAGTTGGTCGCCTCCGGGGTTTGTGAACAACGCTGTATTTGCGTTGGCGGTGTCAGGCACCAACCTGTATGCGGGTGGCTGGTTCACCAATGCGGCCGGCGTTGCGGCCAACTACATCGCGCAATGGAACGGGAACAATTGGTCGGCTCTGGGCTCGGGGATGAACAACTCGGTATCTGCGCTGGCCGTGTCGGGCAACACGCTTTATGCGGGAGGCGTTTTCACGACGGCGGGTGGAAAGGTTTCTGCTTATGTCGCGGAAGCAATTCTAGTCTTGGTACCCTTGCCAGTGTTCGAAGGCGCGCCGGTGCATAACGCCAATGGCAGCATTACTTTGAACCTTTCGACCGCCACCAACACCTCCAGCCGGCTCTATTCTGCCACAAACCTGTCCGCGCCCATTCTCTGGCAAACCATCAGCACAAACTCCAACGGTGGTCTGTGGCAGTTTACGGATACCAATACCGCTGCCTTCAAAAGCAAGTTCTACCGCCTGTCCACGCCCTGAAGTATTTGCAGGTGACAACCTCCGGCTTGCTGCCCGACGACGCGGGTCCGAATTTCGCGCTGTCGGTTGCTCTCGGTGTTGCCAACCGAGGAACAAATCATTTCGCCCTACCCGTGTTTTGCTATCCAGCGCGCGGAATTGAACTCCCTTGCGCGAACGTCCGATCGCCCCGACCACTTGACCAACCAAATCGGTGGAAGCGTCCGGTATCCCGATGCCAAAATGGAATCCCAAAGGGATTTCATCCATCAGCCCAGGGTTGGCGAGCCCGCGAGCCTACCGTGGTTAACGCGTTTAATTTTTTCCCAACCCCAACCGGGTTGCATCACCCCGGCAACGAAACGATCCAACCCCGTTGGGGTTGAAAATCATTTTGAATTGTTGACCCAAGGTAGTCGCTCCGCTCCAACCTTGGGCTGGAGGACATTGCCCCGTTGGGGCAGGCGTCACGGCCCATCGCGGGAATCCTGATTGTGGAGCAGCTTGGCGAGATGGGCCAGCGCGTGCAGATCCTTTTGGAATTGGCCCCGCGGCACGAGGAATAGCACGTCTCAGGCTGATGGACCACGCCGGCTTTCTGTTTCAAATAGGCGCTTCCAGCGGTTTAGGGATTGGACAGGCGGAAGAACAGATTGCCGGCGGGCGCGGTGATGGTGATGCTGTTGGTGCCGTTTGCGGTGGTGATTGTGTCGCCGTTCGTCGTCCAGCCATTGGGGTTGGTCAGGTAGCCATTCTGCTGCAGCGTGTATCATACCTGTCCAAAATAGGTTTTGGATCAAGTGCAGAAGTCACAGATTCAGCCTGTATTCCCAGGGAACTTATCTTGGACGGCTGTGTATCCCTTTTCCTGGCTGGCGCCGCTCGCCCCGCAGCGCGGCCACGAGAACGAGCGGCGGCACGGCACTATTTCCTCGGCCGGCTGGAGGGCGGGACGATCCCGTTCATCCGCAAA
>CAZFOA010000120.1:0-11385 GCA_964520205.1 uncultured Verrucomicrobiota bacterium | reverse complement strand
ACCTTCTTGCGCGGCTTGATGCACATCGGCCAGAACCAGCAGTCGGGCGGACGGGCCGGTGAATCCGCCGCGATGAGTTTGAGCGGATCGCTCAAAGAACTTGGATTGGAGCTTGGCCGGCTGAAGACTGGAACGCCTCCCAGGCTGCTGCGGCGCTCGATTGATTTTTCCAAGACCGAAGAGCAGCCCGGAGACGAACCCGTCCCTTACTTCACCTATTGGAAGGACGATTTGTTCCACGTGGAACATTCCGGGGTGAACGCGAAAGATCTTGGGCATTCAGAAGGCAGGTATCCACCTGGTTCGATTCTGGATAAACTGAATGGTCAATTGGCCTGCTACATTACCTTCACGACCGAAGCCACAGCTAAAATCATCCGCCAGAACTTGCATAGGTCGCCGATGTATGCGGGAGTTATCGAAGGAGTCGGACCGCGGTATTGCCCGTCCATAGAGGACAAGATTGTTAAGTTTCCGGAAAAGGAGCGACAACAACTTTTCCTGGAGCCGGAGGGAATTGCGACGGACGAAATCTACGTGAATGGGTTTTCCACGTGCCTGCCGTTCGAAGTCCAGGTCGAAATGGTCAAAACCATTATTGGGTGCGAGTCTGCTGAAATCATGCGTCCAGCGTATGCAGTCGAGTACGATTTTTCTTTTCCAACCCAATTGCAACCCAGTCTCGAAACCAAGGTTTGCAAGAACCTATACCTGGCAGGCCAGATCAATGGCACTTCTGGATACGAAGAGGCTGGTGCTCAAGGTATTATGTCTGGAATTAACGCCGCGAGACGTGTTCAGAATCGCGAGCCGATCATTCTGAACCGGGATCAGGCTTACATCGGTGTTTTGATCGACGACTTGGTCACCAAAGGAACCATAGAGCCCTACCGGATGTTTACTTCTCGTGCGGAGTATCGACTCTTATTGAGGCAGGATAATGCTGATTCCCGGCTTTCTCAACTTGGTTATGACATCGGATTGCTCCCGGAGCGGAATTATCGGAAGTATAAATCGAAGCAAGCTGCTGTTGACAAAGAGCTTGCGCGTTTGCCGCAAGTCCGCTCTGGCTCGGATGCTTTGATCCAATTGCTTCGCCGGCCGGAAATCAGTTACCGGGACCTTCCCCATCGGGACGACGGTCTATCGGCGGAAGTGATTCAGCAGGTCGAAATCGCTGTCAAATACGCAGGATATATCGAGCGGCAGCAATCTGAAGTGGAGAAGTTCAAGAGTCTCGAAGACAAACGGATTCCGGCTGCTTTTGATTATTCCCAGGTGCCAAGCCTGCGGAGCGAGGCGCGCCAGAAGTTAGCTGATATCCGTCCGGTGACTCTGGGTCAGGCTTCGCGGATTTCGGGTGTTTCGCCGGCTGACATCAGTATTCTGACCGTGTGGCTGAAACGCTGCCCGGGAACGAATGGTGAATCCGACCTCAACAGCACCGAAGTTCCCTATGGCTGTCCCGTCGATACCGGTGAGCCCGAATAACAACTTTATTGCTCGATTCGGCCGATGAGGCTTTTTTGCCGGCATGAAACTGGAATACAAGTGCCTGGACCTGCAGCTCGCTCACCCGTGGACGATTGCCCGGACCCGGGGCATGAATTCGTTCAGGGTTATAATTGTTGAGCTCGCCGACGCGGACGGAACAATCGGCTTGGGGGAAGCGGCGCCGGTGACCCGCTACCATGAATCCGTGGAAACGGTTGAAGCGTTTCTGCGAAAGGTGGATTTGCGCCGGCTTTCCTTCGACGATCTCTCAGGCAGCAACGGTTACCTCAATTCGCTTTCCCAGGGCGATAGCTCCGCAAAATGCGCCGTCAATATTGCCTTGTTCGATGGCGCGGCGAAGCGTGCCGGCAAATCGCTTGCCGGTTTTCTGGGTCTGAGTTTTCAGGAGCAACGTCACGTCACTTCATTTACCATCGGCATCGACAATCCCGAGGTGATTCACAAAAAGGTTCTGGCGGCGGAAAAATATCCCGTGTTAAAAATGAAGGTCGGCGTGCCGGAAGACAAAATCAACTGGCAGGCGTTGCGCAACGCGGCGCCGACAAAACCGGTGCGGGTGGATGCCAATGAAGGTTGGAGCACAAAGGAACAGGCGCTGGAAATGATCGAGTGGCTGGCCCGCGACGGACGGGTCCAGTTTGTCGAACAGCCGTTGCCAGCGTCAACGACGGTCAAAGATTGGGCTTGGCTTAAACAACGCTCGCCGTTGCCGATTTTCGGTGACGAATCTTATCACCTTGCCCGGAATGCGGCCTCGGCGGCGGAATGCTTTCACGGCGTGAATGTGAAGCTCGTCAAGACCGGGGGCATCACCGCCGGCATCGAGGCGCTTCAAGCCGCTCGCGCGGCCGGGTTGAAGACCATGCTCGGCTGTATGATCGAAACCAGCGTTCTCATCACCGCCGGCGCGCATCTCGCCGGACTGTGCGACTATCTCGACCTCGATGGCAACCTCCTCATCACCAATGATCCTTACCTCGGTGTGACAACGGAAGACGGGATGCTTTCCTTCATCAACGCACCAGGACAATTTGGGCTGCGCGTGAAGGCGCGAGGTTAGCGGGCGGCGATCGTTCTGAAACTATCAATATCCCATCTTGCTCAACTCGGTCTCCAATGCTAACTGGAATTGTTGCATATCGGCGGCGGCCGGCCGATAGCCCGGCTGCCGCGGAGCCAATCCAAGCCGGCCCGTTTGGTCGAAATGCCATTCCGCCGTGTTGCCATCGCTGAACGTGACCTTGCCGCTGACGACCGCGCCGGGCTTGGTGATTTGGTCCAGGCTGACGGAAATCTTCCCTGAAACGAGCCCGGGTTCAGCCGGTTCCGGGCCGGCTGGCGCCGGCTGGTTGGACGGCGGCGTTCCCGCAGGCGATGCCGGTTTGGCCGCAGTGAGCGTCCCCACTGGCGTCTTCGGCGGGTCCACATCTTTCGGGGTCAGCTTTAAATCGTCCACCAACAACCGGACCTCCATGTAAGTCAGGCGGATGCCCAATTCGGAAGTGATCCGGCTTTGAATTTCGGAGAGTTTCAGCCCTTCGGCGATCCACGCCGCCACGCTTTTTCGTTGTGCTTCGTCAAGGTTCATAATTTCACCCGCGCTTCATTCGCGCGAGCTCGATGTCGTCATTGTATTTGCTGCCCGTGAGTTTAACGCAACTCGGACTCCGCGCGGAGGAAAAAATGTGGGTAGCCTGTTGCAGATTCGGCGGAGCCTTGGTCCGCCAAAATCGGGGCGGCTCATCCGGACTGAACATCCCCACGGCGCGCGCGTTCGTAGTCAGCCGGCGTGTCGATATCAAAATCCAAGCCGGCGTCGTCCGCCTCGAATCCAGCCGCTTCTTCCGCCCGCGCTTCGAGAAATTGGTTGAGGTCGGTCGCCGGGCCGTTCCTCAATGCGGCAAACGCCGATTTCGGCAGCAACACCGGATGCCGCGGCCGGCCGTTTCGCCAAGGCTGGCAGATTTTGTCCGGATTCGCCGCGCCGAAGTCGAGCAGGGCCTGCAATGTTTCCGGCCGCAGGTGCGGCTGGTCGCCGAGCGTGATCACCCAATGCGCCAGGTCCGCATTCCAACCGGGCCAATGGGCCGCGCGCTGGATGGAACTGAACATGTCGCCGTCTGGCGCCGGATTGAAAATGCGATTGGATTCCGGAAAACCCAGGCGGTCCAATTCGACCTGAATGGCAGGCAGATCCCTCGAACACACAACCGCGATCTGCCCCGCGCGCAACAGGTCCCATTGCCGGATTAAATGGCCGAGCACCGTTGATCCACCCCAGGGCAGAAGGAGTTTCGGGCTGCCCATCCGTCGCGACCGGCCCGCCGCCAGGATCACAACGCCTAACTTGCGATTCCTTTCAGACATCGATGATATGTTTCCTGCGATTCAGTTATTTCCATGAAGGCGTCGGTCATTCGGTTGTGGCCGAGTCGGGATCCGGTGGTTTTGGCAACGCCCCTTTCCGCTTCGCCGCGGCTTGTTTGAGCAGATATTCGATCTGGCCGTTGACGCTGCGCAGTTCGTCCTGTGCCCAACCTTCGAGCTCTTTCCAAAGCTGGGGACTGATCCGCAGGAGAAACGCCTTTCGATCTTCCATGACAATGTGGGGTTCAACCCGAGTATTGGTTACCCAATCAATCCCGCCTTCTCTTTGATCCGGGCAACAAACTGCGCCGGATCGTCCGGTGTAACCACCCAGGTCCGGTCCCGGAAACGCAGCACCACGGCGCGCCGCGGGTCCGTCGCACAAGCCCGGAACCGGCCCAGTTTGCGGTTGGAGAACCAGCCGGCCTGGCACAGAAATCCGCTGCAGCCGAACAATCGCACGGAGCTGCGCATAGCCTCGCCATCCGCTGCAGCCTCGCGCAAACCCCGCAGCGGAATCCGCGTCCACCAAAGCAGGCGCTGGATGTAAAGAGCATCATGCTTGAGCTCATAACCGCGCACGGCCGACAACGCCGCCAGCGCCAGTATCAATGGACCCGCTACGGCGACGAGAATGCCAGTCCAGGCCGGCGGAGGCTTTGAACTCAGGGTGAATGAAACCATGCTGCCGGTGGTGACGCCTGCAATCAAAACGAACGAGATTCCCGTGGACACCTTCAGCCCGCGGCTCCAGGGCGCCTCGAATCGGATTCGATCTCTGGTCTTCGGCTCTTTCATTCTTGCTCGTCTCAGGCGTAAAGCGTGCCGGTATTGATGACCGGAGAGACTTCCGCTTCAGCACACAAGACCACGAGAAGGTTGCTCACCATGGCCGCCTTTCGCTCTTCGTCGAGCTTGACCACGGATTTCTCGGATAATTCCCGCAGCGCCATGTCCACCATACTGACCGCACCGTGGACAATTTTTTGGCGTGCGGCAATGACGGCTTCGGCCTGCTGACGCCGCAACATGGCCTGGGCAATTTCGGGCGCGTAGGCCAGATGTGTGATCCGCGCCTCGTCCACCACCACCCCAGCCTTGGCCAGACGTTCCTCCAGGTGGCCTTTCAAGGCGTTGGAGACTTCGTCCATGCCGCTGCGCAGGGTCACCTCGTTTTCCTCGCCATAATCGTAGGCGTAAGCGCTCGCCAGGTGCCGTATGGCCGACTCGCTTTGTGTTCGCACGTAAGATTCGTAATCCTCGACATCGAACATCGCCTGCGCGGTGTCCGCCACGCGCCACACGACGACGGCGCCAATCTCGATGGGATTGCCGCGTTTGTCGTTCACCTTGAGTTTGTCGCTGTTGAAATTGTG
Source organism: uncultured Verrucomicrobiota bacterium (assembly GCA_964520205.1). Lineage (GTDB taxonomy): Bacteria > Verrucomicrobiota > Verrucomicrobiia > Limisphaerales > BOG-1460 > CAZFOA01. The sequence continues at coordinate 6,127 of CAZFOA010000120.1, read as the reverse complement.
GGCGCGCAGGGAAATTCTGCAGCCGTGCGAATAGAACGGGTTCGCCCAATGGAAACCGCTGTCGCGCACCGTGCCTTTGTAAGCGCCAAACAGGATTAACACCCGCGCTTCGTTCGGCTGCAGGGTGAAGAATCCGAAGGCCATCAAGATGCCAAAAGCCCCGAGCAACAGCGACACCACAACCATCGTCTCATAAGGCTGACCCAGGTGCTTGCTCACTCCCGCCAGCGAGTAGATGAGCAGCGCCAGACTGCCCAACATCCAGCAGATGTTCAGCACCAACATCCCCCAACCATTCCACGCCTGCGTCACTTTCTCATTGTTCAAGACTGATGATTCTGAATTCATAGTTCCTTTCATTTCAATTAGCAATTGTTGCTGCTATCTATATGATATCATATCGCAATCATCCCATTTTACAAACAAAATATTATGTTGATTACAAACGGGTTGCGAAAGTTGCGAAGTCACTACTCTGCGATCTATGCTGATAAGCCGTCAAGAACGAGGGATGAATCATTGCCGAACGAGCGGCGACCTTTATAATTGGGGTGCGCGTCCGAAGAGCCCAACCAGGTCGAGTTCCATGACGCCGCAAACAGCCGGCCGGGGATGCCCTCGTCAGGGCACTGGAAGTGAAGCAGCTCGACGAAACGTTGTTCGCCAAAGACTACAAATCATTGCACCCGCCATGATGCCACCGGAAGAGAATCTCGACATCCTGCAAAACCTGGAATTCGCCGTCGCCCAAGTGTGGCGGCGTCATCCCGAGATGAGCGACTATGTGGCCCAGCGGGCCTACGATGCAGCCTATCAACAATACCGCGACGAAGCCCGCGGGCACGCGCCCAAGCCGTGCGCACTGACGGGATTGGACCGTGAAGTCTTCGACGCCCTCTCGGCGATCTGCGAATTTCGTCTTGGCCGCAAACCTCTCCCCGGCGGGTCGGATGAGCCGGCGATTTCTCCCGTGCCCGTGAGTCGGTTGCTCGATTGCCTGCGGGAATTGCGGAAATCCGTCGAACGCCACACCGAGCATGGTGGACGGCAGGGTTACCTCACCTTCATCGCCGGCTTCCTGCCCTGAATTGTCATCATCCTCTCGAGGCTGCGAATCGAATGCAGCGGGAGGCATTCTCGGTGCCGAGGAATCCTTCCTCAGTGTTGTTCACTCGTGGCAATCGTCCCGGCCCATGAGCACCTTTCTTGAGAATCTTGAGCAGGTTCGCGTAGCCCCACACGCCCCGCAATCCTTCGGCGGACAGGCGCGGGCGCCATCCAGGCAAACGGCGATCGTTGTCGCCGTTTGCCTGGATGAATGGCCGCGAGCCGCCTGGGCTTCATGCGGCAGGTGCCAGCTTGAGCGGATGAATTCGGCGGAAAATGTCGGCTTCGCTGCGGTCGCGGGCGATTTCCAGATCGTAGTCAGCCTGGATGCCCATCCAGAGTTCGGGCGAAACATTGAACAAGCGTCCCAGCTTGATGGCCATTTCCGCGCTTACGGCGCGCTTGCGCCGGATGATTTCGCTGATCGCAATGGGTGTAGCGCCAATGGCCTTGGCGACGGCGTAGGCAGACAAGCCCAGCGGCTTCATAAAGTCCTCACGGAGCACGTCACCCGGATGAACGGGGTCGAGTCGGTCTTTGCGTTTGTTCATAACATTTTCAATGGTAGTCCACGATTTCCACTTGCTCCGCGTTGCCACCGCGCCAGACGAAGCAGATCCGCCACTGGTCATTGATGCGGATGCTGTGCTGGCCCGAACGCTTGCCCTTCAGGGCTTCCAGCCGATTGCCCGGCGGCGCGAGCAAATCGCGCAATGTCCGCGCCCGGTGCAGGTATTCCAGCTTTCGCCGGGCCGTGTTCTGAATGTCCGGCGGCAGCTTGCGGGAGCGCTCACCTCGAAAGACGCGCTCCGTCTCGCCGCACGCAAAGGCGGTTATCACTGGAGAATGTTACCGCAACGCGGTAATATGTCAAGACGCGGCAACGAGGTGATACTCTCAACCGGGCTCGTGGCCTTGAACCGCCTTGCTCGCTCTCGGACGCTAACCGTTTCCTTCAAAAAACACTGGAGTTCGTCGGCTCAACCCGCAGTCGCGACGCCACGCACTGCGTCCGAATCTGAACGGAATTCAAGATGGTGGAGGCGGCGGGAGTTGAACCCGCGTCCCTGGCAAATCTGCCAGCTGCGACTACATGCTTAGTCCGGAGAGATTTTTCTGCTATGCGATAACGTCCGAACTCGAGTCGCACTGCCTAGTCCGCATGGAATTTTCTCGGCCGCCGGCGCGCAGTCTCCGCCGTCAACCATGCCTGCTGTGGCGTTCGTCCGGCTTAGCAGGTGTCCACCGGCGAACGTCGTGGCACATTTAGGCCGCGAGAGCTAATTCTTGGTTAGCACTTATTTTTGGTTCGAGGATTAACGAGGCCAACGAACCGTCCTCGGCATGCCGCCTCTGGCGTATCTATCAGGTCGAAACCAGTACGCCCCCAAAACGGAACTCATCCATCTTCGCCCGAGGACACCCATTGGTCAAGCGGGCATGATCGGCGATGGTGACACATTTGGCGGGGCGAGACCCTAACGAACCGGCTCGCCTCACCGGAAAGGCAAACTGAGCCACTCCCCGGCCGGCAGTATCCTGCGATGAAGCCTGTCTTTTGTTCTTCGCCTTCGTGGGTGCCGAGCCGCTCACAAGAATGGCGTCAGCAACCGAGCCGTGCCATCGCGCAACCGCACTGGCAGACCGCGGCGGTCCACTTCTTCAAGCGTTATGCGCCGGGCCTGGCCGCGCCGGGCATCGAACAGGCAGGCAAGCTTCGCCGCCAGTTCGGCGTCGTAACACTCGACATTAAACTCGAAATTCAGCCGCAGGCTGCGCGGGTCCCAATTCGCCGAACCGACCAGCGACCAGCAATCGTCCACCACCATCAGTTTCGAATGGTCGAATGGAGGCGGCGTCAACCAGAGCCGGCAACCGTATTCGAGGACCTGCCACCAGTGCGCCCGCGAGGCCCAGTGCACCAGCGGCAGATTGTTTTTGCCCGGCAAGAGGATGTCCACCTCCACCCCGCGCAACGCCGCGACGTTGAGCGCGGAGATCAAACTCGGATTCGGCAAAAAATACGGCGTGGCAATCCGGATGGATTCCCGCGCCGACGCCAGCGCGCTCAGGAGCGCCCAACGCAATTTGTCCAAATCCTCGTCCGGTCCGTCACTGATCCCGCGGGCGATAACCGGCCCCGTCGCTTCCAATTGCGGAAACCATTTTTCGCCGCGCAATGACTCGCCGGTGGTGAACAGCCAGTCGTCGGCAAAGACCTCCTGCAATTGCGCCACGACAGGTCCCTCGACCCGAAAATGGATGTCTTGAACCGGGTGCGACGGCTTTTTCCCCAGCCAATTGCCGACCCGCAAATTGATGCCGCCGGTGAAACCCGTTTTGCCATCCACCACAAGAATCTTGCGATGACAGCGCAGGTTCAGCGAAATCAGCTGCCAGACTGGAAACGTCGGCAGGAACCGTGCGGAACGGATGTGCTCACGGCGCAACGCGCCGCCGATTGGCGGCCAGGAATAGTGTGAACCCGTCGCATCAATCAGCACCCGCACCTCCACGCCGCGCCGCACGGCGGCGCCCAGCGCCCGGACAAAAGCCAGTCCTGCCTCGTCGCGGTCAAAAATGTAAGTGGACAGCGAGATCGACTGCTTTGCGCCGGCGATGGCTTCGAGCATCGCAGGATAGGCCTGGTCACCGTTGATGAGCGGCTCGACGCGGTTGCCCGGGACGAGCGGGCGTTCCACGAATTGATGCACGGCCTCAGCCAGTCGATTGAGATGCCGGCCGTGCGGCGGCAGGTGATGCTCGAGTTCATCCGGCAAACAAGGCGTCGCATGAGGAGCCGTGCGGTAGCGTTCCAGGTTTCCGCGGAGCAAGACCGCGCGCCGGCGAATGCGGTTGACGCCCATTATGAAATACAGGATCGCGCCGCCCATCGGCATGAGCCAGATGAATCCCAGCCAGAGAACCGCCGCCCGTGAATCCCTTTTGTAGAGCACGACATGGGCCGATGCAACCACGTCGAGGCTGATGGCGACAGCCGCCAGGAGAAAATTCAAAATACGGTGCAGTTCGGCCGGGTCCATGGTGCCGCTACTACACGGCAAAATGCGGTCGCAGGCAAGCCGCTTTCCCGGGCCACTCCAGGCACATTTCCCGTCACCTCCCGGCTTTGACGAGAACTTTTGCTTGATTCACAGGCCCGACTCCAGGCAACTAACGGTAATGAGCTGGACTGAAGCAGACATCCAATCGGTCTGGGAAAAGGGGGAAGTGGTGGACAAGACCAATCCGGAGAAATGGAGGAAGGACGTTTGCGGCGCCTGGATTTGCCGAGATCAGTATGGCAATAAGGATTCCAAGTTTGGCTGGGAGATTGATCGCGTTACGCCCGCGGCCGAGGGCGGCACGGACATGCTTTCCAACCTTCGACCCTTGCAGTGGAAAAATGCGCTTTTGAAAAAAGACGGAGGGTTAACCTGTCCCGTAACCGCTCATGGCGGAAACAACCTCGAATTCTATTGAGGGAAGAAATCGTCCTCGAATTCTTGCGCAACAGGGTCAGGACCACGACGAAGACGAGCAACAGATGTCCAGCACTAAGAAACCATCGAGAGCACTCCAGGTTTCGTGTTGGGAAGGGCAGCCAAGACTTTTGGCATCAGCGGACGTGTATCCGCCAGACGATTACTCCTGGCTTTCAGAGCGATCACCGCGATCCGATACATAGCCAAGTTCTGTTGATGAACCATGTTGCTGTCCATGGTCAGCAGCACATCGAATTGCTGTTCAGCCCGAGTGAGCAAGTCTCCATTCTTGAGGCCTGCCCAGCCGATCAGCGGCACCGATTTGACTTCATGCCCGGGCAGCTCGCGCTGCAACCGCCAGTCCAGGTTTTCATCCAGGAGGATTCTCACCTCAAGCAGGCTGCATCAGTTTGAGGCGGGATTCTTCCAACACCGCGATTACCTGCTCGCGCTTCACGCTCGGAAAGCCTTCCAGAAAATCATCGATGGAATCACCGCCTTCGAGATGATCAAACAGGCTTCGCACCGGAACCCGCGTTCCCACAAACACCGGCGCGCCACCGAGAATGCCCGGATCGCTGTGAATGACCGATTCCTGTTTCATGGGTGCAAGTTAGTCGAGGCGCCGCCTTTCAGCAAGCCGCGCGAAAACCTGGCAGTTTGATCAATTGCGTCCGGCGGAACGCATGATGGCTTCGATTTCAACTGAGCCTGGAACCATCCCCAGCACACGCGCGACGTCATTCAAGACCTGCACCTTTTCGAGCGTTGAACCCTGTGTAAGAAGAAAGTATTCCGTCCCATGGATTCGCTTGTTTTGGTAGCCACCAAAATCTCTCTCGTAAGCAATGTTGTTATAGAACAGTAAAAAAGCGAGGCTGGCCTGCGCCAGCCCCGCTTGATTCAATTCCTTCAGGTTGGGAACGGCTTAGTAGCCGCCCATGCCTTCCATGCCGCCGCCGCCATGACCGCCGGCCGGAGCGGGTTTTTCCTTCTCCGGAACTTCGGTGATCAGGCATTCGGTGGTCAGGAGCAGTCCGGCAATGGAAGCCGCGTTCTGCAGCGCGGTGCGGGTGACCTTCTTCGGGTCCACCACGCCGGCTTTGACGAGGTCTTCGTATTCGCCGGTTGCGGCGTTGAAGCCTTCGTTGCCTTTGCGCTTCTTGACTTCCATCACGACCACGCTGCCTTCGTAACCGCCGTTGAGGGCGAGGTGCTTGGTCGGGTATTCGACCGCGCGCCGGATGATGTCCACGCCGATTCGTTCGTCGTCGTTGGCGCCTTTGACCGCTTCAATCGCGGGCAGGCAGCGGATCAACGCGACGCCACCGCCAGGCACAATGCCTTCTTCGACGGCTGCGCGGGTCGCATGGAGCGCGTCCTCGACGCGGGCTTTCTTTTCCTTCATTTCGGTTTCGGTTGCGGCGCCGACATTGATGACGGCCACGCCACCGGCGAGTTTGGCCAGGCGTTCCTGCAATTTTTCGCGGTCGTAGTCCGAGGTGGTTTCCTCGATCTGACGGCGGATCTGGTTG
>CAZFOA010000119.1:0-11419 GCA_964520205.1 uncultured Verrucomicrobiota bacterium | reverse complement strand
CGAGGACGGCCGCACTCCGCCCCCAAAACCTCACCCACTTTTGATCACACCCAAAAGCAGCCGTCGGACCCCGAAACCCCTTGACTTTGATATGCTTAGCAAATATAATACACACTATGAATTCACCTCTTTCTCTGGCCGGCCGGTGTTGTTTGGTGGCGATGGTTTCCTGGCCGGCCATGGCCCAGGTCAATGTCCTGACTTATCACAACAATTACAGTCGTGACGGCCAGAACACAAACGAGGTCATTTTGAGTCCTGCCAACGTCAACAGCACCGCGTTCGGGAAGCTGTTTTCTTACAGCGTGGACGGCTACGTTTATGCCCAGCCGCTTTTTGTCTCCGGAGTGAACGTTCCCGGGCGCGGCACGCACGATGTCGTTTACATCGCCACGGAGCACAACAGCGTTTACGCCTTTGATGCGGACATCGGCACGGGTCCGATTGGAGGATTGTTATGGCACACCAATTTGGGCGTTTCGGCGGTCACTCCCAACGCGGATTTTGGCGGGCGGTATCATAATGGACAGTATACAGACATCACTCCGGAAGTCGGCATTACGGGCACGCCGGTCATCGATGTTGCCTCCGGAACTCTGTATGTGGATGCGTTCACTCACGACGGTCCGGGAGTGTATTTTCACCGCCTCCACGCGCTGAACATTGGCACCGGGGCCGAACAGCCCAACAGCCCGGTTGTGGTCAGCGCTTCGGTTCCGGGGACGGGAGTGGACAGCTCCGGCGGGGTGGTGGCGTTCAATCCCATGCAAAGTCTTCAGCGGAGCGCAATGACACTTGCGGGCGGAATTCTCTACATTACTTACACCGGCTACGCGGATACCGATCCTTACCACGGTTGGATCATCGGCTTCGATCCGGTGACGCTCAACCAGCTTCCCGGTTACGTTTTCAACACGACTCCCAACGCCAATGTCGACAATTTCGGGGCCAATGCGGCCGAGGGCGGAATCTGGGGGGGCGGCGCTGGAATCGCTGTTGACGCGAAAACCAATTTGTTCTTCGAAGTCGCCAACGGCAGCTTCTCCGCCACGAACGGCTCCGGGGGGATCGATTACGCCGATTCGTTCATGAAACTCTCCACGACCGGCGGACTGACGGTCGCCGACTATTTCACGGTGAATAATCAAGCCTCACTGCAGGCCAGCGATTCGGACCTCGGTTCGGGCGGGCTGATACTGCTTCCCGATCAAACGGGGTCGCACACGAATTTGATGCTCGGCGCCGGAAAGGAAGGGAAAATTTATCTGGTCGATCGCGACCAATTGACCACCGACAACGGCCACTACAATGCGCTGGGGGGCTCGGATTTCGTGGTGCAGACGGTCGCCGGGCAGATTGGCAGTTCATTTGGCACACCCGCCTACTTCAACGGAAGAATTTATTACGGCGCCCAGGGCGACAAGCTGAAGGCGTTTGCCATGGCCGCGGGCGTGCTGTCGGGCAGCACCGTGTCCACCAGCTCGCGCACCTACGGCTTTCCCGGCGCGACACCCAGCGTGTCCGCCAACGGCGCCAATAACGGGATCGTCTGGGCGTTGCAGAATGCCAACCCCGCGGTGCTCGTCGCCTACGGCGCCTCCAGTCTGGCAACGGAAATCTACAACACCGCCCAGGCGGCAGGAAACCGGGACCGGCTGGCGAACGGCGTTAAATTTGCCGTGCCCACCATTGCCAACGGGAAAGTGATTGTCGGGAACCAGTTGTCCGTTTCCGTTCTTGGACTGCTCGATCCTTATCTCAATTGGAAGTATGCCCATTTCGGCGCCAACGCCACCAACACGGCAATCGCCGGCAACCTCGACGATCCGGACGGCGACGGGGTCGTCAATTTGCTGGAATACGCCCTGGCCACCGATCCGAACGCGCCGAATGCCGCCAGTTCCCTGGGAGGCACTGTTGCCGGAAACCAATTCCAGTTGAGTTTCCACCGCAACACCCTTCCGGGAAGCCTCACCTACGAAGTGCAAACCACCAGTGCGCTCGGGGGAACCTGGACGGACCTGATGACTTACACCACCGCCGCCGGATGGGTGGTCAACACCGTCGGAGCCACAGCTTCCGAGTCCACGCCCAACAGCGTTTCACCCAATCAATACGTGGTCGCGACCATCACCGACCCGGCGGTTGTCGGAGCGTCCAGCCCGGCGCGTTTCTATCGTCTGGCCGTTCACTAACCGGGGTTTTTGCAACCGGGGATCGAGAATTTGGCGGGGTTGCAGACCGGTGGAGGCGAGGCTCCATGAGCTTGGAGTTTGGAGTTCCGCGTTTACGCGGTTCGGATCGGCTCAAGCCTCTGTTTCGGCACGCCAGAGCCGGCTCACCTCATCGGGGTCGGCGAAGAGGGGTTAAACAGAAGGCAACGAAGTTAACGAAGAACGCCAGAGCACAAAACTGGAAGGCAGGCGAATAATCGGCAGGTGAATGGGGACCGGAGGACAGAGCGGAGAATCAACCGCAAAGAACGCAGAGAACGCAAAGAATTTTCCCCCAGCTCAGCGCGCTCGGCGTGTTCTGCGGGCCAATTGCCCATTGTTCTCTCTGCGCTCATTGCGTTCTTTGCGGTTAAATGAGTTTTAAGCTTTGTCTTTATTCCTCTGCCAAACATTCCCCTGCCGATTCCGGGGCCGGCTCACGCCTTTGCGCCGCGACGAAGCGGCTACGGCGGTGCAGGCGCCGAGAGTCTCGCCCCACCGAGTATCCAACTTGGGCCACCATCAACAAATCCAGAGGTTCGATCTTGATTCCGGCAAGAGCTTGGGCGGTTCAGCCCGTCCATTCCTGTTTCTTCCGATAAGCCAGGCCTTGGAATTGCGCGATGAGTTCGCCCTGTTCGTCGCGCACTTCCACGGAATAGCTTCCCAGCTTGGCGTTGCGGGCCTGTTCGCGCGCCTCGGCATACAGCGTGCCGGTGGCGGTCGCCTTCATGAACGTGATGTTGGCATCGATGGCCACCGCGACGGTGCCGTGCGAATTCGAAGCCGCGGCAAACGCAAAATCAGCCAGGGTAAAAATCGCCCCGCCATGCGTGCTCCCGTGGCCGTTCCAATGATGGGGCTGCAAGGTCATCTTCGCCTTGGCGCAGCCGTTCGCGGCTTCCAGCAGCTCGATGTTTGACCGGGCGGCGAATTGATCGCCCGCGAAATACTGTTTGATGTCTTTCATGTTGTTTTGCCCAAATTGCCCCGATCGCCATGCCGCCGTCTGCATCGGCATCGTCCTCGTTCCCGGAGCATCAACCCTTCCGCCACTTGGCTGATTTCCCGCCGCTGACGATGCGAATACCCTGCTTCTTCAAGGCCTCCACCGCGCCGTCGGGATCGTCAAAACAAAACATGAGCAGCCCTTTGTCGCGGTGGCCGACCGTGAAGCCGTAGGCGTATTTCACGCTGATGCCGGTGCCTTCGATCGCGTCGAGGATACCGGCCAGTCCGCCGGGGCGGTCCGGCACCTCGAGCACCACCACTTTCGTCAGCTTCACGGCAAAACCATGGCGCTGGAGCAGCCGCTGCGCCCGTTCGGAATCATCCACGACCAGGCGCAGGATGCCGAACTCGCGGGTATCGGCGAGCGAGAAGGTTTGGATATTGATGCCGGCTTTGGCCAGCAGGCGGCACGGTTCGTTGAGCGCGCCCGGTTTATTTTCCAGAAAGACGGAGAGTTGTTTCCATTTCATGCGGCAGCCTTTCCCATTTCGTCAGAGGATTCGTTTGTCCAGCACCCGTTTGGCTTTGCCTTCGCTGCGCTGGAGAGTGCGCGGCGCCACCAGTTTCAGCGCCGGATGCAGGCCGGTGATGCTTTCGATGGAGTGCGACAGCCGCGCCTGCAACTGTTCCAGGCCCCCCACGGTGTCGCTGAGCGCCTCCGCGGTCACTTCCACCTGCACCTCCAGCGTGTCCAGCCCTTTCTGACGGTCCACAATAATCTGGTAGTGCGGCAGGGTGCCTTCCACTTTTAACAGCGCGGCTTCGATCTGCGACGGGAACAGGTTGCAGCCCCGGATAATCAGCATGTCGTCACTGCGCCGTCCGATCCGGCGAATCCGGCGGAGCGTGCGTCCACAGGCGCACTTCGCCGGTTCCAACGAGGTGATGTCCCGCGTGCGATAGCGAATCATCGGCATCGCGCGCTTGCACAGCGTCGTCAGCACCAGTTCCCCCTCCGTTCCGTCCGGCAGCGCTTCGAGGGTCTTGGGATCGATGATCTCGGGATAGAACATGTCCTCGAAAATGTGCGGGCCGGCCTGATGAACGCATTCCATCGCCACCCCCGGGCCGGCAATCTCCGACAAGCCGTAGATGTCATAAGCCTTGATGCCGCTCCCGGCTTCAATGCGCTCGCGCATGTCCTCGGTCCACGGTTCGGCGCCGAAAACTCCGATGCGCAGGGGCAGTTCCTTCATATCCACGCCCAGTTCGGCGGCGCGGTCGATCAGATGCAGAAAATAACTCGGGGTGCAGCAAATGGCGGTCACCCCGAAATCCTTCAGGATCATGATTTGGCGGTCGGTGTTGCCGCCGGAGATGGGAATCACGGTGGCGCCGAGCGCCTCCGCTCCGTAGTGGGCGCCCAAGCCGCCCGTGAAGAGGCCATAACCGTAGGCGTTCTGCACGATGTCTCCCCGGTGCATGCCGCAGGCGGCGAAACTGCGCACCATCGCCCGCGTCCAGTCATCCACGTCCTCCTGCGTGTAGGCGACGACGATGGGTTTGCCCGTGGTGCCGCTCGAGGCATGGAAGCGGACGATTTCCTGGATCGGACTGGCGGCCAGGCCGTAGGGATAGGTGTCGCGCAGGTCCGTTTTGGTCGTGAACGGGAGTTTGACGATGTCGTCGATCGAGCGCAGATCGGCCGGTTTGAGTTTGCGCTCCTCCATGCGTTTGCGGAACAGGGCGACGCGGTCGTAGGCGCGCTGCACCATGGATTGGAGCCGGGTGAACTGCACGTCCCGCAACTGCGCGACCGGCAGAAAATCCGCCGCACTGGCGGGATGCAGGGGGGGGATTTCGCGGTTCTTGGTCATAAGGAAGGATGAGGCTCGAACACGGAACCCGTCGAGGCCGGAACCCATTTCCATTGGAAGCTCGGAGACATGGCCGGGGTTGGCAACCTGCGGCCGGAGGCGGTGAACGGGGGCTTCATGTTCGCGCGCCATTCCGTCCGGCGCGGCCCTGGAGAAACGCGCGCCGGTTGGGCTCGAAAAACTCCGGAGGAAAAGCCTCGCGCAGGGCTTCGAGCCAGCACTTTTCCGGCAGGGACAGTTTCGCGCTCAAAACGCCGAGCAAAGCCACGTTCAGACATTTCTTATTGGCCAGTTGTTCCTGGTTGACCGCGTCCGGCGTGATGAGAACGGCGGCGGGTTTGATCCGGTGTCGGTTCGGTTCCACCTGGGTCGGCTCCAGCACCAGCAAAAAATCCGCTTCGCCCGCCGGCACCATCGGGCTGAGCACTTCGGCGCCAAACCGGACGTCGCTGCTGACCGAGCCGCCCCGCTGGCTCATGCCTTTGATCTCGCTTTTCTTCACGTCGAAGCCCGCCCGCACCGCGGCGGCGGCAAGAATGTCAGAGGCCCGAAGCACTCCCTGGCCGCCCAGACCGGCGACGACCACGTTGGTAAGCGGGTCAGGCATTGGCCTCCTTCAGTTCGCAGTCGTCGTGTTCCAATTCGCGGAGCCGCTTTACGATCAACAGGCACGGCCGCCGGGCGATGATGACGCACAGATCCCCGCTGGCCAGGCATTCGTCCAGCACTTGTCCGAACTCGTTCGAACCCGCCCGCGGCTCGACCACGTGCACGCGTTTCACCCCGAGTGAACGCGCCAGGTCCTCCAGCACCAGTTTGTGGGTCGGCTCGTGCGTGAGTTTGCGTCCGGTCGCGGGATTTTCCTGGTGGCCCGTCATCGCCGTGGTCGAATTGTCCAAAATAATCAGCACGTGCCCGTCGGGCGGCGGGTTGTAGATCATTTCAACCAACCCGCTGATGCCGCTGTGGACGAAGGTGCTGTCGCCGATGACGCTGACCACACGCCGCGCCTGTTCCGGCGGCAGCACGTGACGCAAGCCCAGCCCCACGCCGAGGCTCGCGCCCATGCACACGCAGGAGTCGATGGCCTCAAACGGCGGCAATACCCCGAGCGTGTAGCACCCGATGTCCCCCGCCACAATGCAATCGCGCCGGCGCAACGCGTCGAACACCAGGCGGTACTGGCAGGCGTCGCACAGCCGGGGCGGCTTGCCGGGCGGCTTGTCCGGCTCGGGACTCAAGTCATGCTTCAGCAGGCGGCGCACCCGCGACACATCGAGTTCGCCCAAACGATACATCTCCGCTTTTCCCTCGACGGCGATGCCCGCCGCGCGGATGGCATCGACCAGGTACGGGTCGCCTTCCTCGACGACCACGCAACGATCCACGCTCCGGGCAAACTCGGCGATCTTCTTCATCGGCAGCGGGTAGGTGAAGCCGAGCTTGAGTGCGGCCGCATCCGGCGCGGCCTCGCGCGCGTGCATGAAAGCAACGCCGGAGGCAATGATCCCGAGCTGTTTGCCGCCGGGCACGATGCGATTGAGCGGGGAGGTTTCGTTCCACTCCTGAATTTCGGCGAGCTTCTCGCGGAGCCGCTGGTGTGCGGGACGCGCGTACGCCGGAATCATCACGCGGGAACGAATGTCGCGTTCGAACTGCGGCGGCCGGGGCGCGGCCTTCGATCCCCGCGGCTTCACCATTGTGTAGCTGTGGCAGACGCGGGTGGTAAGACGCAGAATCACCGGCAGTTTCCAACGCTCGGAAATCTCGAAAGCGTCCCGCAGGAAATCGTAGGCCTCCTGTGAATCCGAAGGCTCGAGCATCGGCACTCCGGCCGCCACCGCGTAACGGCGGTTGTCCTGCTCGTTCTGGCTCGAGGCCATGCCCGGATCGTCCGCGGAAATAATCACCAGCCCGCCGGAAACACCGGTATAAGCCGCGGTAAACAGCGGGTCGGCAGCGACGTTGAGGCCGACGTGCTTCATGGTGGCCAGCGCGCGCGCGCCGGCGAAAGCGACGCCGAGCGCCACTTCCAGCGCCACCTTTTCGTTCGGCGACCACTGCCCGCGACCCCCCAGCTCGGAAAAGCGTTCGAGGATTTCCGTGGACGGTGTGCCCGGGTAACCCGTGCCGAGCGCCACCCCGGCATCACGCGCCGCCAGCGCAATGGCTTCGTCGCCGCTCAAAAGTTGTCGTTTCATGGAAGCCATGCCATTGCTGCTGATTCAACGTTTCGACTCAAAGAATGCCAAGCCCGACCGCAAACCAATACCCATAAACTGGCAATGTCTCGTCGAAAATTGCCCATGCCCGAATCTGCGGAAAATCACAAGAATGCATCCTGTTAATTATTAATGATACTTTTTGTAAAATGGCTTTGAAAAAGATGGACTAATTAATCGCCGTTTTTAACATTTCAGTCAAGATTCGGATGTCGATGATCGGTTTCCTGCCCGTTCGACACCGAAGCGAAAGTCTAAATTTTCGTGCCACCGATTAAGACTCCGGAAACCAAATGAAAAAGAACATTCCGCAACTGCTCATCGGCCTCGCCTTGCTGGCTGCGACGCCCGCGTTCGCCCAGGCCCCAACCGTCGTCACGCCAACCGCTGCGCCTTCCGGCGCCTGGGAAGACTGGAGCCGGCAGATAAAAAATCCCACGGATTGGCTCACGTGGGGCGCGGACCTGCGATTGCGCAACGAATATTTCAATAACGCGCTGACGCTGACCGACGCCGGGGGTGCGAGCGTGCGGCACGAGCAGGATTACTTCCGGATCCGCACCCGTTTGTGGGCGTCGGCAACTCCGGTCACGAACCTCAGCGTCAACGCCCGCGTGGCCGCCGAACCCCGCGAGTGGATGAAGCCGAGTTACGCCCGGCAATTCGGCTTCGGCGAAGGGTTGGAGTGGAGGTATGGCGTTTTCGACTGCCTGAATTTGAAATGGGCCGACGTCCTGGATTTGCCGCTGACGATTTGCGTGGGCCGGCAGGATGTGATGTTGGGCGAAACGGGCAATTGGTGGCTGGTGGCCGACGGGACGCCTTTCGACGGTTCCTGGACGATGTTCTTTGACGCGGTCCGCGCCACCTACCAGGCGAAGGAGATCAAGACCAAGTTTGACGTGGCGTTCCTTCACCAGACCGCGGATCCCGGCGGCTTCGTGCCCACGCTGGGCTCATCGTATGACCATACCATCAACGGCGCAACACAGCCGTATTACCTCTCCGAACAGAATGAACAAGGCGCCGTGGTTTACGTCTCGAACCAGTCGCTGGAAAACATGCAGATCGACGGCTATTTCATCTATAAGAACGACCATGAAGTGAACAAAATCTCGTATGGCGACAACGCGGACATTTACACTCTCGGGTCAAGGTTTTCCGGAACGCCGGGCGCGCATTGGGCCTACTCCGTTGAAGGCGCCTATCAGTTCGGACGGAAACAAGATCCCACGGTCCTCGCCAGCTATACCACAACTCCGAATATCCGGCGCGACATCAGCGCCTACGGGGGCAACGCCTATCTCACCTACCTGTTCAAGGATAAGCTGAACAACCAAATCAGCCTGGTCGGCGAGTATCTCTCGGGTGACGATCCCAACAGCAAAGGCACGGATGAAATGTTTGATATCCTTTGGGGTCGTTGGCCGCGCTGGAGTGAGATGGCCGTTTTCTACTACGTCAACGAAAACAAGGGCAAGGTTTGCCAGATGAACAATCTTGGCCGGATCGGACCCAGTTGGACCGTGAGTCCCTTCAGAAATATGACCGTCAAGACGACTTACAACGCGCTGTTTGCCCCCGAAGCGGTGCCGACGCGCGCCGCCAATGCCAGCCTGTTCAGCGATGGCGGCCAATTCCGGGGTCATTTTGTGCAAAGTTATTTGAAGTATCAATTCAACAAGAACGTCAGCGGCCATCTCTGGGGCGAACTCCTCTGGGAAGGCAACTATTACGCCCAACGCGATCTCCTGACTTTCCTCCGGGCGGAAATGATGTTCACCTTCTGAACGGGCAATCCGGAACACCCGGCCGCGCAACCCGCGTCCGGCGTGTTCGAAAGCCGAGTCGCAATCATGTTCCGGGACCAAAACATCGAGACCCTCGATCGGGTGGCGTTGGAGGGGTTGCAGCTCGAGCGGCTGCAGAGCACGGTGCGGCGCGTCGCCGCGCGCGTGCCCTTTTACCAGCAGAAATTCGCCGAGCTCGACGTGAAGCCCGACGACATCCGGTCGCTGGCCGACTTGCGCCGGCTGCCCTTCACCACCGGAGCCGATCTGCGCGCGAATTATCCAGCCGGATTGCTGGCCGTGCCGTTGGACGAGGCGCTGCGGCTGCATACTTCGAGCGGCACGACCGGCAAACCCAAGGCGCTTTTCTTTTCCCGCCAGGACGTGGACCGGGCCGCGGAGTTGTGCGCGCGGTCCTTTGTCATGACCGGCATCACGAACCGGGACATATTCCAGAACATGATGAGCTACGGGCTGTTCACCGGCGCGTTGGTCACGCACTACGGCGCGGAGAAGATCGGCTGCCTCGTCATTCCCGCCGGACCGGGCAACTCGGAACGGCAGTTGATGCTGATGCAGGATTTTCGGACCACGTTCATTCATCTGACGCCCAGTTACGCGCTGTACCTCGCCGATTTCCTGGAAAGAAGCGGCGTGCAGCCGCGGCGCGACCTGGCCTTGCGCAAAGCGTTCGTGGGCGCGGAGCCTTACACCGAGGAGACGCGGCGAAAAATCGAGGAGGGCCTCGGCCTCGACGTGTACAACTCCTACGGCTTGTCGGAAATGAACGGGCCGGGCGTGGCCTTCGAGTGCGAACACAAACACGGCATGCACCTGTGGGAAGACCATTTCCTCATGGAAATCATCAACCCGCGAAGAGGCGATCCGGTGTCGGACGGCGAGTCCGGCGAACTGGTGCTGACCACGCTGAGCCGCGAGGCCATGCCCCTGCTCCGCTACCGCACCCGGGACATCACATCCTTCATAGAGGAACCCTGTCCCTGCGGCCGCACCCATCGGCGGCTCGGCCGGATCACCGGCCGTTCGGACGAGATGCTCATCGTTCGCGGCGTGAACATTTTCCCG
Organism: uncultured Verrucomicrobiota bacterium; assembly: GCA_964520205.1. Classification (GTDB taxonomy): domain Bacteria; phylum Verrucomicrobiota; class Verrucomicrobiia; order Limisphaerales; family BOG-1460; genus CAZFOA01. The sequence continues at coordinate 1,280 of CAZFOA010000119.1, read as the reverse complement.
CAGCAAATCGAGCGCGTGCTCATGGCCACCCGCGGCATCGGCCGCAATTACCAGATCCAGCTTGAAGGCCTGGATGAAATGACCGTGCGCGTCGAATTGGCGGAGGCCGGCTTCGATGGCCGGGTCGAACACCTGACGCAACTTCAGTCCCAGATCGCCGAGAAATTGCGCGCCGAAATCCTGGTCAAGCCGCGCGTCGAACTGGTGCAACCGGCCACGCTGCCCGTCACCGAAGGGAAAGCAAAACGCGTCATCGACAACCGCACCTTGTGAGCAACGAAAACCCAGCCATGAACCCCGTCAAACTCGTCGCTGTTTTCGCCGAAAACAAACCGGGCCAGACCGCCCGCATCACGAAAATCCTGGCCGCTGCCGGCATCAACATCCGCTGCATCACCATGTCCAGCAGCGGCGCCTACGGCGTGATGAAACTTCTGGTGGATGACCCGGAACTGGCCTCCCAGTCGCTCAAGCACGAAGGCTTTCCCGCCACGCTCATGGACGTCGTCGCCGTGGAAATGGCCGACAAACCCGGCGCGCTCTGCCGGGTCGCCGAATGCCTCGCCCAGCACCGCATCAATCTCGACAACACCTCCGGCTTCGTCGTCAACCATCGCGGCATCCTCGTCCTCGAAGTCCACGACGCGGCCAAAGCCGGCGAAGTCCTGCAGCAAGAGGGCCTGCACGTCCTGACCCAGCAGGAAACGCTGGCGATCTGAGCTGCCTGGCGGATTTCTGCGCGCCGCCCAACACCCCTGCCGCCTCCGGCAGGTGATTGAAAGTCGACGGTCGCAGGCTCCGAGTTCCCGCTTCACTCGACATCCCACCTCATTCCCCCTTCAAGCGACACGTATAAGTGACAGGAATTAAGATAATTCATCAAAATACTTGACCCGCTTCACGGATGGGGTGTAAAAAAGCGCCTCATCCTCCTCTTACGGGCAAGTCGTCTTGAATCACACGTGGATTCGCGTGTCTTGAGGGGAAGCACAGTGACCGGCACTGATGCCGATCAAAACCAGCCGCTTCGCGGGGCTAATCAATAAGACTAGAAACATGAAAATGCCATTACCATTGCTCAAAGTTTGCGCGGTTCTCGCCGTCACAACCCTTTCCCTGGCCGGCCCCCTTTCCGCCAACGCGTTGACGGGAACGTTCGCCTGGCAGTTGTCGACGGCCAATTACCCCGGAGGTGTGGTCAAGGTGGACAATGCCGGCAATGTCATCACCGCCATCAACACCACAACAAGCGCGGTGAATAAATACAATTCCAACGGGAC
>CAZFOA010000118.1:0-11423 GCA_964520205.1 uncultured Verrucomicrobiota bacterium | reverse complement strand
TATTCCGTCGAGCCGGGCAGCTACACGCGCCGCCATTTCTTCGGCAAATATCCCGAACTGCTCGAGCTGGTGAACCATCTCAGCGACGGCCAAATCCGCAAACTGCTGCGTGGCGGGCATGACACGCGCAAAGTGTATGCGGCCTACAAAGCGGCGTTCGAACACACCGGACAACCGACGGTGATCCTGGCAAAAACGGTGAAAGGCTATGGCCTCGGCGAAGCGGGCGAAGGCCGGAATATCTCGCATCAGCAAAAGAAAATGAACGAAAAGGAGCTTCGCGAATTCCGCGAACGCTTCGGCGTGCCCATCAGCGATGACGTCATCGCCGAGGCGCCGTTTTATCGTCCGCCCGCCGACAGTTCGGAAACGAAGTACCTGCTCGAACGGCGGAGACAGCTGGGCGGTTTTCTGCCGGAACGGCGGGTGACAGCTCCTCCGCTGGAGGTTCCGAGAAGGGAATCGTTCGGTGAGTTTTTCAAGGGTTCGGGATTGCTGGAGGTTTCCACGACCATGGCATTCGTGCGGCTGCTGACCATGCTGATGCGGAACAAGACTATTGGCCGGCAGATCGTGCCGATCATTCCCGACGAAGCGCGCACGTTCGGCCTCGATGCGTTGTTCCGCGAATTTGGGATTTACTCCTCGAAAGGCCAGCTTTACGAGCCGGTGGATATCAAGTCCCTGCTCTATTACCACGAGGCCAAGGACGGACAAATCCTGGAGGAAGGGATTACCGAAGCCGGTTCCATGGCGTCGTTCATTGCGGCCGGCACGAGCTACGCCACACACGGACGCCACATGCTTCCGTTTTACATCTATTACTCGATGTTCGGATTCCAGCGCATCGGCGATTTGGTATGGCTGGCGGGAGACATCCAGGCCAAAGGATTTCTACTCGGCGCCACCGCCGGGCGCACCACGCTGAACGGCGAAGGTTTGCAACACGAAGACGGCCACAGCCTGATCCTGGCGAGCACCATTCCGACGCTGCTCACCTATGACCCGGCTTTCGCTTACGAAATCGCCGTCATCATCGCCGACGGCATGAAGCGGATGTTCGCGGAAGGCGAGAACCTCTTTTATTATCTGACGCTTTACAATGAAAACTACGCCATGCCGCCGATGCCGCCCGGGGCGGAAGAAGGAATCCTGAAGGGCCTCTATCGGTTCAAAGCCGGCCCGGAAAAGAAGACGCTCAAAGCACACCTCCTCGGCAGCGGACCGATCCTGAACCAGGCGTTGCGCGCGCAGGACATTCTGGCGGAACGTTACGGGGTTTCCGCCGATGTCTGGAGCGCGACCAATTACAAACGGCTGCGCCATGAAGCGGTGCATTGCCACCGCTGGAACCGGCTGCATCCGGCCGCGCCGCCGAAAAAATCCTATCTCGAAGAACTGCTGCAAAAGGAAAAGGGCGTCTTCGTCGCCGTGTCGGATTTCATGCGGATCGTGCCGGACCAGATTGCGCCCTGGGTTCCCGGCGGGCTGACGACGCTGGGCACGGACGGATTCGGCCGCAGCGACACTCGCGCGCGCCTGCGCCGGTTCTTCGAAGTTGACGCGGAATCAACCGTCATCGCCACGCTTCACGCGCTGGCGCGAAAGGGGCAAGTCCCGATGACATTGGTGCAGAAGGCGATCGAGGATCTCGAGGTTGATCCCGAGAAAATCGGCCCGCAATTCATCTGATCGGGCGTGACGGCCCCAGCGGCTTTGGGATCTTGCCGCTCCATGAACCGGTCGGGTTCGCAAGGGCTGGACAGTCTTGGACCAGCGGCGCTGAAGACGCACTCACTCCAAACGCTTCGCGTCAACCGGAGCCATCAGGCGACGCGATAGCATTTGGAGTGCGTCCGATTTATCGGCGCTTTCGGGCCGGGAATCATGAATGGGTTCAAGGTCGGTGAGCAGTTCGAAACGGGACGGGAAACTCCTGTGGCGCCTGCCCTCAATTCCTTGACAGTCTGCCGCGGCAAAATACGATTCTGCCGTGCTCGTGAAGATACAAACTCTTACGGCCGGCGTCGGGTCCATGTTCGTCGCCTGCGCGGAGGATGCCGTGCCGCGACGGCCCCGGTGAAGCCAATCACGCGAGAACAGAAACCTTAGCAAATTGATTGTGAACCTCAAATTGTCGATGCCGCCCATTATTCCAACACTCGGTTTGTCGGCCTGTTTGATGTCGCTGACTGCGGCAGCCGGTGAAGCCGACATTCCCACCAACCCGTATTTCTGGAGGAACGTAACCGTGGTGGCCGGCGGATTTATTCCCGGCATTGTCTTCAGCACCAAACAACCGGGACTGGTTTATTGCCGCACCGACATCGGCAGCTCCTACAAATGGGACGCGCCCATCGAGCGGTGGGTACCGCTTACCGACTCGAATCCGATTTCCAACCTTCAGGGGTCCGAGAGCATCGCGACCGATCCGACCGATCCCAACCGTTTGTACCTGGCTCAAGGCATGTACTCGCGTGATCCGGCCGCAATCATGCGCTCGGTGGACCAAGGCCGAACTTTTCAGGTGGTTGATGTGCCCTTTCGGATGGGGGGCAATGAACCTGGCCGGAGCGCAGGTGAACGGCTCGCCATCGACCCCAATGACCCTGACATTCTTTACTTTGGTTCCCGGCGCGACGGCTTGTGGGTCAGCCATGACGCCGCTCTGACCTGGAGCAAAGTGGAAAGTTTTCCCGTCACCGGCAGCGGCGATGCAACTCAAGGCTCGCGGGGCCGCGGCGGCGTTGGCTTGAGCTTCGTCGTCTTTGATGCCCGCTCGGGAATGCAAGGCCACCCAACAAAAACACTGTATGTCGGCTCGACCGACCGCGGCAGCGCGCACCTTTACACCAGTGTTGATGCCGGCACCACCTGGCAGGCCGTGCCCGGGCAACCGACCAATTTCGTGCCCATTCATGCCGCTTTCGACGCCAGGAGTTCGCTGTATCTGGTCTATGATGACGGCCCGGGACCTTCGGGGATTACTGACGGCGCCGTATGGAAATTCAACCCCAAGGACAGCGCGTGGACGGACCTCACGCCGGTGAAGGATCCCAACCGCCCACCGGGCGGCTATGGCGGCCTGGCCATTGACCCGCAGAATCCAGGCACGATCATGGTGGCTTCTCTGAACCGCAAGACGCAGGACGACGATGACCGCCTCTATCGGAGCACGGACGGAGGCGAGACGTGGAAAGATCTCACCGCCAAAACCCGGCGTGATCCCTCGGCTTCACCCTATTTGAAATGGGGCAAGGACGAGCCGACCTTCGGCTGGTGGATCGCCACCCTGGCCATCGATCCTTTCAATTCCAACCGGGTGTGCTATGCCACCGGCGCCACAATCTGGCGTTGCGATGACATCAGCAACGCGGATTCGGACCAGGAAACCCATTGGTCCGTCTGGTGCAAAGGCATCGAGGAAACAGCCGTCCTTGAATTGATCAGCCCGCCCGCCGGAGCGCACCTCATCAGCGCCTTTGGGGACATCGGCAGCTTCACCCATGACGATCTGAACGCCTCTCCGAAGGACGGAATGCACCTGCACCCGCTGTTCACCACGGCGACTTCTTTGGATTATGCCGAGAAGAATCCGAGCGTCATCCTTCGCGCTGGATCGCGGGCGCTGCACATTCCCGATCGTGACACCCTGGCGTATTCGCTCGATGGCGGCCACGCTTGGACGCCCTTCTCGATTCCAGACTCTCGCCCGGGCGGAGGACGTCAGACCGGGTTCGGCGCCGGAAGCGGCGCGGTGATTCTATCCGCCGACGGCTCGATTTTTCTGAGCAGCCTCGGAGCGCCGCAGATCTCGAAGGACCACGGCAAGACCTGGATTCCGGTGCAAGGCCTCGCGCAAGGCATCCGGCCGGTCGCAGATCGGATCAACCCGGCGAAGTTCTATGCTTTGGACCTCGCGGAAAGAAAAATCTACCGCAGTGGCGATGGTGGGGCGACCTTTGCAACAAATGGAGTCGAGGGAACACCGGCACCCGCCGCCGCCGGCCGGTTGACATTGGTTGCGGCGCCAGGCCGCGAAGGGGACCTCTGGCTGGCTGGCCGGAGCGGGATGTATCACTCCACCGACGGCGGCGGAAGCTTCACCCGGATCACCAATGCGCCATCCATCAACACCATGGGGTTCGGCAAGGCGGCGCCCGGTAAAAGTTATCCGGCCATTTTTATCACCGGAACCTATCGCCAGCACGAAGGTATCTTTCGTTCCGACGACACCGGCGCCAGTTGGGTGAGCATCAACAGCAGCAGGTATCAGTGGGGTAACCGTTACACCTGCATTACAGGCGACCCGCGCATCTTTGGCCGCGCTTACGTTGGGACTGATGGCCGCGGCATCTTTTACGGCGATGTCGGCAGGTTCTGAACCGCGGCTCCATCGTCCTCCCGGCTCCTGTTAACTCAGGCTGCTAAGTCATGCGCGCCGACTTCGTCCGACGCCGAAAGGCAACCCACAGTCCGGTTGTGCCGGCCAGCAACAACCCCGCCAGGGAAGGTTCCGGAACGGACTGCACAACGATCCGGGCGCCGGGATCTGAAAACGGTCCGCCGCTATACAGCCACGAAGTCCCAACCGGGGTTGTGGGATAAGTCGGAGCAGCGTCCCCGGCCAATGTGGCAGGCGAATCAGTGCTCACAAAACCGAAATTCAAGGACTGTCCCGGGGATAATTCCACCCCAACCGAACCGGCGACAAATTCGATGGAAGAATTGCCGACCGTAACCTGCGACCCACTCCATCCCGGAGGCGCGACAACGCCCGTCGCAGGTGTGGGCAGAAAAAACTCCCCCGGAATCCAGCCATACCAAAAAGTCCCGATCGCCGTGGACCCGGTATCGGTTAAATGTATGGTGTAATCATAGCTGCCAGGAGCGATGTCCGGGACAGCGGTCATGGTGGCCGTCCCCAGCTCAGTCTGGGCATGGGCAGGCCCCGCTTTCGCCAAAACGAACAACAGGGCCAGGAAAAATCCCTTGGCAGCCGCGGCGGATCTCCGGGTAAACCGTGGCGCAAAGGTGTTTAACGAGAACTTGGATTCCAAGACATAGTTCATAAGTTTTCTTCAGGTTGTGTTTCGGGTCTTAAGGCTAATGTTCCATGTTAGGATGAAAGATCAAGGAATAGGTTCCCGGAAAAGAATTGTTTCGGCGGCCAACCGTATGCGATGGAACGCCAACAACGCGGGCGTGACTCCACAATCGACAGGCCTGCAGCCTGTTTTAAATCCCATTCCATTGCAGGCGCCGGCGTGAGAAGGCTCAACTCTTCGAAAACCAGGGCGAATTCAGAAACGGTTCACGTCGTCTCCTGCTTCCTCAAGGGGCTGTCAAGCAACCAACCCCAGCAGCGCGCGAAGATAGCCAACGCCGCGCACCAACCGACTCGACGCGCTTCGCCACGGCACATTCCGGCGGCCTGATTCCGGATGCGTTTGCGTCACGTCATCGTTGCTGAAGCGCCCGGCGGCAAACTCCGGTGCGCGGCTTCCTGGCCAATTGGCAGAAACCCGGACGGGACTTCCGTCCCGCTCCGGTTCAAACTCCCCTCTTCCTGGCGGCGACCCGGCGAACTCATCTTTCGCCTGTCGTTGCCTGCTCCGGATGCTCTTGGAGATCTTTTCCACCGTGTCGATCTTCAACAGGAAATCCGTCGCTCCGTCACGCAGTGCGCGAGACCTCCGTTGGCTGTCGTAAAATGAGGTCAACATGAACACGTGCGTCGAACCGGCCAGCGACTTGATGGGACGGATGGCATCCAGCCCGCTCAGGCCGCCCATGTCGATGTCCAACAGAATCACGTCCGGCGGCGCCTCGCTGGCCAGCGCGTCGAGGACGGCTTCGGCCGAAGGGAAATAGCGTGAACACTCGATGCCGCCTTGCTGACCCAAAAGTCCCGCCAGCAGCGAGCTGAACTCCTTGTCGTCGTCCACCAACCACACGCGAAGCGCTCTCCGGTCATACGCGATCTCCGCGCCGCCTGGCGGATGCCACCGGCGCTCGTGACGAACGCTAAATTCACTGCACGGGATCATGGTGTTTGCTTAAGCTCAAGATTGCATTTGGCGTGCCAGCCATTTCCCGCCGTGTGAGCGGCAAGCTGAAGCGGTTAGAAAGGCCGTGGATACTAACGTATTCCAATTTGCAGCTGTTTGCGCCGGGTGCCGGGCCGCAGCGTCCTCTGTCGCGTTTTGTCCGCCCCGAAAAAATGCGCGCAGCGATTTCTTTCCTGGGATCGGCGCAACGCCGAAGCCTTGCGGGGCCGCACCTGCAATTCCTGTCGACACTCAAAGAAAATCTGCAAATCAAACTCGCGCGCGTCCGGAGACAAATGCGCCACGTGGCCACAAAGCGACAGGATCGGCGTGATCCGACGCCGGGCGAAACTTTCTAACCATTTGCGGCGCACAACTCGGCTCCTGCGGACCGGAGTTGGCATGCGCTTTGCCAAGAGGAATTCATGTCCCTGAATTCAAGTCCAATTGTCATTTCTTTTGCAGCGCCGTTCCAGGTGCGAGCTGAGACACCGTGCCCGATCGAATTTCGCTCCGATTCACGCCGGCGATCCAGCGGCGTAAACGTCGCGCCGGGCAGAGCCGCAATCTTTTTCACTCGCAACCTTTCCACACCCCGGAACGGACGATGACCTAACCCCCTGCACCGATGCCTACCGGCATTAAATCGCGCGACATCAGGCTCGATGCCATCCGTGGCATGTTCCTGATCATCATGGCGGCGGTGCACGTGCCGACCCCGCTGTCTCATGCGCTGCAGGAGCCTTTTGGATTTGTCAGCGACGCCGAGGGATTCGTTTTTCTCAGCGCGACGCTGGCGGGATTCATTTACGGAAGGATTTATCGGGAGGGGGGGTGGGTCGCCATGTCCCGCCGGGCTTGGAGTCGTGCCCGGTGGGTTTACCTGGTGCACCTGGCGCTGGTCGTGCCGCTCGCGTTGATCGCGTGGGCGGCCGCCGGCCGGATGGCGCCGCTGGCCAACCATTTCCATGACTTTCTCGTGCATCCCTGGGCCAGCCTGGCTCTCCTGCCCTTGCTGTTGAACCAACCGCCTCTCTTCGACATCCTGCCGCTCTACGTCGTTCTGCTCGGCGCCACACCCCTGCTCCTGGCTCTCGCACGCCGCCGGGGATGGAGTGCAATCTTGTGGATTTCGCTGTTCGGCTGGCTCGCCGCTCAGTTCAAATTCGATCCGCAGTTCATCGGCAATCCCTCGCGGCTGCTCCCGGTCTGTTGGGGTTCTTTCAATTTTCTGGCGTGGCAATTTCTTTGGGTTTGCGGATTGGCCCTCGGCGAAACCGCCCCGCGATGGCCAACTCTCGGGCGACCCTTCCGCATCGCGGCGGGCGGGGTTTCGCTCCTGGTTGTCGTGGCGGGGTTGCTGTCCCGGCACGGATACTGGCCGCAGGCATGGTTCTCTCAGGACCTGTATTTGTGGATGGATAAATGGACATTGGGACCGCTGCGATTGCTGAACTTCGGCGCCTGGGTCGCCCTGTTGCTGGCCTGGAATCCAAGTTTCTCCCTGCCGCCCTTTCTTGCGCCCGTGGCTTTGCTGGGGCGTCAGTCGCTGGCCGTTTTCGCGTTCCACCTGCCGCTGGCCATCGCCGCAACCACCACCATTCAAGTGCTGTCCCTGACAAGCGGTTCGCAAACTGTCATCGGGCTTGCCGTAATTGCCGCGCTTTTCCCGTGGGCGGCGCGGCAGGAACGAAACGACCATCGGCGGCGCGCGCAATTCTCTTCCGCCATCACGGCTCCTGCAGCCACAGCCGCGCCTGGCCCGAATGATGGCGAACGGTCCGCGCCGGCAAGCCTGGCCGAGTTGCCCGTGGCGGGTTGAAAACCGCGACGCCCCGCCCGCCGGTTCCGGTGTGCGGGATCGGTTGCGCGACAAACAGACCTTCTGCCAGCACGATCTGCGGATCCTCTCATCGCGGCGGGAACTTTCTAGTGGTTCGTGACTCTTACGTGGGAACACAAACGGATTAACCTTAACCCGAAGAGTCTATGTCTATGTTTAACAACTTTATCCTTGGATTGGCTCGGGGCTTGTCCCGAAGCAATAACGCCGGCGGTGCGGGCCAGTCCAACCTCAAATGTCCGCATCCGCCAAAAAGCCCGCGGAATCATCCGATCGGGACTTTGCTGACGGTCCTGGCCGCAGGCGGAATTCTGCTGCTGTCGAATTCCGCCACGGCTGAAGGCCATCGGCTGAGCCCGAAGTATAACAAGCCCGGCAACCTTCTGATCGCCGATCAGTTCAACAACCGCGTCATCGAGACGGACACGGCCGGCAATATCATCTGGTCATTCGGGCTGGGGCCAAATGACTTCTCAGCCAAGTCGATCATCGGCGTCAATGACGCCCAGCGCGTCGGTCCCTTCACCCTGATGGCCGGCACCGGCACGCCTGCCGGGGTAATCCCGCAAGCCCCGGATGGCGCCCCGGACAACCGTGTCATCCTGGTGGACCCCTTCGGAAAAATTGTCTGGCAATATGGCCGGTTCGGACAAACCGGCTCCGGTCCCAACCTGTTGAATACACCGGTCCAGAGCACGTGGCTCCCAAATCTTCACGTCCTCATCACCGACCAGGGCAATAACCGGATCATTGAAGTGAACCTGCGCAAGCAAATCGTCTGGCAGTACCCAGGTTCGAACACCAACGATTCCGACCAACTCAACAGCCCGAACTCCGCCGAACTCCTCGAAAACGGGCACATCCTCATCTCCGACGAAAATAACAACCGGGCCATCGAAGTCACCCGCAACGATAAAATCGTCAAGACGTTCACCGCCGGCGGCACCGCCGGCGCCATCGCGTTCTCCAGCCGCCTCGACAATGGGGATACCCTCCTGACCGATGCGGGCAATTCGCGAGCCGTCGAAGTCGATGCCCACGACAACGTGGTCTGGCAATTTGTCACCAATACCGACACCAACAGCGTCCCCGCGCCCCTGCCCACCCGCGCCGTTCGGCTCAAGCATGGGGACACTTTGATCAGCGACCAGTTCAACAACCGCGTCATCCGCGTCAGCCCGGCCGGACAAATCGTCGCCAGTTACGGACTTCCGCTCGCGGGGGGAGATCCGATAGGGAATAACGTTGGCTTCGACCTCCACACCACCCAGAACGGGCTGTACTCACCTTATGACGCGAAAGTAATCGGCGACTACACCGGGTTGACGCCCCCGTTTGACTTCGACGAAGACTCCGACGACTGATCCCGTCAAATGTGCCGCTCCTGGCCGTATCGATGCAGTCGGAATTGGGGAGCACACGCGCCATCGCGTGTGTGAACCGGCGCCTCGCCGGTTCAAGGAGAACGCGGGGCTATAGCCGAACAGTGATCGTTCCAATGACTTGGGTGGTTGAGGGCGCCGACCCCAGCACGCGAGGGCGCGTGCGCTCCCCATTTCAACTGAATTATTGCGGATTAGAGCTCCCGCAACGCTGCCGCGATCGGCAGCCGCGCGGCGCGGATGGCGGGAAACAAACCGCCGATCAAACCGATCACCGCCGACCACACGATGCCGCGCACCAGCAACTGGGGCGTGACGCGGAACGCGAAGGTGACTTGGCTGAAGCTCTGAAAGTTCATGGTCGAGGTGTGAAAATTATTGAAGGCGAAATACGCCAGTCCGCCGCCCAGGGCGCCGCCGGCCAGCGCCAACACCAGCGATTCAATCATCAAGGAGGCGACTACCGCGCCGCTGCCGAAGCCGAGCGCCCGCAGGGTGGCGATCTCCCGCGTCCGGGTCGAAACCGCGCTGTACATCGTGTTCAGCGCGCCGAACACCGCGCCAATGGCCATCAAAAAGGCGATCCAAAAACCCAGCGTGGTGATCAGCCGCGTCATGAATTGCGATTGTTCGGCGTAATATTCGGATTGCCGGACGACCTTCACATTGAGCTGCGGGTTCGAGGTCAGCGAATCCTTGAACTCCTGAAACGCGCCCTGGGAATTCAACTTCACATAAACCGACTGAAACGAATCGCCGCGATGATAGGCATCCTGAAGCACTTTGGCGTCGGTCCAGATTTCCGATTCCGCAACGCCGCCGTTCGCGGAAAAGATTCCGACGACCGGCCAATCGTAGCGGCCCACCTTCAAATTCGAACCCAGCTCCAAGCCGGCGAATTCCTGGACGGCGCCGCTGCCGACGATGACTTCGTTTTTTCCCCATTCAAACATGCGGCCCTGAACGATTTTGACCTGGTCGCGCACCTGCAATGCGCCCGCTTCCACGCCGCGCAACGGCACATTGGCGTCCGTGCCGGTGGAGCGTTTTGGCAGGTTGATGATGACAAACAATTCTGCGGACGACAGCGGGCCTTGCGCGGTGCGCGCCACGCCCGGTGAATCGGCGATCACGCGGGTCTGGTCGCGGTCCAGACCGCTGACCATTTCGCTGTCGGCGCCGCCGCGCAGGACGACGGCTGCGTCGGGCGCGCCGGAAACGGTCATGGCCTGCTTGAAGCCCGCGGCAATCGAGAGCACGCCCACCAGCACCGCCACGACGCCGGCGATGCCGAAAACCGTGGCTGCGACCGTGCCGCGCCGTTGCGGGATGCTCAGCAATCCGAATTTCGTGATGGACCCGATTTGGGAAAACCAGTTGATGGGGCCGGCCATAATCCAATTAAAATTTCATTGGCGTGATTTTAAATACGGAGTGTGGCCGTCCTCGGCCACAGCGATGTTCGCCAACTACAAGTTTTCCGTACTTCCATGCACTCTTGAATGACGGAAGTTGCTGCGCCCGGGGTTGGGCGCACTCCGGCTGCAAGCGTTTGCAGATTTTAAAAACAAGTCCCAGGAAGGCAGGAACGGCGCGCACGGAGTGACGCGTCCTTCCGAAGAATGGTTCGAGGTCTGACATTTACATCCTCCTCAAGGCATCCGCCACGCGCAGGCGCATGGCCTGGAGCGCGGGAAAAATTCCGGTGATCAAACCCAGCGCGACACTGAACCCCAGGCCGATGAACAAATCGTGTGTTGGCAGGGAGAAGAGCGGCAGCAGGCCGGCCAGCGCCTTGGCCATGACCGGCACCAGCAGTTGCGCCAGCCCCAGCCCCAGTACTCCGCCCAGGATGGTCAAGAGACACGACTCGGCCAGCACAAGCGACATGACCTGCGCATTGGAAAAGCCAATGGCCTTGAGCACGCCCAGTTCCCCGGTCCGCTCGCGGACGGCCTGCGACATGGTATTGCCGGTCACCAGCAGGATGGTGAAGAACACCGCGCTCAGAATCGCGGAGACGATCAATACAATGTTGCCGATCTGACTCATCCACGCCTGCACAAACGCGCCCTCGGGCTCCGTCTTGGTCTCCGCCGACGAATTCTCAAACTCCTGGTCCACCCGCTTCGCCACCTCCGCCGCCTG
>CAZFOA010000117.1:0-11459 GCA_964520205.1 uncultured Verrucomicrobiota bacterium | reverse complement strand
AAATGAAGATCGGCATCACGTGTTATCCGACGGTTGGCGGGAGCGGCATTCTGGCCACGGCTTTGGGAGAAGAACTCGTCCAGCGCGGGCATGAGGTCCATTTTTTCAGCTACGAACGTCCGTTCCGCCTGCCGGCCGAGTCGGCCCGGCTCCATTTTCATCCGGTGGTGATCAATGAGTACCAGCTTTTCAAATATCCGGATTACACCTTGCCGCTCTCGGTCAGAATGGCGGAAGTCACCCAGGAACATCGTCTGGACGTGCTGCATGTCCACTACGCCGTGCCGCATGCCACCGCGGCGATTCTCGCGCGCTCGATGCTTCCTCCGGAGCTGCAGCCTCGCGTGGTGACCACGCTTCATGGCACCGACACCACCTTGCTTGGCTCCGATCCGGGTTACCGGCCGGCCATCCGTCATGCGTTGACCTGCTCGGATGCGGTCACGACGGTGTCGGCTTACCTGAAAGCCGAGACGCAGCGGGTGCTCGGTTTTGGCGGGCCCATGGACGTCATCCACAATTTCTTTGTCCCGCGTCCGCCGCGGCGATCACGCGAAGAAGTGCGGGCTGAACTGGGCCTGAAAGACGAGATCGTGGTGTTTCATTCCTCCAATCTTCGCCCCTTGAAACGCCTGGATTTGCTGCTGGAAACCGTTGCGCGCATCCGGCCGCGCGACGCCTTCAAGCTGGTCATCCTCGCCGGTGGAGATTTTGCGCCGTTCGCCGATGACGTGCGGCGACTCGGCATTGGAGATCGGGTGATCGTGCGCGAGAAGGTCAATGACATCGAAGATTACCTGCAGGTCGCCGATGTGGGGCTGTTCACCTCGGAGGTTGAGAGCTTTTGTCTGAGCATCCTTGAGGCGATGTATTTTGCCTGCCCGAGCGTCGCCCGGCGCGTGGGCGGAATCCCGGAGGTGGTTGGGGACGACGCGACTGCCGGCATTCTGGTGTCCTCGGACGATGCCGGCGCGCTGGCTCGCGCGGTTGAGAGTTTGATCCAGGATCCGGCGCGGCGCATCGCGATGGGCCGGGCGGCGCAACAGCGCGCCCGCGATTTGTTTTCCGCCGGGGTGATCGTGCCGCGTTACGAAGCGCTTTATCGCCGCGTCTGCGGATTGGCCGAGGGTTGAAACGGCAAGCTGCAGGCAGGAAGGCGGAAGCCCGGTCCCATCCCGAAGCGGCGGGATTTAATGCATCTTCGGCGGTGGCGCGCGCCGCGGGTTGCGACCCCTCACGACCCGGTCATCGCCGGGGCTGATTAATGGTCACCTGCGGTTTTTCCGCGGGTGGCTTCTGATCCGCGCCCTTGGATCCCTTTTTGGCCAGGAGCAGCATAAACACACCGAACGCAAGCAGCACCAAGCCCCACCACAGGTTGATGTTGATGTCCAGCGAACGTTTATACATGTCGGCGTTCGAGCTGGTGACCAGGCCGGTGACGGCGAGCATGGCGCCGATCAGCGAGAACATGAGGCCGATTGGCCAGCATAGATCGAGTCCCATAAAGTGTTTTTCTTTCGTTCAGGGTTTACCGGAAAATGATGTTTAGAATGACACAGCCGATCAACAGGATCGTGCCCACGATCGCCGGGCGCAAATACCAGGCCTGACCGTCGTCCTTCAACTTGGGTGTCAGCGAATAGACGAGGCCTTTGAGTTCCTCGTTGGTCTTGGTGCGTTTGGTGGCGAGTGAAATACCGAGCGTCAGCGTGAGACAGATGATGAAAGCGAAGGTGGCCAGCCAGAAATTCTGGGCCATGGTGGAGGGGAACGTGTGTAGATTCACGCCAAGCCAGCCCCCCTTGTCCTCGGCCATCGTGAGACCGTGAATCATCGCGGACGTGCCAATTCCGCCGAAAAGCCCGAGGAATGCGCCGGTGCCGGTGCATCGCGACCAGAACATGCCGAGCAGGAACGTGGCAAACAACGGAGCGTTCACGAAGCTGAACACCAACTGGATGACATCCATGGCGTTATTGTACTGCCGGGCGAAATAGGCGCAGGCAATGCTCAACAGGATGCCTACCACCGTAATCGACTGACCCATCCAAAAGTAGTGTTGGTCGCTTTTGTTCGGCGCGAGGTAGGCCTGGTAGAGATCGTAAGTCCAGACGGTGTTGAACGCGGTGACATTTCCGGCCATGCCGGACATGAACGACGCGAGCAGCGCGGTCAACGCCAGACCCAAAAGGCCGGGCGGACAGTAACGTTTGACGAGAGACAGAATTACGCCGTCGTAGTCGTACTCCGTCATGGCATCACTAAACTGGCCAAGAAACTCCGCCCGCAGCTTCTTGTCCTGTTCGGTATCGTTCTTGTCGATGGGCTTGTTGGCGTAAGCCAGTATGAGCGCGTTGACCTTGGCCTGATCCATCTTCAAGGCTTTGGGTTTTCCCGTGTTCTTGTCCTTCCCATTCTGCTCCAAACCCACCGACTCGGTGATGAATGTATAGGCAGCCTGAGGTTCCATCGCGGCGGCCTGTTGGACCGAGGACACAGCAGCCGCTGCCGCCTTGTCGCTCAGGATGGGAGGCGGGATGCGATAACCCTTTTGCGGGGCGGACATGAGGGCAAGAGCGATCATGCCCGGCAGGATTACCAACGCGGGGAAAAGCATCTTCGGCACGGCGGCAACGAGCGGAGTGTTGCGGGCGGCCGTCATGTTCTTGGCCGCCATGGCGCGCTGCACCACGAGGAAGTTCGTGCACCAATAACCGAATGAGAGCACAAAGCCGAGGCCGAAGACCATCGCAAACCAGTCCACGCCCATCGGATTGGCGGCGGACCCGGCCAGCAATGGCTTCCAGGCGCTGCTCCAGGCGTTGGCGCTGTAGTGAACGCCGGCGTCCTTAAGATGCAAGGCTGAGGGATCAACCGCGATGCCTTGGAGCGCCTGTTTCACCGCGTTCCACCCGCCCGCTTCCTTGAGGCCGAGGTAAACGACGGGCGCGAACCCAAGCACGATCATGAAGAACTGGAGCACTTCGGTGTAAATCGCGGAAGTCAATCCGCCCTTCAGCACATACACCAGCACGACGGCCGAGCAAATCCACAGGGCGAGGTGGTAGTTCCAGCCGAGCAATTGGTTGAGCAGTTTGGCCAGGGCGTTCATGGAAATGCCGGACGCAAAAACGGTCATCACGGCGAATGCGATGGAATTCAGCGCGCGCACGCGTTCGTCGAATCGCATTTTCAAATATTCCGGCACCGAGCGCGCCTTCGAGCCATAGTAGAACGGCATCATGAACACAGCCAGGAACACCATGGCGGGGATGGCGCCCACCCAGTAGAAGTGGCAGGTGACGATGCCGTATTTGGCGCCGCTGGCCGCCATGCCCACCAACTCAAGCGCCCCGAGATTGGCCGAGATAAAGGCCAGGCCGGTTACCCAGGTGGGAATGGATCGCCCGGACGTGAGAAAGTCCGACGAACTCTTCATGTATCGCCTCAACGCGAAACCGATTCCGACAACGAAGGCGACGTAAATGATCAGGATGGAATAATCGAGGGGGCCGAGTTGAATGGTTTGCATAGTTATAAACTCGAACGGGCTATCTTTTAGAGATTTCGACCGGCGTTGTCAACGTTCCGCTTCTTCAGATAAGTGTTACATCTGGTGGGGCGAGACTCCGGCCCCACCAATATTTCAAATCGCACCACTCCCCTTCTTCAGGCCGCACTCGCATGCTATTCTCCCGAATTGCGGATTGCGATCCGCGCGAGTTTTTCAGGGTTTTCCGCGGCGCCAAACGGCCTCAGGCGGAAGCTGTAGCTAAATTCTTTGCAGGGAATCAAAAATTCCGGATGCGGCCACGCGCCCCAACTGTCGTCGCCGCCCACGCCTTGTTGCTTGAGATCGAGGTTGAGCGTAATGCTGTCGCGGCGGGGCAACTCGAACGCGTGTTTGCCGGCATTCAGGTCTTCAGTGCCATAATGCAGCGCGTTAACGCTGAGCAGCGGCAGGCCGACGGCAAGCAGGCCGATACCTTTCCCGTTCGTCAATGCCAGCCAGCGCGCATCCGCCTTGTTGCCGCTCTCTCCCGGCTCGGTGTAATCGGCATAAAACTGTCCGTCCACGGTCCCGTCATAAACTCCGAACCTGGAGTCCTTGCGGTCGGAATATGTTTCCTGGGGACCGGGACCGAGCCAGGCAAGGCGCTCGAAACCGGCGGGCAGGGTCATTTGCATGCCCAGGCGCACCAGCGGCGGCAGGTCTGTTTTGGCCGGCTGAAAATGCGCATTCACGACGATGTCGCCGCTGCCATAGACGGTGTAATCGGTTTCCCACGTCGCGCTCACTTTCGGCAGCGCGGTGGTGACTTTGACCGTGATGCTCTTCGACCCCGATTTGCCTTCGATGGCGACCTTGCGGACTTCGGCGGACATGTGGGCCTGGCGCCAGATGCCTTGAGATCGGATCATTTGACGGCCGCGGTCGTTGTCGGTCTGCGCGCGCCAGAAATCCGGGCGCAGCGGCGATTGCACCAACTCCGTGTCCTGGAACTTCCACGACTTGAGCGCACCGGCTTGTTTGTCAAACACAGCGGTGAAGTTCTTCCCGCTGATCGTGATGATCGCGGGGTCCTGTTTCAGTTTGAGCGAGGGCATTTTCGCCGAGGACAGCGTGATGGCCGGAACGGAATCGGGGAGTTTGAATTCGTCCCAGGCGATTTCATGGCCGGCTTTGGCCCAAGCCGTGTCGCTTTTCAATGTAAAGCTCAGTTCGAGGAAGTATTCGGCGCCCGGTTCGGGCTTAAAGGTCTTGACGGGAATGGCAAGTTGCTTCGTGGCGCCGGGGGCAAGGTCAAGTTCGGACAGATCGCCGCTTTGGATTACATTGCCGGCTGCGTTCAACCGCCAGTGTCCCTCAGCAATGTCCTTGAGATTATTGAAGTCGTACCAATTTTTGACTTCAACGGTGCGTGCCGCCAGGTCCACCGGTTTGCAGTGGATGTATTGATAAACGTGTTTGACTTGGTAGAGGCCGGGATGCGGCTGTCGGTCGGCCGTGACCAGGCCGTTGCAGCAGAAGTTGTCGTCGCTGGGCGTGCCCGCCGGTCCGAAATCGCCGCCATAAGCCCAGAACGTTTTGTCGCCGGGGTTGACTTGTTCAAAATGTTTCATCGGCAACGGCTGCTGGCGCTGGCGCAATCCTTGATCCACCCAATCCCAGATGAACCCCCCTTGCAGGTGGGGCTTTTCGTAAATCTGGTTCCAGTACGACCAGAAATCGCCGGAACCGTTGCCCATGGAGTGTTCGTATTCGCACATGATAAACGGACGGTCCTGCGGCTTGGATGCATAGTCGCCGAGTCGGCTCGGATGCGGGTACATCGGGCAAACGATGTCCGAGTAGGATTTCCAGCTGGCGGGTTCGTAGTGGACCGGCCGGCCGGGGTCGCGCTGGTGGATCCATCGCGAGTCCGCCTCGAAATTGGGACCTTCTCCGGCTTCGTTGCCCAGCGACCAGATGATCACCGACGGATGATTCTTGTCGCGTTCGACCATGCGCACGGTGCGATCCAGGTGGGCGTCGGCCCAGTCCGGATTTTTGGCGAGCGTTTTGTCGTCGAACCCCATGCCGTGGCTCTCGATGTTCGCTTCGTCAATCAGGTAAAGACCATAGCGATCGCAAAGGTCGTACCATGCGGGTTGATTGGGGTAATGACAGCAGCGCATGGCATTGATGTTGAATTGTTTCATCAATTGGATGTCTTTTTCCATGGTCTCGACGGTGATGGCCTGGCCGCGGTCCGGATCGAATTCGTGACGGTTGACGCCTTTGATCAGGATGCGTTTGCCGTTGACGAGCAGGTCGCCGTTGCGGATTTCGACTTTGCGGAAGCCGACGTTGAGCGGGACGACTTCGAGCGCATTGCTGGCAGCATCCTGGAGGGTGACCAGCAGTTTATAGAGACGGGGAGTTTCGGCGGACCATTTGAGCGGATTGGCAATCGGCGAAGCCCCATCGACCACGATGACTTCGCCGGCGCCCAGGCTTTTCTGGACCGATTGGGACAGAACATTTTCGCCGGCGGGATCGATCAGATCGACGTGAAGGACAACATTCGCGGGCTCTGAGCCATAATTGATCAGGTGCACACTGCCTTTGATGGTTGCGTCGCGATACTGGTCATCCAAATCGGTTTGCACATCCAAATCACGGATGTGCACCTGGGGAGGCGACCAGAGGTAAACATCGCGGAAGATGCCGCTCATCCGCCACATGTCCTGGTCTTCCAGATAGGAACCATCGCTCCAGCGAAAATTTTCGACCGCCAGCAGATTCTTGCCGGGCTTAAGGTATGGCGTGATGTCGAACTCGACGGGTGTGCGGCTGTCCTTGCCCATGCCGGCTTTTTCGCCGTTGATCCACAGATCGAAGAAGGAGTTGACACCGTCGAACGTCAGGAAAACCCGGCGCCCGGACCAATCCTCGGGCACTTCGAACGTGCGGCGATAGGCGTTGACCGTGTTGTTCGGCTCAGTTTCGGGGATGAACGGCGGGTTGGGCTCCGCGCCATGCCAGCACCAGGGGTATTGGATGTTGACGTAAATCGGGATGCCGTAACCGGAAAGTTCGACGTTCGAGGGGACGGGAATGGCCGGCCACGCGCTATCGTCAAAGTCGGGCTTCCAGAACTCCGGAAGGCGGGCCGCCGGAGTCGCCGCATAATGATATTTCCAATCGCCGTTGAGCGAGCGGTAGAAGGGCGACTTCACGCGCTCGGCGTTGACGGCGAACTTAACGGATAGCGCCGTCTTCGTGTCCGGGCACACAACCATTGTGGCATGCGGCGGCTGGTTGCTGATGCCCGTGAGACGGGGATTTTCCCACTCCTGCGGATCCTGGGGACTGGCCAGGCAGGAAAGTGCGCCGCAAAAGACGACGAGAACGCCGGCCAAAAATGAGGCCGGCTTCGCGCGCTTGAGAGCGGACAACAGAAGTCGGCGGGAATTGAAGGATGGTCTTGGATGACCGTTCATGTATCTCATGGTTGCATCGGTTAGGCGCCAACGCCTGGTTTCTGGAACCTGTCATGGCCATTTGAGCACCAAATTCGTTCGGCCGGTGAATCGTTCTGCACCAATTTTTCGACTATGCCAAACCTATGGCCGAGCGGGCAAGTTATTAGATTGACTGGCTGTGGTGCTATGATTGGTGTGTTGAACTAATAAAATGCCCCGTCCAACCCTGGGAAAGCCCGCCACGCTGCGCCGCGTGAGGGCACGCGGCCTACAATATGTAGGGCGCCGGCACCTAGGCCGGGTCCCCTGACCCGGCGCCGGCGGTCTGAGATGGCCAGACTAACCCAACGCAGGTTACCGAAGCCGCTTCACGCGGAAGAACTGGGCATCGGCAGACATATTTGTGCTGAAACCAGCATTTCCTCCAGTCGCCGTCAAGTTGTCCGCAAGGGGCATCCAGTTGGTGAAATCCGGGGAGTTTTCCACGCGATATATCTGGCCGGGGATGGATTCCCAGGTCAAAGCCACGTTTGGATTGCTGCGCGAAATTGAAGTCAACCGGAACGGCTTTTGATATGGATTGTTGAAAATCATCAGGACCGGCAGATGATCGGAGGCGGTCCGGTTATCGTTGGTTCGCAGGAGCGGGTAGGCGTTGGTGAGCGGATCGGTCCGAAAAACCTGGCTGGACGCGATGTTGGAGAACAACAGGGCGCACGGCAGGATGTAATCGTAGCGCTTGGTCAGGTTGCTGCTTTGAATCGAAATCGTCAGCTCGCTGCCGGTAAAGGGATTCACCGGCGTCGTCAGTTGCAGGCCGGTCGGCGGCCCGATCAAGCTCTGGATGGATTGGGGATGGCTCGCCGGCGGACGTGCCAGGTCCTCGTTCATGTCACCGCTCAACACATACGGCTGCAGACCGTTGGTGGCGAGGTACGTGGCGGCGAAGAAATTGGAAACTGCGCCGGCCTCCGCCGCGCGTTCGGCGGAAGCATCGGCGTCCTGGCTGGATTTCAGGTGAACGCAAAAAACGTGCAACGGCTGGGGAAAGTCCGGCACGGTGATCTCCGCCTCAAATAAATCCCGTTTGAACGTGGCGTTGGTATAGCCGTAAGGTGCGAGGTCGGAATCGTGCAGCCAGCTTCGGGAACCCGCGATGGGAAAGCGGCTCGCGATCACGTTGCGAATGTAACCGTCACCTTGCGAATTGGTGGCCAGAAAATACCCCGGCAAAAACGCCTTCACCCAATTGTCCATCTGCCAGGTGTTCGTTTCCGGAATTTCGTTGAACGTGACGATGTCCGGCTTCAAATAAACCAACTGGCGTCCAATCGCGCGAACCTGCGACGTGTTCGTGCTCCAGTTTTCCACCTCGTTGCCGTGGGTGTTGTAGGTGAGCAACAAAAACGCATAGTTCGTGGCCGCCGCCAGGGTGTCCGCCGGACTGAAGGAGACGGATATGTTGTCCAGGGCCAGACCATCGTCAAACCCCGGATCATCCACGTCGAGCCAGCGCAGAAACAACTCCTGGCCCGGGGGCACGACGACTCCGGGGATGGGAACGCCGGCGAAGACCACCTGGTTCGTGGGATCATTGCCTTGGAGCGTCTGGGTGGCGTTTGTGTTCGGGCTGTCAATATCCAACGCAGGGAAAGGCGTCCAGGCCTGGTCGTCGTGCGCGTCGGCATTCGTCAGCGCCGTGCCGATCTGATAAGAGAAGGCAAGTTTTTGAGCACTTGTGCCACCCACGCGCCATTGTTCGCCCGTGGAGGAAACGGTAAAGCCGGTCTGAGGCAGTCCCGTGTCGTTCGTGAACCGGATTCCGAAAGCCAGCCTTCCTGTCCCGCTGGAAGCCAGCGTGCCGAGCGCGCGGTCGGTCGAACCGCTGCCGCCAAAACTGTAGAGCGCTCCGGTAGTGCTTGAACCGGTCCCGGCGCTGTAGTTCGTGACCGAATTCGGCGCGACGCTTCGGGAGGCGTACCAGCCCGGCAAGGTGACATTATCCATCCATGGGGCTGTGCCGCTGCCGGCCAGAGAATCGAAATTTTGTGAATACGCCCCGCCACTCAAGGCGATCTGTCCCGATAACGAACCCGGCAGCAAACCCGGCAGCACGAGCAGCAACAACCGGAGACACATCTTAAAAGGCGGATGCATGGCGGCGCAGCTCGGCGGTCCGGGAACAAAATCCGCAAAGGCCGGCCCCGGCCAGATCATCGAGGTGCGACAAATCAGGCGATTTCTCATACAGCAAAATGTTTTCCCGGGAAGACAAACCCGTTGTAAGCACCCGAAGTCTGCGCAAGCCGGGTGCGGAAGTAAACCCTCCAATTGCTCACCGCTTCCGGTTGTAACCGTCCTGCGTGTATTTCTTCGACACCAGATTCGCCGCGGCGTCGAGCAACCCGGCGTCGCGTTCGAGCGCTTCCCAACCGGCCCCGTCCGGCAGCGGCGCGACCGCGCACAGGGCATTCTGCCAGTCCACCCGCCACAATGTCAGCGGCGGCGGCTGCACCGAGCCTTGGATGAGCAACCCGTCGCGGGTCCGGCGTTGCGCCGCCCCCGCGATTTTTTTTCCACGCCAGAGCACGTCGAATGGTTCGTGGCCGGCAAAGCAACTGCCGGGTTCGGGCCTCCGGCTGCGGTGCGCCAGTTCGGTTGGAATATCCAATTTTCCGAAGGCGGCCTGGATCCATTCATGGGCCCGGCGATAGCTTTCGACAGCTTTAAGAGCGTGCCATTCGTGGCCGGCGGGGAACGCGAGGCTGTAAGTCCAGTCTGCGGCATGCGGCACGATGCCGCCGCCGGTGGGGCGGCGCACCAGCGGCCGCAGCGGCGTCGCGCGCTCCACTTCCGAATATTTCTGAAAATAACCGAACGAAGCGGCGGGCTCGGCCCAGCCATAGAACCGCAGGACCGGCCGCTGCAAACGCGGCATCGCCGCGAGCAGCGCTTCGTCCATGGCCATGTTGAAAGCGGCGCTGCCGGGTCCGGAATTGAGGATCAACCAGCTTTGAGAAGAGGGAGAACATCCCACGTCCAACATCGAACTCCCCTCCTCCAATGTCGGCCCGCCGCCACTTTGCGGCTTGGACGTTGAATGTTCGTTCTTCATGGTTTTCCCGCCGAAGGACACAGCCCGGCGATCTCGCACGCCGCACAATCCGGTTTGCGCGCCGAACAGCGGCGCCGGCCATGCCAGATCAACCAATGACTGAACAGCGTCCATTG
The DNA here is from genome assembly GCA_964520205.1 of uncultured Verrucomicrobiota bacterium. Taxonomy (GTDB): domain Bacteria; phylum Verrucomicrobiota; class Verrucomicrobiia; order Limisphaerales; family BOG-1460; genus CAZFOA01. The sequence goes on along the minus strand of CAZFOA010000117.1, from coordinate 1,256 downwards.
CTCCTGCGGCACGAGCTTCATCAAATCCCGCTCGATTTTTTCCGGATCAGCCTGGCGGGTGATCCCCAGCCGCTGCGAAAGCCGTGTCACGTGGGTGTCCACCACGACGCCGGCATTGATATTGAATGCATTGCCGAGGACGACGTTTGCGGTTTTGCGGCCGACGCCGCCGAGTTCGATCAACTCAGCCATGGTCCGCGGCACGTTTCCGCCGTGCCGCTCCACCAACGCGAGGCCGCAGGCTTTGATGTTCCGGGCTTTGCTCCGGTATAAGCCCGCCGACTTGATGTCCTGTTCGAGTCCGGCGAGGTCCGCCCGGGCATAATCCGCCGCCGAACGGTATTTTTTGAACAGCTCCGCCGTGACCCGGCTCACGCGTTTGTCCGTGCATTGCGCGGACAGGATGGTGGCGATGAGCAGTTCGAGGGGGTTGGAAAAATTCAGTTCGCATTGTGCGTCCGGGTAGGTTTTGCGCAAACCGGCGATGATCTTCTTCACGCGCGCCGCCCGGGCTGCTGTGCTTTCACGAGGCATGTCGATGCAGGTTGTATTGATTGCCAAATGCAAGGGCCTGTTGCCCAAATCATCCAAGTCCCAAAAGGCAGGGCGCGTCACTCCGTGCGCGCCGTACCTGCCGCAGAAAGACGGCGATTTTCGTGCTTCGGCTTCCGGCTGCGGCGCGCACGGAGTGACGCGCCCTACCCTCGACCCATTTATGTAACATGCCCGTCATTCCCAATTACGTGATCGCGAATAGCGAAGCGGACTGAAGCCCGCGCTCCCACCGTCGCTGCGCTTCGGAAACAATCACCTGTTGGCCGGTGCATTGGTGGTGGTGACGCTGACTGTGGTTGTGACCGCGTTGGTGGCGCCCGGAGCCGCATTCAGCGCGGCCGATTTCTTCTGAATGCCCGCTCGGCCATCGGTCCACTGGAAGATAAAGCCAAGGTGATTGAGGATTATATAAATGACATAGAGCACGAACGCGAAGGCGATGAGTTTCGGCCAGGGGCTCTTCTTTTCGGCAAAGGGATCGATGAGGTCCCGCTGGGAACCGGGAGGCAATTGGGCGATGTCGGTGAGCGCGGTGCCGAACGGAACATTGATTTTGGCTTTCGCATTCACCGCCCAGCCGTTCGCGTCGAGAATCGGGCCCAGATTGCGTTTCCGCAGCTTGATAAAGGCGAGAATCAGGGACGGCCCCGAGATCAGCAGCATCACCCCGACGACAAGTCCGGCGATCGCCAGCGGTCCCA
>CAZFOA010000116.1:0-11604 GCA_964520205.1 uncultured Verrucomicrobiota bacterium | reverse complement strand
TCGCGCAGCGCCATCGCCTCTTCCAGCGTGCTCAGGCCGAAGCCCCAGGCGCCTTCTTCCAGCGCGATGCGCGCCACGTCAACCGCCCCATGCCCGTAAGCTTCATCCTTCACCACCGCCATCAGGCGCACCCCGCGCGGAAGGTCGCGTCGAATGAGCCGCAGATTGCGGCGCAGCCTGCCGAGATCAATCTCGGTCCACGCCGGTCGCAGCGGAAAAACGGAGGAATCCAATTGCATAAAATCGCTGGAAGCCTTTTAACCCCGAATGGAGGGAAATGACATGAAAAAATTGCCGGCACCGATGAAAACATATTCACAAGGAGCCAGTTGTAGGATGACTTCCACCCATCACCAGCGGCTTATCAAGCACGCTCAAAGACGATTCAGGGCTGAATCCATAGCCCACTTCGCAAAGCCGACATCACACCGTTCCCGGAGGCCAAAGGCTTTGTCCCACGTCAGTCCGATAATAACTGCCCAGGACGCGGATTTTCCGGATGTTCGCGTAGGCCCTGGCGATCGCCGCGGCGAGCGTCGGCGCCAGCGCGTTCACGTCGGCAATCCGATGCCCGGTGGCCAGCAGCTTTCCGTCCGGGCCTTGCGCCACTTCGTTCCACCAAACGTCGCAATCGAACCGTCCCTCCGTTCCCAACGGCAATTGCGGTCCGCGGGTCTGAACGTATGGATATCCGTAACCCGCCAGGGTAAGCGAGCAACCGAAATTGAGCTGATCCCGGAATTGGGGGTCCAGCTTCCTGTTTTGTGCGGTTCTGATCACGCTCTCGACTGGATTCTTCAGCATGCGCAGGATCATGGGGCCGGAAGTGACGCCGATCCGGATGTTGTATTCAATGACATGCCAGGTCCCGCGTCGCTTGACCGCGGTGACTTGCAGCGGTCCATTGAATTTCACCTTGCGCAGCCACGGCCATAAAGGGTGGATCAATTTTCGCGCCAGACCGTATTTGTCGCCCGAATCCTGTTCCACCAACCCGCCGAGCGGCGCACCGGCGATGATGCCCTGGTTGCCGTTGAAGGCGTATTTGTACTCCTGGTTCGTGACGAGCGAATGAATTTCTCCACCGCTCACGAGCACAATATGGCCCGCCTCCGCGCGGCCCAGGTATTCCTGCAGGAAGACGCCCTCCGCGTAATTGATTTGCCGTAACCAGGCGCGGGTGTCTTCGACCGTCTCGCACAGGATCGTGTGGACCGGGCTCGTGGGCGAACACAACGGGTTCTTGATGACGAACGGTTGGGGATGCTTTTCCAGCAGCTTTTCCGCCTCCAAACGGTTAGACGCAACATACGCCTGTGGGAACGGAATCTTAAAATCGGCGCAAAGCTTCCGGGCGAAATCCCGCTCGCGCTCGATCCGCATCGCCTCGCCCGTGGGACTGAAAATCGGAACCTTGGATTTCAACAACTCTCCCGCCCACGGCGCCTGCGCCCAGTCAATGGACTGCGGAATGACGCAGTCAACTCCATGTTCCCGGAGAAGTGAACAAGGGTTGGGAAAGGCCTCACGCGAATACGCGGGACCGACGAGGGAAGGCGAAAAGTGACCGTAGTTGCGCGTCAGATAGGTCGAAACGCCGGCGCCAGCCTCTTTCAACGCTTGTCCGATGCTGTGGGCGAAGGACCCGACACCAAATACCATGAAGGTGGTGCGGCGGCGTTGCGCCGAGGCTTTCGGTTTCATGGTCTGAATCTATCGGCACGCATTTCGGGAACCACGAAATACACCAAACCCACAAAAAGCCAATGCGATTCAGCCCTGATCGGGTGGTGACTTCGCGTTTTTTTCGTGTATTTCGTGCATTTCGCGGTTAAATCAAATCCATGCGAACACTCGTCATCGGCATCGATAGCGGCACCCAATCCACCAAAGCCCTGGTGGTGGACGCAAACACGGGCAAGGTCCTGGCGTCCGCGGCGGAGGCTTACGATTTGATTCCCGACTTGCCGCCGGGAGCCAAGGAACAGCACCCTCACACTTGGCGCGACGCCACCGGCAGCGCCATCCGCCGCGCCTTGCGCCAGGCCAAAGCCGTCGCCGCCGAAGTCAAAGCCATCGGCGTCAGCGGCCAGCAACACGGGTTCGTTCCCCTCGACAAAAACGGCGAGGTGATCCGCCCGGCCAAATTGTGGTGCGACACCACCACGGCGCCGGAGTGCGACGAAATCACCGAAAAGCTCGGCGGTGCGAAGAAAACCATTCGCGCTTTGGGCAACGCGGTGCTGCCCGGGTTCACCGCCCCAAAAATTCTCTGGCTCAAGCATCATGAACCCAAGCATTTCGCCCGGCTCGACACGATTCTGTTGCCGCACGATTACCTTAATTTCTGGCTCACGGGCGTGAAGGGGATGGAATATGGCGACGCCAGCGGCACCGCGCTGCTCGACGTGCGCAAACGCAAATGGTCCGCCGCCGCGCTGAGCGCAATCGATCCCGACCTCGCCGGCAAGCTGCCGCCGCTGAATCCCAGCGACCAGCCGTGCGGACGGTTGCAGACCTCCACCGCAAAATCGCTCGACCTGACACCCGGGGTGCTGGTGAGCGCGGGCGGCGGCGACAACATGATGGGCGCAATTGGCACCGGCAACACGCGGGAAGGCGTCATCACCGCCAGCTTCGGCACGAGCGGAACGATCTACGCCTGCGCCGAAAAACCGGTCGTGGATCCCGAAGGCGAGATCGCGGCGTTCTGCGACTCGACCAACCGCTGGCTGCCCTTGTTGTGCACCATGAACGTGACCGTCGCCACGGAGATGGCGCGCGCGGATTTCGGCTGGACCCACGAGAAGTTCGCCGGCGAGGCGGGGCGGATTCCGGCCGGCTCGAACGGTTTGCTGCTGTTGCCGTATTTCGAAGGCGAACGCACGCCGAACGTCCCGGACGGCACCGGTGTCTGGTTCGGCGTGAACACCCGGACGTTTGAAGCCGGCCATTTCGCGCGCGCCTCGATGGAAGGCGTGACGCTCGGGATGAACTACGGCTTGCGCCGGCTGGCGGACCTGGGCGTGAAACCGGCCCAAATCCGCGTCACCGGCGGCGGAGCCAAATCCAAGGTCTGGCGCCAAATCATGGCCGACATTTTCAACGCCGAAGTGGTGACGCTGAAGGTGAGCGAAGGCGCGGCCTATGGCGCCGCCCTGCAAGCGCTCTGGTGCCTGCGCCGCGAGCAGGGCGCAAAAACCTCCATCCAGGAAATCACCGATCAGTTTGTCGAGTTGAACCCGGGCGAGACCGCCAAACCGAATCGGGAGAACGCGGAACGGTACCGCGAGCTTCAGGCATTGCAGGATGGACTGTCGGTGGCCTTGCGCGGGGTGTTTGCCAAGCATCGGAAGTTTGTGCTCGGATAGCGGCTTTGGTAGCGCGTGGGTTTGCTGCTTCGGTGGGGCGAGCGTCCTCGCGAGCCGCCTTCGCAAAGCTTCGGCGCGCCAGGGCCGTCCCCGGCGCGCCGCCGAAGCGCAGCGAAGACGGCTCGTCGGCAGCCTCGCCCCACCAAACTAACCCACGACCATGGCCTTATCCCGCTTGACAGCCGTTTCGTTTGACCGGTATCACAACAACCTATGCTTTCGGCCCGCTTACAAACTTACCCCGGAGATTTTATGATGAAACCCTTATCGCTCGGTTTGCTGATCCTTGCCTGTATCACGCCGCGATTCGCCGCCGCCGCGCCGGAACAAGTGGCGGACGGAATCATCGTCCGGGTCGGCGACCAGTTCCTGAAAGTCCAGGTTTGCGCCGACGACATCATCCGCGTTGCCGCGGCCCGGGACCGCTTGTTCTTTGCGCGCAAAAGCCTGATGACGGACCCCGGAGCCAAGTTCAAAGCCAAGTGGAAATTGAAAAGCACGGACACGGAGGCAACGCTCACCACGGCCAAACTCACGGTGCGGGTGGATCTGAAGACCGGAGCGGTTTCGTTCCTGGATGCGGCCGGGCAGCCGGTGCTGGCGGAAAAGGGCGATGGCCGGAGCCTGTCACCGGCGATTGTGCAGGGCGACGAGACGTTTCACGTGCGCCAGGAATGGGAGCCGAACGAAGGCGAAGCGCTCTACGGCCTGGGCCAGCGGCAAACCGGTTTGATCAATCTCAAAGGGTATGACATCGATCTCTGGCAGCACAACGGCACGGTGGACATCCCCTTCCTCGTTTCGAGCCGCGGTTACGGGATTCTTTGGGACAACACCTCCTATTCGCGGTTCGGCGATTTGCGCCAGTGGACGGCGATCCCGGCAAAGCAGCTGTTCGACGCGGAAGGCAAACCCGGCGGGCTGACCGGCAGCTATTTCTCCGGCGCCAACTTCGAGCAGTTGGCGGGCAAACGCGTCGATTCACGCATCAACATCGAGGCTCCTCCGGCGGGCGGCGGCGGACGGCAGTCGAACAAGCGCATTCATCCCGATCTCCCGGCTTCCGGCCCGGTCAGCCTGAGGTGGGAGGGTGAAGTGCAGGCCGACCAGGCCGGCGATTACCAATTCCAAACGTTCTCCAACGACGGGATTCAAGTCTGGGTGGACGATCAGCTGGTCATCAGCCATTGGCGGCAGGGCTGGCTGCCCTGGATCAACGTCGCCCGGGTCCGCTTTGAAGCCGAAAGCCGGCACCGGCTGCGCGTCGAATGGAGCAAGGGCGATGGCGGGGATGTCATGCAACTGTTCTGGAAAACACCGGCAGCCGGCCAAACCACTTCGCTCTGGTCCGAAGTCGGCGACGGCGTCGATTATTATTTCGTCTACGGCCCGGAGCTGGATCAGGTCGTCGCCGGTTACCGCCGGATCACCGGCCCGGCGCCGATGATGCCGCGCTGGGCGTTCGGCCTCTGGCAATGCCGCCAGCGTTACAAGACCCAACAGGAGAGCCTCGACGCGATTGCGGGATTCCGCTCGCGCCACATTCCCTTCGATAACATCGTTCAAGACTGGTTCTACTGGAAGGAAGACCAGTGGGGTTCTCATCAGTTCGATCCCCAGCGGTTCCCGGACCCGGCGGGTTGGATCCGCGCGATCCATGACAAATACAACGCGCACCTGATGATTTCCGTCTGGCCCAAGTTTTATCCGGGCACGGAAAATTTCAAAGCGCTGCGGTCGCATGGTTTCCTCTACGAACCCAACCTGGGCCAGGATATCATCGACTGGGTCGGCCATCCGGACACGTTCTATGACGCCTTCAATCCCCAGGCGCGCGAAATGTTCTGGGCCCAGATTGCGCGCGAGTTGTTCAGCAAAGGTGTGGACGGCTGGTGGATGGACGCGAGCGAGCCGGATATGCTTCCCATGCCGACGCTCAAAGGACAGCACATTCAGATTCATCCCACGGCGGCTGGCACCGGCGCGCGCATGATGAACGCGTATCCGCTCGTGAACGCCGAAAGCATTTACGAAGGCCAGCGCAAGACCGCGCCCGACCAGCGCGTGTTCATCCTCACGCGTTCCGGTTTTGCCGGGCAACAACGTTATGCCGGCGCGGTGTGGTCCGGGGACATTTCATCGACCTGGACGGCGATGCGGGCGCAAATCCCGGCCGGGCTGGGGTTCTGTATTTCGGGCATGCCCTACTGGACGATGGATTGCGGCGGATTTTCGGTGCCTGCGCGGTTCTCGAACCAGAATCCCAGTGCCGAACACCTTGAGGAATGGCGCGAGCTGAACGCGCGTTGGTTTGAGTTCACCACGTTCGTTCCCCTGCTCCGGGTCCACGGTGAATTTCCAAACCGCGAAATGTGGGAATTCGGCGGCGAAACCAGTCCGGCCTACCAGGCGCAACTCAAGTTCGACCGCCTCCGTTACCGGCTTCTGCCTTACATCTATTCGCTGGCCGGCGAAGTGACCCGCAGCAGCGGCACCCTCATGCGCCCGCTGGTGATGGATTTTCGCACGGATGCCAGGGTGCTCGACCTCGACGACCAATTCATGTTCGGCCCGGCCTTCCTGGTCAATCCGGTCACCGTTTACAAGGCGCGGACCCGCCCGGTTTACTTGCCGCAGACGGCGGGTTGGTTTGATTTTTGGACCGGCGCATCGCTCGCTGGCGGGCAAACGATCGTCGCCCCGGCGCCGTATGACGCGCTGCCGCTTTACGTGAAAGCCGGCTCCATCATCCCGACCGGACCGGACCTGCAATACACCGCCGAAAAAGCGGCTGATCCGATCACGATTTTCGTTTACGCCGGCGCGGACGGCGCCTTCACGCTCTACGAAGACGACGGCCTGACCTACCGTTACGAGAAAGGCGCGTTCTCGTTGATTCCGATCCACTGGAATGACGCCGCCAAAACCCTGGCGATCGGCAAGCGTGAAGGTTCGTTCCGGGGAATGCTCCAAGAACGCACGTTCAACGTGGTCCTGGTTTCCAAGGATAAACCTGTGGCCTTTTCTTTCACACCGCAGGCCGATCAAACAATCCACTACACCGGGAGTGCCGCGGAATTGAAGTTCAGGTAATTTGCCGGGCTGTATTCTAGCCTGAAGAATTTCTTGCGCCGCCGGGACCGGCGACACTACGCCGCGTTGGAACATTCGGCCTGCATCGAAGAAGCTGCAGCCTGTAGGCCGGGTCCCCTGACCCGGCGCTCGGGCTGTGAGATGGCCACGCTAAAATCTGAAGGCAACTCTTATGAAACGAAAACGCAGCATTCTCCTGGTGGCGACGATGGCCCTTGGCCTCACATCGATGCGGGCGGCTGCGCCGGAAAAGCTTGATGACGGAATCATCGTCCCCGTCCACGGCACGCTGGTCAAAGTGCAAGTTTGCGCGGAGGACATCATCCGCATCGCCAGTTCCCCGGACCGCGCCTTCTTCAACCGGACGAGCCTGGCCGTTCAACTGTCGCACCCCAAAGCGGTGGATTGGGTCTGCGTGGACGATTCGCGCACAGCCACGGTGACCACGCCCAAGCTCAAGGTGAAAGTGGACCTCGACTCGGGAGCCGTTTCATTTTATGACGCCGGCGGAAAGCCGATTCTTGCCGAGAAGAAAGGGGGTCGAATCTTGACCCCCGCCGAGGTGCAAGGCGAACGCACGCAGCACGCGCGGCAACAGTGGGAGCCCAACGCCGACGAATCGCTTTACGGCATGGGCCAGCACCAGTTCGGGCTGATGGACATCAAAGGCCGCGACCTCGACCTCTGGCAGCGCAACACGGTCGTGGCGTTGCCGGTGCTGGTGTCCAGCCGCGGTTACGGGATTCTGTGGGACAACACTTCCCGCACCCGCTTTGGCGACGTGCGCGATCCGGAGCCGATTCCGCCCGCGCAGCTTGGCGACGCCCAGGGCCGGCCCGGCGCGCTGACCGCCACTTATTTTGCCGATCCTGACTTCGGCCGGGCCGTGGCGTCGCGCCGCGAAGAGCAGATCGCCATCGCGGTGCCCCTGGACACGCCCCGGCAAAACCTGCGCCTCCACCCCGATCTGCCACCGACAGGCCCCGTCAGCGTCCGCTGGGAGGGGTTCATCCGACCGGCAACGAGCGGCGAATACACGTTGCAGCCGCTCTACAACGCGGGCCTCAAGGTCTGGCTTGACGACCGGTTGGTGATCAATCATTGGCGCCAGGGCTGGCTGTTCTGGTACGACCAGGCGCGCGTTCATCTCAAAGCCGGCAAGCGCTACCGGCTCCGCATGGATTGGGTGGTGGACCAGAACGAACCCAGGATGCAACTCCTTTGGAAAACGCCATCGAAGGAAACGTCCACTTCACTGTGGTCCGAAGTCGCCGACGGCGTGGACTATTACTTCATTTACGGTCCGGAGTTGGACCGGGTGGTCGGCGGTTACCGGCAACTGACCGGCGCCGCGCCGATGATGCCGGTCTGGGCGTTCGGTCTGTGGCAATCGCGCGAACGCTACCATAGCCAGCAGGAAAGCCTCGACGTGCTGAAACATTTCCGAACCAACGGCATCCCGATCGACAACATTGTTCAAGACTGGTTTTACTGGCGCGCGCCGGAGTGGGGTTCGCACGAGTTTGATGCCGAGCGATTTCCCGACCCGGTCGATTGGATCCGTTCGATTCACGACCAATACCACGCGCGGCTTATGATTTCGGTGTGGCCGAAATTCCACGAAGGCACGACCAACTTCGAGGAATTGCATGCGCGCGGATTTCTCTACGAACCCAATTTGACCGACGGCATTGCCGACTGGACGAAGCACCGGTTCACCTTCTACGACGCCTTCAATCCGGGGGCGCGGAAGATGTTTTGGGATCAAGTCAACCGCGAGCTGTTCGCCAAGGGCGTGGATGCCTGGTGGCTGGACGCCAGCGAACCGGAGTTGCGCCATGCGCCCATGCTGGAGGACACCCGCCACGCGATGAACCCGACCGCGCTCGGCACCGCTTCGCGGGTGATGCTGGCCTATCCGCTGCTGAACGCCGAAAGCGTCTATGAAGGCCAGCGGGCCGCCGCGCCCAACCAGCGCGTGTTCATTCTCACCCGTTCAGGGTATCTCGGCCAGCAACGCTATGCCGCGGCGACGTGGTCCGGCGACATTTCATCCACGTGGACGGCGCTCCAAAAGCAAATTCCCGCCGGTCTCAATTTCTGCTTGTCCGGCGTTCCCTACTGGACCATGGACAGCGGCGGTTTTGCCGTGCCCCCGCGCTGGAGCCGCCGTGATGAAAAGGGGCCGTCCCCGAACACTCCAATCCTGACGCCGGCAGAAGCGGATGAATGGGCTGAACTGAACACGCGCTGGCTGGAGTATGCGGCCTTCTGTCCGCTCATGCGTGTCCACGGCCAGTTCCCGTTCCGGGAGATGTGGGAGTTTGGCGGCGAAACCAGCCCGGCGTTTCAGGCGCAGCTCAAGTTCGACCGCCTTCGCTATCGTCTGCTGCCGTATCTCTATTCGCTGGCCGGCGCGGTGACGCGCGACGGGGGCACCCTCATGCGCCCGCTCGTGATGGATTTTCGCGAGGATGCCAAAGCGCGGGAGATTGGAAATCAATTCATGTTCGGCCCGGCGTTGCTCGTGAATCCCGTGACCGAATACCGGGTGCGTAGCCGCGAGGTGTACCTGCCCAAGGCGGCGGCCTGGTATGATTTCTGGACCGGCGCGCATCTTGCCGGCGGAAAAACGATCGATGCGGCCGCGCCCTACGACGCGCTGCCGCTTTACGTGAAAGCCGGCTCGATCATTCCAACCGGACCGGAACGACAATACACCACCGAAAAGCCGGCCGATCCGATCACCCTTTACATTTATGCCGGCGCAAACGGTTCTTTCACGCTCTATGAAGATGACGGACTGACCTACGGTTACGAACAGGGCGCCTTCACGCAGATTCCGCTGCGATGGGATGATCGCAAGCACACGCTCACCATCGGCAAACGCGAAGGCTCATTCCCGGGCATGTTGGCCGAACGAACCTTCAACGCCGTTTTTGTCTCGAAGAAAATGCCGGCGGCCTTTTCCTTCTCGCCTCGGATGAATCAAACCGTTCGTTACACTGGCGACGCGGTGGAACTGAGATTGGAGTAAGGTTCGCCTTGACGAATCGGGACGGAGTGGATTTGTTATGGTGGTGCAGTTGCCAATGTAGCTCAGCGGTAGAGCAACGGTTTCGTAAACCGTCGGTCGCCGGTTCAATCCCGGCCATTGGCTCCATCTTTCGTCCAATCCTGCACTCCGCTCCCTTCCCGGATCGCGGAATAAATACGAGTCAGTCATTAGGTTTCTGCCGTCAATACTTCAGTCGGAAGAATTTCGCAGGTCCGGACACATCCATATTGGTATAACAATTTCCCTGGCACGGCACGTCTGTGAACGGGCCTGATACGCTTGGTGCCGACTGCAATACGGCGGCCCCGCGCCAAGACAGCAGCAAACCGCCCGCTTGGGGTTGCATCTGCAATACAATCGGCATCAGGGCCAAGCCATGATAGTTTCCGGCACTAACGGCATAAGCGCCGGTCGTCGAGGGTGCGTCAATCTCCTGGTAGGTATCATCACCCCAACCGATTAATTTTCCGTCATTGCGAAGAGCAACCGTGTAGAAATCACCAGCAGCGATCGCGATCACGTTGGATACGCTCGCGGGCACGTTGGTCTGGCCATAGCTGTTGTCGCCCCAGACAACAACGCTTCCATCTGAGCGAAGTGCAGCGCTGTGCAAATACCCGGCGGCAATGGAGACGACGTTGGACAATCCCGAAGGCGGCGTCGCCTGACCGAAAGCATTAAAGCCCCAGCCGACGACCAGCCCATTTGTTCGCAAGGCAAGGCCGTGGTCGCGTCCGGCAGTAATTGTGGAAACGCCGGTTAAACCTTGAGGCAAGTTGCATTGTCCGAAGGAATTATCACCCCAAGCAATGACCGTACGCGATCCTGATAGTGCGAGGCTGAAGGAATCGCCAGCGGCCACGGATAGAACGTTGTTACTTGCGCTTGAGGGTATACTGACTTGGCCGGCATCATTGCGTCCCCATGCCGCGATAGAACCGTTTTCACGAATGGCCAAATTGTGAGCAGAACCGGCGGCGATGGAAACAAAACGTACGGAATCAATAGGAACGTTCGTTTGACCGTCTCCATTGAAGCCCCAGGCCACGAGTGTCCCGTTGTGCCGGAGCGCAAGGCTATGGTAATCGCCCCCCGAGACGGCGACCGCACCGATGAGGTCAGCGGGTACATTCGTCTGGCCACCGGAATTGTCTCCCCAGGCTATGACCGTTCCTGCCGGACCAAACACACTGACTCGTCCGGTTGAAGAGACGCTGCCGAACGCGTTGCTGATCGTGACGCGATAGAAACCAGATTGCGCCGGCTGAACGTTTGTCAACGTGAGCACGGAGTTGCTGATGGCTAGCGAGGCGCCGTTGTATTGCCATGAATACGTCAACGGAGGCGTGCCGGTAGCAGCGGCGGTTAGCGTGAGGCTGTTGCCCAGGTCCGTGACAACATTAGACAAGGCTTGCTGCAATACGGGCGCCTGATTAACGGTCAGTTGCGCAACTGCACTGGTAATGGAACCGAATTGATTTGCAGCGACGACGAAATAGCTGCCGGCGTTGGCCGCGTTGACAGGATTCAGCGTGAGTTGCCGGTTGGTTTGGTTCAGCAGTGGACCGCTCTGGAAATACCACTGGTATCGTAAGGGGTTGCTGCCGACTGCCAGACTATTGAAAGTAGTGCTGGCGCCTGTCAGAACGGAGGCTGCAGTCGGTTGTTGAGTGAACACTGGGGGCGCAGCCGTAACCGTGATTGATGCGACGTGGCTGGTTGATGATGCCAGGGTGTTGAACGCCACCAACGCGTAATTGCCGCTATCGGTAATTTTCAAATTGGTAAGCGTCAGGGAAGACTGGTAAGCACCGACCAGCGGCACGCCGTCGTGCAGCCAGCTATAACCGATCGGCTCGGAGCCGTGGGCCATTCCCGTTAACGTCCAGTTCGTTCCCGCCGGCAAAGTTGCTCCAACCGGCTGGACAGTGAAATAAGGCGCCATCGGAGTCACAGTCAGATTCGCCACGGCACTAGTGACTCCGCCAAATGCATTCGTGACCACCACCTGGTATATTCCGGCATTTCCCGCCTGGACGTTGCTGATGGAATATTGCGAAGCAGTGGCGCCTGAAATGAGGG
>CAZFOA010000115.1:0-11617 GCA_964520205.1 uncultured Verrucomicrobiota bacterium | reverse complement strand
TGGATCATTTGCGCTGGCGTTCCGTCATGCCTGTTGCCGCGCGGTCGGAAGATCGTGATTGTGGCAGATTCCATTTGACGGTGCCGGAGGTGGTTTGTACATTCGCGCCCCTGTTATCAGGCAATTGGGCGCGGGTCCCCGGAGCGTGGAAAACCAGGACTCCAGAGTAGCTCAATGGTAGAGCGCGCGGCTGTTAACCGTGATGTTGCAGGTTCGAGCCCTGCCTCTGGAGCCATTTTTTATTTGTGGCCGGGTATCGGGGGGGATGTGCCCTGCAAAACCCGGCAGGCAGTTTCCTCACCGGGCACACCGGCGATTTGCCTTTGCATTCTCACCATCGCGGGGACAAGACCCAGGCAAAGTTCACCTGCAAGAACGGTCCCGGGGAAGTGGTTTGGCCCCGAATGAACGCAGTCCAAGCTGTTGAGTGAAGCGCAACAAATGGCCAGCCTTTGCCAAACCACGTGCGGCGTCCTCCGGCCGAAAAGACAAAATGTCCCTCGAACGGAAGTCCAGCTCCGCCCGGCGGGGAGGCTTCACCGGGCTCGCGGCGCCCGCGGGAGCGCGGGCGGGTTTGGGCCGGAAACAAAGGCAAACAGGACCGGAAACCGCGGCCGGCAGACCGGGCCGGCGCAACGCGAAAAGATTTTAAACCCGCCGGACGCGGGTAAGGGATTCCCCTACCATCCATAGGCATTTCTGCTGCATTACGATCAGGAACGTCCCCCAATTGTTGTTCGCGTTTGTTTATCTTAAATTGCTGCCATGCAAACAACATTTGTTCGGCACGAGACAGGCAGCGGGAAGGAAGCGGACGATTTTCATGGCGAGGCGGCGGGGGTGGCGCGGAACCAACTGAGGGCTTCCGAGTTGAAGAAGGAGACGGGTTTGCGGCCGAGGAATCCCTATGCGGCTCCCGGGGGCAATGGCAACGGCAATGGGAACCGGGCGCTGGTTGAAGCGCTGGCGGGGTCCAAGATTTACCAGGATTACGAGCGCGCGTTCAGTGAGACCACGGGTTTGCCGGTCGCCTTGCGGCCATTGGAATCGTGGCAACTGCCGCATCACGGCAAGCGGAATGAGAATCCGTTCTGCTGTCTCATGGCTCAAAAGAGCCGCTCCTGCAGCGCGTGTTTGCAGGTGCAGGAGAGTTTGTCCGAACGGGCGACGCAAGACCCGCAAACCGTATTGTGTCCGATTGGCATGTATGACACGGCGGTGCCGGTGCGGCTGGGGGACCGGCTGATCGGTTTCCTGCAGACCGGCCAGGTTTTCCGCAAGAAACCCACGCAGTCGCAGTTTGAGCGCGCGGCCAAACTGGCCGGCGAATGGGGGGTGGAAGTGGAACGGGAGAAGTTGAAGGAAGCCTATTTTGGCACGCAGGTGGTGCCCCAGAAGCAGCATGATTCGGTGGTCAAGCTGTTGAGCATTTTTGCGCAGCACCTTTCGATGTTGAGCAACCAGGTGGTGGTGCAACAGGACAACGCGGAGCCGCCCGTCATCACCCGGGCCAAGGAATTCATCCACGAACACCAAACCGAGGAGCTTTCCCTGGGCCAGGTGGCGAAGTCGGTGAACACGAGCACGTTTTACTTCTGCAAAATGTTCAAGAAGATCACGGGGATCAATTTCACGGATTACCTTTCACGGGTCCGCATCGAGAAATCCAAAAACCTGCTGCTCAATCCCAATCTGCGCGTCAGTGAAATCGCGTTCGAGGTCGGGTTCCAGTCGTTGACGCATTTTAACCGTGTTTTTAAGAAGATCCTCGGCCAGTCGCCGACGGAGTACCGGGCCCAGTTGTTGGGCCGGTAACAATCGATTTAGGCGCCTTGCGGCGTCTGATTGTCCCGCAAAATCCCCCAATAGCCGCGGGCGGAAGCGCCTGCGGCTCTTCTTTTGTCCGCCCCTCATGAACAGCACCTCACTTGGCAGTTGGAATCGCCGCGGATATCTCCGATACTGGGGTGATTCCGCATGACCGATTCCGTACGAACGACGAAAGCCAGGCTGATCGCGCGTCTGCAGGCGCGGAAAGCCAGGGGCGCCCGGGCCAAGCGCGCGCGCTTTGACGAAATGAGCGCGCGACGCAGGCGGGCGGAGACGGCTTTGTCCGACAGCGAAAAGCGGTTGCGGGCGATTCTCGAAACGGCGGTCGAGGGAATTATCACCATCGATGAGCGAGGCCGGATTGAGTCCATGAACCGGGCGGCGGAGAAGGCCTTCGGTTACAAAGCCAAAGAAGTGATCGGCAAGAATGTGAGCCTGCTGATGCCTTCGCCCTATCATCAGGAGCACGACGGCTACCTGGCCAACTATCGGCGCACCGGCAAGGCGAAGATCATCGGGATTGGCCGGGAAGTCATCGCCCGGCGGAAGGATGGGACCACGTTCCCGATCGATCTTTCGGTCAGCGAAGTGCGGCTGGCGCAGCGGCGGGTGTTCACGGGGTTCATCCGCGACATCACCGAACGCAAGGAGGTGGAGAAAACGCTGTTACATTACGCTGCCATGGTGGAATCTTCCGAGGATGCCATCATCGGCAAGATGTTGGATGGCCGCATCACGAGTTGGAACCGGGGCGCGACGACGATTTTTGGATACAAGCTCAAGGAGGTGTTGGGAAAGCACATTTCCCTGCTCATCCCGCCAGACCAGGCCGATGAGGAGTCGGCGATCATCGAAAAGATCAGGCGCGGGGAATCGGTGGAGCATTTCGAGACGATTCGGCGGCGCAAGGACGGAAAGTTGATCAACGTCTCCGTGACGATCTCTCCCATTCGCGGGGCGGGCGGAGAAATCATCGGGGCCTCCAAGGTGGCGCGCGACACCACCGTGCGCCGGCAGGCTGAGGAACAATTGAAACTGTTGTCCGAAGCGCTGGAATCGGCGGCGAATGGAATCGCGATCACGGACGTTCGCGGGCGGGTGCTTTGGGTCAACCCGGCCTTCACCCGGCTGACCGGCTACAATCGGGACGAAGTCGTGGGCCGCAACCCGCGGATTCTCAAGTCGGGGAAACATCCCGCCGAGCTCTACCGGCAGCTTTGGGAAACCATCGCGCGCGGGCAGTCGTGGCACGGCGAGATGGTGAACCGGCGCAAGGACGGTTCGCTGTATCCCGAGGAGATGACGATCACGCCGGTCCGCGCGGGCGGCGGCGGGATCACGCACTTTGTCGCCGTCAAACAGGACATCACCGAGCGGAAGCGCGCCGAGGAAAAGCTCGGGGCGCTGGCGCAAACGCTGGCGGAGAAGAACAAGGAATTGGAGACGATCGTTTACGTGGCTTCGCACGACTTGCGGTCGCCGCTGGTGAACATTCAGGGTTTCAGCAAGGAGTTGGCCCAGGCTTGTGGCCGGATGCGGAAGCTTTTGCGGGGGGAAGAACCCAATGGCGGCCCCGTGGAACTGGGGCGCCTGATCGCGGAAGAAATTCCCGAGGCGCTGGAATACATTCAGGCCGGTGTGGTGAAAATCGATTCGCTCCTGGCCGGTTTTCTGCGCTACTCGCGCCTGGGCCGCGCGGCTCTGAGACTCGAGCCGCTCGGCATGGACGCGATGTTCGCAAGCATCGCCCAAGCCATGGAGTTCCAAATCAAACAAGCCGGAGCGACGCTCCAAATCGGGACGCTGCCGGATTGCCTGGGCGACGCGACCCAGATCAACCAGGTGTTTTCGAATCTGCTGGACAACGCGGTGAAATACCTCGACCCGAAGCGTCCCGGGCTGATCTCGGTTGCGGGGCGCAGGGAAGGGGACCGTTCGGTTTATACGATTCGGGACAACGGCATCGGCATTGCCCCGGAACATCAGGGGAAAATATTCGAGATTTTCCATCGGCTGAATCCGGCGCATGGCGCGGGGGAAGGCCTCGGGCTGACGATCGCCCAACGCATCCTGGAGCGGCACAATGGACAAATAAGCGTCGAATCCAGGCCGGGGCGGGGCACGGCCTTTTTTGTTTCCCTGCCCGCTCCGGCCCAGGCAAATTAGGAGCATGAGCACGGCACGCGAAGTCATTATTCTGATTGCGGAAGACGATGCGGGCCACGCGCGGCTGATCGAAAAAAACCTGGCGCGCGCCGGCCTGCACAACTCCATTCAATGGTTTGGCGACGGACAGGCCATCCTGGATTTTCTCTTCCGGCTCGGAACCGGTCCGCAGCGCGCGGCGGTTTCGCCCTACCTGCTCCTGCTGGACATCCGCATGCCGCGGGTTGACGGCGTGGAAGTGTTGCGCCGGGTCAAGAGCGATCCCGAGCTGCACAAAATCCCCGTGATCATGCTGACGACAACGGACGATCCGCGCGAAGTGGAGCGGTGTCACGACATTGGTTGCAACAGTTACATCGTGAAGCCGGTGGACTACGATAAATTTGCCGAAGCCATCAAGAGCCTGGGGCTCTACATTTCCCTGGTCCAGGTGCCGGAGCTCGACGGCGTGAAGTAAGCCGGATCCTTATGCAAGGCCGCGCGAACCAACGAACCATTTTGATTGTGGACGACGACCGGGGGCTGCTGCGGCTCATCGAGAAGGCGCTGCTGCGTGAAGGGTTTGCCACAGCCACGGCTTTCTCCGGCAAGGACGCCCTGGCCTGGCTGGCCCGGCACGAGGCGGACCTGCTGCTGTTGGATCTGAAACTGCAGGATATTGAAGGCGAGGAACTGGTCCGCCAGCTATCCGAAGTCCCGCGCCGGATCCCGTTTGTCATCATCACCGGCCAGGGCGACGAGCGGGTGGCCGTGGAAATGATGAAGCGCGGAGCCAGGGATTATCTCGTCAAGGACGCGGATTTCCTGCAGTTCGTTCCCGAAGTGGTCAAGCATGTCCTGGAGCAAATCGGGACCGAGCGGCGTCTGGCCGAGGCCGAAGCGCGGGTGAACCTGGTGGAAAGCGTGGTGGAGCGGGGATTCAGCGCGGTGCTGATCGGGGATGCCGCCTTTCCTGATCCGCGGGTTCTTTACGTCAATCCCAGCTTCACCCAATTGACCGGGTATGCGCCGGAGCAGGTGGTGGGTCAGCCCTTGAGTGCCTTGAGCGGATTGACGGCGGTCCAGGAGCGGCTGCGGCAGGGCTTGTCGGAGGAAGAACGTTTTCTGGAGGGTTTTTCCACTTATCAGACCGCCGCCGGCGAACGCTGGGGCGAATGGCGGGTCGGCCCGGTGCGGGACAAGAACGGGTGCATCACCCACTGGCTGGTGATTTTGCGGGACATGACGGAGCGGAAACGGTTGGAAAAGGAGATTCTGGAAATCAGCGACCGCGAACAGCGCCGGATCGGGCAGGATCTGCACGACGGCTTGTGCCAGCAGTTGGCCGGCATTGAATTCATGAGCCAGGCGCTCGGACAAAAGATCGCGGGACGATCCAAAGCCGACGCGGCGCGGGTGGGCGAGATCGCCGGGCACGTGCGCGAGGCGATTCGCCAGACCCGGCTTCTGGCTCGCGGCCTTTCCCCCGTGACGCTGGAATCCGAAGGCGTGATGCCGGCGCTGCAGGAACTGGCCGCGAACACGGAAAAGATGTTTGCGGTGGCGTGCCGGTTTGAATGTGACCCGCCGGTGCTGGTGAGCAATCCGGTGGTGGCGACGCATTTGTTTCGCATCGCCCAGGAGGCGGTTTCCAACGCCATCAAACATGGCAAAGCCGGTCACATTCTAATCCGGCTGACCCGGCGGAACGGCAGGGCGATGCTGTTGGTCAGCGACGACGGCGCGGGTTTTTCGGAAGCCGATCCGAAGCAGGAAGGAATGGGCTTGCGTATCATGCAATCCCGTGCGGGAATGATCGGCGGGACGCTGGTGATGGACAACAATCCCGAAGGCGGGGCGCGGATCGTTTGCGCGGTTGCGCTTGACGCCGGCGCAGAGCAGAAAGGCAGCAATCGTGGCGGCAAGAAAGACAAATCCAAAGTCCGGAAAGCGGATTCTCATCGTTGACGACCATCCGATGATGCGTCAGGGGCTGGCGCAGTTGATCACCAACGAGCCGGACCTGAAGGTTCATTGGGAGGCGGACACGGCGGGCCAGGCGTTGAACGTGGTGGCCGCCCAGAAACCGGACCTGGTGTTGCTGGACATTTCGCTCCCGGACAAGAACGGCCTCGAATTGATCAAGGACATTCGCGCGCTGAGTCCGGAGGTGCGGATTCTTGTGGTTTCGATGCATGATGAAGCGCTCTATGCCGAACGCGTGCTGCGGGCCGGGGCGCGCGGCTACATCATGAAACAGGAAGGCGGAAAGAAATTGATGGAAGCCATCCGCCAGGTATTGGGCGGCCAGGTTTACGTGAGCGAAAAAATGTCGGCCCGGATTCTGGAAATTTTCTCCGGACGCCGCGGGCCGGCCACCGGTTCGCCGGTGGAACGGTTGTCCGACCGCGAATTCGAAGTGTTTCAACTCATCGGTGAAGGGAAGGGGACGCGAGCCATCGCGGGCCATCTGCATCTCAGCATCAAGACGGTGGAGGTGCATCGGGCCAACATCAAAGAAAAGTTGAGTCTGAGAACGGCGACCGATCTGGTTCACTACGCGGTGCGCTGGACCGAGGCGCAGGGCATGGCGTGAGCGGCCGCCGTCCGGGTTCTGATCGCCCTGTCCGGGAATCGTCATCGAGTCCGCATTGACATTCGTTTTCGCGCCGGTAGTCTGTAGCGACCATTCCACGATCATCGTGAAGTGCAGATTACACCGTGGCTGAAAAAGACGATTATCTGGTCGACATGCTGGTGGACCTCGGCTTCGTGACCGCCGAGCAGGCGGCCAAAGTCCGCGCCGAGGCCGAGTCAACCGGCGTTGGGGTGGTCGATTTGATGCTGGCCAACAAGCTCGTCCGGCCGGCCGACGTCACCCAGGCGAAGGCGGCGCACTTCGGGGCGGAAGTGATTAATTTGAACGAGGTGCGAATCGAGGACGACGTCATCGCCACCATTCCCCGCCACATAGCGAAGAAGTACCGCGTGCTGCCGGTATTCAAGCATGACAACAATTTGACCGTGGCCCTGGCGGATCCCTCCGATCTCGACACGATCGACAGTTTGACTCATTTACTGCGCGCGGAAATTGATCTGCGCGTGGCCTCGGAGGCGGACATTGAGACCGCGCTCAACAAGTATTACGGGGCGGACAAGAAAGGCGTCGAGGACAGCCGGTTCAAGGACGTGATCCAGGAGCTTACGGAGGAGCACGTGGAAGCGACTTTGCCGGGCGCCGATGACGGCACCGGGGTGGAGGTGGACGCGCCGCTGATCAAGCTGGTCAATCAGCTCATCGTGGACGCCTTCAAGATGCGCGCGTCGGATATTCATCTGGAGCCGCTTTCGAAAACGTTCCGGTTGCGGTATCGGATCGACGGCATGCTGCACGAGATGAAGGCGCCGCCGAAACGTCTGCAGGCGGCCATCATTGCGCGCCTCAAGATCCAGTCCAACATGTCCATCGCCGAACACCGCATCCCGCAGGACGGGCGCATTCAGTCGCACGTGGGCGGCAAGACAATCGACCTGCGCGTCTCCTGCCTGCCGACGAGCCATGGCGAGAGCATCGTCATGCGTATCCTGGACAAGGAAGGATTGCGGCTGGGTCTGGCGGAACTGGGCTTTTTTACGGACGACCAGCAGACGTTCGAGAAGCTGATCGGGCTGCCGGACGGGATTTTGCTCGTGACCGGTCCGACCGGCTCCGGCAAGACGACGACGCTCTATTCCTGCCTGCATTTCATCAACCGGCCGGATCGCAAGATCATCACGGTCGAGGATCCGGTGGAATATATTCTGGCCGGGATCAACCAGGTGCAGGTGAATGAAACGGTCGGGCTGTCGTTCGGGTCGGCGTTGCGCTCCATCCTGCGCCAGGCGCCGAACGTCATCATGATCGGGGAAATTCGCGACCTGGAAACCGCCACGATCGCCATCAACGCGTCTCTGACCGGGCATCTCGTGTTCTCGACGCTGCACACGAACGACGCGCCCAGCGCCGTGACCCGCTTGATCGACATCGGCGTCAAGCCGTTCCTCGTGGCTTCGTCCACGCGCGCCTTGATGGCGCAACGGCTGGTCCGGAAGGTTTGCCGCAAGTGCACCGCGTCGTACGTGCCGCCGGATGCCGACATCCGCTCGTTGAATCTGGACCTCAACAACATTCAGAACTCCAATTTCCAGCGGGGCAAGGGTTGCTCGGATTGCAGCCAAACCGGCTTCCGCGGGCGCATGGGAATCTTCGAGATTTTTGTGGTCGACGACGAGGCCCGCAAGTTGATTTACGAGAAGGTGCCCTCCTCGGTGTTGCGCGCCCGCGCCCGGGAAATGGGCATGCGGACGTTGCGCGAAGACGGCATTCGCAAGGTTCTGGGCGGGCTGACGACGGCCGACGAAGTGATCCGCGCGACGGTGGGGGATGTGGATTGAGGGCGGGGCGGGCCATTATGGCTTGCACCGCGTGCGAACCCTGATGTTAAACTGTCCAATCATTGAATAGATTTTAGCATGTCTTACTCGATGTCTGATTTGTTGCAGTTGGTGGTGTCGGAAGGCGCTTCCGACCTCCATATCCGGGTCGCCACGCCGCCCACGATCCGCGTGCACGGCATTTTGCACCGCGTGGAAGGGCCTGCGCTCGTGGCGGACGACACGGAGGAGTTGATGCGCAGCATTACCTCCGAGGAGCACATTCAGCATGTGCGGGAGCGGGGCGGCGCGGACTTCGGTTTCGCGTTCGGCGATGCCGCGCGCTTTCGCGTCAGTGTTTTCAAGGAAAAGGGCAACTTCGGCATTGTGCTGCGGCAGATTCCGAGCAAGTTGCTGACCATGGAGCAGATCGGCATACCGCCGTCGGTCAAGGAGCTGCTTTACAAACCCCGCGGCCTGGTTCTGGTGACCGGGCCCACCGGTTCCGGCAAGACCACCACGCTGGCCTCGATGCTCAACGTCATCAACGAGGAGCGCGACGAAGTGCATATCGTCACCATCGAGGATCCGATCGAATATTACCACAAACACAAGAAGGCGCTGGTGACGCAGCGTGAAATCGGCGTGGACGTGCCGAATTTTGCGGAAGCGTTGCGCCGGGTGTTGCGCCAGGACCCGGACGTGGTCCTCGTGGGTGAAATGCGCGATCTGGAAACCATCGACGCGGCGATCACCGCGGCGGAAACCGGGCACTTGGTTTTCGGCACCCTGCACACCACCGGCGCGGCGAAAACAATCGATCGCGTGGTCAACGCCTTTCCCTCCAACCAGCAGGAGCAGATCCGCATCCAGCTTTCCACCGTCATGCAGGCGGTCATCTCCCAATTGCTGATTCCGCGCATTGACAAGCCGGGCCGCGTGGCGGCGTTCGAAATCATGGTCAACACGCCCTCCATCGCCGCCCTGATCCGCGACAACAAAACTTTTCGCGTCCAGTCGGACATCCAAACCGGCGCCAAATACGGAATGGTGACGCTGGACAGTTTCCTGATCGACAAATATCTCTCCGGCATGATCGCGCGCGAGGAAGTCATCACCAAAGCGCAGGACCCGGTGTCCATCCAGGCGAAACTCCAGGAACTGGAGGCGCAGGCCGCGGCGACCCAGACCGAGCCTCCGCCCAAATCTTGAACCGATTTTGATATGCCGGAAGAATTCTCCAATCCACTGCTTTCGTTGATCCGGGAACAAGGCATGATCGACGACCTGCAATTTGAAGAGGTGGCCGCGGAAAATAAACGCAGCGGCACCCAGGTCTTCCAAATCCTGCAGGATTTCGGAATCATGGACCTGGATGCGATCCTGCACGTCATCGCCAATTACATGGGAGCCGAAGTGGTGTCGCTGCGCGACCGCGAGTTTACGCCCGACCTGCTTCAGATGATCCCGGCGAACATCGCCCGGATGTACCGCTGCATCCCCGTCGGTCTCGTGGACTCGAAGTTGCAGGTGGCCTTCGAGGATGTGCTCAACCCGGCGCGCGTGGATGAGCTCGGTTTCACCGTCAAGTCCGAGGTCCAGCCGGTCGTCGCCGATCCGGTGGAAATCGCCAAGCTCATCGAAAAGCATTACGGACAGGAGGACACCAGCGAAAGCGTGTCCGAAATCCTCAAGCAACTGGGCTCCGACACGGACATTGCGCGGGAGGTCGCGGAAGCGGGAGCCACGGACAACGCTGCGGCGATGGCGGGTCTGGCCGACGCCGCGCCGATCGTGCGTTTTGTCAATCTGGTTTTGTACCAGGCGGTGCATGACCGGGCGAGCGACATCCATTTTGAGCCGTTCGAGGACGAATTCCGGATCCGCTACCGCGTGGACGGCGCCTTGTATGAAATGTCGCCTCCGCCCAAACATCTGGCGTTGCCCGTGGTGTCGCGCATCAAAGTCATGGCAGGCCTGAACATTTCCGAACGGCGGCTGCCGCAGGACGGCCGCATCAATTTCCCCATCGGCAACCGCAGCATCGACCTGCGCGTGTCCACCCTGCCGACCCAGTTCGGGGAGTCGGTGGTGCTGCGCGTGCTGGACCGCTCGGCCGTCAACCTGGAGGTTGAGACGCTGGGTTTTCCCAAATACCTGTACGATTACGTCACCGAAGCCATCCTGCGGCCGAACGGGATTTTCGTCGTCACCGGGCCGACCGGCTGCGGCAAGACCACCACCCTTTATTCCTGCTTGCGGCGGGTGAACACGATCGACTCGAAACTGCTCACGGCCGAGGACCCGGTGGAATACGACATCGAGGGCATCATGCAGGTGGCGATCAACGACGCGCTGGGATTGACGTTCAGCAAGGCCTTGCGTTCGTTCCTCCGGCAGGACCCGGACATCATCATGGTGGGTGAAATGCGCGACCTCGAAACCGCGCAAATTTCCATTCAGGCGTCTTTGACCGGCCATCTGGTGTTGAGCACGCTGCACACCAACGACGCCCCCGGCGCCGTCACCCGCATGGTGGACATGGGGATCGAGCCATTCCTGATTTCTTCGACGATGATGGCGGTGTTGGGCCAGCGGCTGGTGCGGACGATTTGCAAGAGCTGCCGGACGCCATTTGAGCCGACGGAAACCCAGTTGGCGCTGCTGAATCTTTCGCCGCACGACCTGGGCGACAAGGTGTTCTATTACGGTCGCGGCTGCTCGAACTGCAACGACACGGGCTACAAGGGCCGGAAGGGTATTTTTGAATTATTGATCGTCAATGATGCCATTCGCGCGCTCATTAACGAGCGTGCGCCGACCATTGTTCTGCGGCAAAAGGCGGTGGAACTGGGCATGGTCACGCTTCGGGAAGACGGCTTGCGCGGCATCTTTGAGGGTGATACAACTATTGAAGAAGTCGTGAAATACACATAATCCCGAAAACGTTCAGAGTCGAGAAGAGGATAGGATATGCCGAAGTACAATTACGTGGCGATGGATGCGAGGGGCAAAGAAACCAAAGGCACACTTGAGGTTGCCAGCCAGAATGAGGCCATTGCTCGCGTCAAAGAGATGAACCTTTTCCCCACGAAAATTGTCGAGATCGACAAAATTAAGGAAAAGCCGGATAAGAAATTCAAGACCGGAGCCCAGGCTGGGAAGGGGGCCAAAGGCGGCAAGAAAAAGAAGGCGATGGAGATCAATATCTCTATCCCGGGTCTCAGCG
>CAZFOA010000114.1:0-11618 GCA_964520205.1 uncultured Verrucomicrobiota bacterium | reverse complement strand
ATGAAATTATTGGACCTGACCCTGCCGACTCCGGCGGAGAACCTGGCCTGCGACGAAGCGCTGCTGGATCTCGGCGAAGCCGGTCAGGGACTTGAACTCCTCCGCTTCTGGGAGCCGACGACGCATTTCGTGGTCGTCGGACATGCCAATCGCGTGGCGGCCGAAGTTCACCTGGGCGCATGCGAGGCCGGGAACATTCCCATCCTCCGCCGCTGCAGCGGGGGCGGCGCGGTGCTTCAGGGGCCGGGCTGTCTCAACTACACGCTGATTCTGCGCATTACGGAGGACGGCCCGCTCGGCGCCATCGGCACGGCAAACCGGTTCATCATGGAACGCAACCGCGCCGCTCTTGCGGACCTGGCGTTTCCGTCCGAAATCGAAGTGCGCGGCCACACCGACCTCGCCATTCGCGGCCTTAAATTCTCCGGCAACGCCCAGCGGCGGAAAAAACGGTTTCTCCTTTTTCACGGAACCTTCCTGTTGCAGTTCGATCTGTCGCTGGTGGAAAAACTGTTGCCGCTCCCCTCCCGGCAGCCGGAGTATCGAGGGAACCGCACCCACCGTGATTTTCTCGCGAATTTTCCCGCGCCGCGCGCCGCCGTGAAGCGCGCTCTTCAGGGAGCCTGGAACGCATTCGACCCGCTCGAACCCTTCCCTCGGGACCCGATCGCGTTACTGTCACGTGACAAATACGCAACGACGGCGTGGAACTTCAAATTCTGATGAACGCAGGAGCATCAGCCTTGTCGATAATGTAGGTAAGCAAGTTTCGCCCAAAACGGAATGCGATTTGCTTCCTACGCGGCCGGGCGGGGCTTGGGCTTGGCGGCCTTGTTCCGATTGTCAGGAATTATCCAACATGAACAAAACGACAACCTGAAATTAGACACTATGAAATTCGACAGAGGATTGAAGAATTCGAATCAAAAGAAATCGGGGATGCCGACGGCGACGGAACCGGCGAAGACAGTCACGCAAACCGCTTTGCAACCGGGCAAGCCGGTTTCGGGCATTCGCAATGGGATCAAGACGGTGACGATCGAAGCGAAGGTGGACGTGGGATTTGGCAACAGGCTGTATCTGCGCGGTGAAGGCCACGGCCTGAATTGGAATCAGGGCATCCCGCTCACCTGCGTCAACAGCTCCACCTGGAAATGGTCCGGTGAAGCCGCCGAAAGCCTCAAATTCAAATTGTTGCTAAATGACGCGGTCTGGTCGAAAGGCGACGACCTCGTGGCGGCGCCCGGCCAAAAAGTCGAGGTTTCCCCGGCTTTCTGAGGCGCTCAATGTTCGTGGCCGCAACCGCAGCCATGCTCGCATTCGCCGGAATCGAAATCCGCGTCCGTGGGCACGCGTCCGAGTTCCAGCGTCTTGGAGACATATTGGTTGACGGAGTGATGCACGCCATGCAATTGCTCCTGGGCATCGAGGAAGCCGCGCGCGACGGGATTTTCTAAAAGGGATTCGCGCGCCTTTTCAAACGCGGAAATTTCTTCAGCGGTCAGCGGCGCAGAGCTTTGCTGCTTTTTTTGCAGCGCCTGGCCTTTGCTCATCACGTCTTCATACTGCGCCCGCGCTGGTTTGTCGGCCATGAAGGTTTCGATGCGTTGGCGCGCCGAACGCAAATGCGGCTGGTCCAGGATCGCCTGGCAGAGTTCCTTCGTTTTTACCGTGATCTGCGTTTCTTGAGTCGTCGTTTGCATAATGGATTGTTCAACTGACGCGGGCATTTCTGCCAGGTTAAGCGGGCCAGCCGCGATAATACACCACAACAGCCGCGCAAAAGCAAATGAATGTTCGGCGCAAACGGGTGCCGGCGCGCTTTCGCGGGACGATCGGCGAGCCGGCGAATCCCGGCTGATCCACTCTTGCATCGAACGCCGATTCTGCCGATCTTCTTCTCCAGAACTATGAAATTCATTGCCCGCCTTTCGCTCGTGATTGCATCCGTTGGGTTCACCCTGGCCGCCGTTGCGCAACCCGCATCGGCGCCGCCGACCCCGTCGCGCTTTGCCGTTCCCATGACCGATGAAGGCTTGCCGGGAGCGGGGCCGATCCGGCGCGCGGATTGGTTTCGCCAGATCTGGAGGGAACGGCGCAGTTTGTGGGCGCAGCGCGTTCAGCAGGACAAGGGCGCGTTCGTTTTTCTCGGCGATTCCATCACGCAAGGCTGGGGCGATGAGATGGGCGGCAGATTTCCCGGTTTGAAGGCGGCCAATCGCGGCATCAGCGGCGATACGACGCGCGGCGTCCTCATCCGGCTCGACGAAGACGTTTTGGTTTTGCACCCCGCCGGGGTTGTTCTTCTGATCGGCACCAACGATCTCGAGGACGGAGCCGATCCCGAAACCATCGCGGCGAACTTGAAACTCCTCATCGCCAAACTGGAGGAGAGCAACCCGAAAATGCCCATCATCCTCTGTCAGGTTTTTCCCAGTTCCGCGACCAAACAGCGGCCGGCGAACAAAATCAAGAAGCTCAACCAGCTCTATGCCGCTGCGGTGAAAGGCGACGCGCAGGTGACCCTCGTCGAAACCTGGCCCCTCTTTGCCAACGCCTCCGGCGACGCGAAACTGGTGGAGTTCCCCGACCTTCTGCACCCGAACCAGATTGGCTACGCCAAGTGGGCCGCCGCGCTGCGCCCCATTTTCGCCACACTCGGCTTTCTGGAGACCGAGCCGGACAACTTCACGCCGGAGCCGGGTTTTGTCAGCCTGTTCAACGGCCACGACCTGGCCGGATGGGGCTACCGGCCCACGTCGGAAGCGGACATTCAATCGTCGAAACGCTGGCAGAAGAGCGACCCGAACGCGGCGGCGTGGCCGGTGGTGACGAATCCGGTCAGTTTCGACGGCAAAATCTCCAGCGATGACGGGCGTTACGTCGCGAAAAGCGGGCGCCTGATTGTGACGACGCCCTCTGAATACCGAAAAATCCAGCAACTCTCGACCACGCGCGAGTTCCCGAAAGATTTCATTCTGAAACTGGAATTCCGCGCCACCCCGAACACCGACAGCGGCATCTTCATCCGCGAGCCGCAGCTTCAATGTCGCGACTACCTCATCGCCGGACCCTACCAAAAGCTCAAGCAATACAAGCCACAGGACTGGAATGAAATCGTGATTGCGGTAACGAACCAGACTGCCTATTGCACCTGCAATGGCGAAGTGCTCGAAACCGCGTTCAAAGTCCCGGCCACCGGCCCCATCGGACTGGAAGGCGACCGCGGCCAAATGGAATACCGCCGCATCCGCCTGCGGGAACTTCCGTAGAACTCGTCTTACAAATCCTGGAACAGGGTGGGGCGAGGCTTCGGACGAGCCGCCTTCGCTGCGCTTCGGCGCGCCAGGGCCGGCTCACGCCTTCGCGTCGGCTCCCTACGCTCGCCTCTGCTCTGCCCGGCAAAGGAGGACAGAATGCTAACTGTTACCCAAGGTGTGAGCCTAAAGTGTTAGCAGAAGTGTGAACCCTTTCCGGACGCCCGCCCTGCCGCTGGGTTGATTTGCGGCCCGGATCGGTGCGGCGAAATCCAGGCGGGACGCCGTCCGCTACACCTGGCGTTTTGCGCGCGGCAACAGAAAGCACAGCGCGGCACTGACCAGGATGGCGCTGCCCATCACGCTGAACGGCACCGCCGTCCCCCCGGTTTCCTGTTTGAGCCAGCCGAAGGATGCGGGACCCGCCCATCCCCCGAAATTGCCCATGGCATTCACCAGGCCCATCGCGGCGCCCACCACGCCCGCGGGCAGGGTTTCGGGAAAAATCGCAAAGAACGGCGCCAGGCCCGCGAACGGACCCTGGATGGCGAAGCAGAGAAAAAAGAACGACAACCAGAACGAAAACTTTGCGGCCTGAACACTCGCGAGCAGGGACACCCCGCTCACGGCATAAACAAAGGCCACGTGCAAACGCCGTTCCTGCGTCCGATCCGAGTGGCGGGAAATCAGGACCATAACGCAGGCGGTCACGAGGTAGGGGACGGCGAAGAGGATCCCGGTCTGCAGCGGCGTAAAATTCCGCCCGGGCGATTTGAGCGCCTCGGTGAGAAAGGTATTGCAACCATAGGAGCAGAAGTTCATGAAAAAACAGATCGGCACCATCAAGAGCACGGCGGGCCGGCACAACACTTTCCAGAGCGGCGCCTTGGCCGGCGGCTCCATCTCGGCGGCCTCCCGTTTCAACGTGGTTTCGAGGTAGTCGCGTTCCTCCGGCGAAATCCATTTGGCCTCGCTCGGACGGTCCCTGATGCCAAACCACCAGATGGGCAGCCAGAGAAAGGGCAGGGCGCCTTCGGCGATCAGCGCGGTTCGCCAGTCCCAGAGTTCGAGCAGTTTTCCAGTGATGGGCGCCGCGCCGGCCACGGCCAGAGGCTGGCAGAGGTTCCAATATCCATTGGCGCGGGCGCGCTCTGCGCGTGGGAACCAGCGGGTCAACAACACCAGCGTGGCCGGGTACACGGCGCTTTCCGCCAGGCCCAGCAAGAACCGCATGAACGCGAATTGCGAGGCGTTCCTGGCCAGCCCGCAACCCACGGCCGCCAGGCCCCAGGCCACGAGGCAGAGGCTGACCACCTTGCGCGCGCTCCAACGGCTGGCGAAATAACCCCCCGGAAGTTGCAGCAGGAGATAGCCCCAAAAGAAGATTCCGATGGCGTTGCCCTTGATCTTGTCGTCCATCCCCAGGTCCGTCATGGCGCTGGAAAGCTTTGAACCGAAAGCCATCGACACGTTTGTGCGATCCACATACGAGATGGTGTACATGATCAGCGCCACGGGAATGATCCGCAGCCAGCGTTGTCGCGGTATCGGTGGCACAAGTCAGGATCTATTTTCCCGCCTTGATGGACAACAGCCAGTCGCCGGGTTCGGGAGTCGGAAACCGGCACGTGTGCGCGGTGACGACTGCGGCGGCCGCACAGGATTCTCCCGTTTGTGGATTGATCCAGTTCACGAGGGGAGAGGATGGCAGGGCGTCGAGGGACAGTTCCAGCGTGCGATCTTCCGGCACGTACACCAGGCGCAAATGCCTGGACTCCGACTCGGCTGCCGCGAAGGAACGGCACGGGGAGGTCGGGTCGGGCTGCAAGGCGGCACTTTGCGGGGCGGGAACCAACCGCCAGAACTCCAGCGTGTTCATCAAATCCGCAGCCAGGGTCATTTGTTTTGCGCCCGGGAGATTCAGGGATTCCTGCCAGAGCGGCAATTTGCGGCCGGTCAAATCGTTGATCTGTTCCCCCGTCGCCGTGTTCCAGATGGCTACATCCAAGGTGCCGTAGCCAAATCCGGCGGGTGGCGCGAGGAGCAGGCTCCTCCAGGCAACCCGGCGCAATTCATCCGCGCGAACTTGTTTTCCGCCGCCGAGGGGCTGGTTCTCGTATGTCGGCGCAAGGTTGAGCAGGGGATGATAAGGCTCCTTTTTCCATTCTTCAGCGAGCAGCACGGGCAAATGTTCCGCAACCCGTTTTACACCCGGATCGCCGGCACAACCCGGATCGCCGGCGTAACCGAAGGCATCCACCCAAGGCTCGTTCCGGAATTCCTCGAACGCGGTTGGGCCCGGATCGAGCACCACCGGCGCATGTTCGACTTCACCAAATACCGCCCGGCAAACCCGTTTGCAGCGCTCGATTTTCCGAGCGTCGCCGCCGTCCACCGTCAAGAGCCATGCGACATCATTTGCGCCCCACCGGGCCGCCAGGTAACGAAGCAGCGAAATGGTCCCGGCATCAGACCAATCTCCGGGGAGCGCGCCGATTTCCCAGAACGGCGCGATGACACTCAACAGCCCGGCCCGGTTCAGCGCGTCCACTTTCGCGTCGAGCCGTTGGAAAAAGGCCGGATTGACGGTGATTCGGTCCTTGCCGGTGAACGCGGATTGTTTGGCCCAATCTTCACCAGGAGCAACCGACCATTGGACTGCGGAGAATTTCTGGGCGACCCGAATGCGGGCGTAGAGTTCCCAATCCCTGGAATCCGACAGGCGCGCACCATTCCAGGCCGAGTCCGCCAGCCAGAAAAAGGGCGTGCCGTCGGCTTGTTCAAAATGGCGGCGATCGGCGGCGAGGCGCAATGGACCGTGCCGGTTGAAACTGTTGGTTCCGGCGGCAGCGAGGCAAAGGAAGGCGCCCGATTGATGATGCAGACCCTGGTTTGACGGATCGGAACAAATCGTGTCATACGACCAGCGTCCAGGTTGGTCCGGCGAAAAGCGCGCGCGCCAGGTCTGGCCCCCGTCCCAAAAGCCGTAAACCTGCCTGGCTTCACCCCGCGGCGGGGTGAAAATCACCCGCAACGCGACTTCCCGGAATGCGTTGGAATAAACGGTGCCGCTCTTGAAAACCAGATCGAATCGCTGCCACCGCTCAACCCGGGGCAGCTTCTTGAATCCCACCGCGGTGCACGACGCCAGAAACAACAACAGCAGACCAGCCAGTCCGGTGAAGCTTCGCGTCCGCATCTTGCCGTTCATGACGAATATCAAGCCCTTCATAAATCAAATCCGCTCGCCGCGTGCCGCGAAGCAGACAATAAACTCCCCCAAGTGTCAAACCTCCCAGCCGTTCGGTCGCGGCTGAATTTGGAGATCTCGGAGCGCGGAGCATTGCTCCGCCAGGATATGCATCGAGTCCACGCGGAGCAATGCTCCGCGCTCCGGTCAGATTGAGACGCTACCAGCCGTTCGGCCGCGGTGCTTGCCGGGTGGAGTGAGGCTGCTGACGAGCCGGCTCGCAAGCACAGTCGCACCGCCGGGGATGCAGCCTGTGCCGCTGCCGGCGTTTCAAAGAAGTTGAAATCGAGGGGAAAGTCCATTACCGCTAAAGGGAACAAATGGCTATGAAACGAATTTCGAGACCCCTGGTCAATCTGATCTCCGCGGCGGCGGTCGGCCTGGCGCTTTTCGCCGTGTTTCAGTTCCTGTCCTGGGGGCGCGACACGAATGCCCTGCCGCGGTTTAACGTCCAGGATTCCCCGGTCAATCGCGACGCCCATGGTATTGCCAGTTACGCGTCCATCCTCAAACGGGCCGCGCCCAGCGTGGTGAACATCTACTCGACGCGAATCATTCGCGATCACCCGCGGATGCCGATGTTGGATGACCCCTGGCTCCGGCGTTTTTTTGGCCCGGATTCGGACGAGCGCAAGCAACCGGAGCGC
This sequence comes from uncultured Verrucomicrobiota bacterium, assembly GCA_964520205.1. GTDB lineage: Bacteria > Verrucomicrobiota > Verrucomicrobiia > Limisphaerales > BOG-1460 > CAZFOA01. The sequence goes on along the minus strand of CAZFOA010000114.1, from coordinate 4,464 downwards.
CATCCCCGCATCCACAGGTCGGAAGGTCTCGGCTCGGGCGTGATCGTTTCGCCGGACGGTTATATTCTCACCGCCAACCACGTGGTTGAGGGCGCAGACCAAATCCAGGTCGCCCTGGCCAGCGGTGGGAAGGAATTCACGGCAAAAGTCATCGGCACCGACCGGCCCACGGACGTGGCCGTGTTAAGAGTGGAGGCCAAAGATTTGCCGGCCATCACCATTGCGGACAGCGACCAACTCGAAGTCGGCGACGTCGTGCTCGCCATTGGCAATCCGTTTGGCGTGGGTCAGACTGTGACGATGGGCATTGTCAGCGCCCTGGGGCGGACTGCGCTGGACATCAATGAATACGAAAACTTCATTCAAACGGACGCTGCCATCAACCCGGGCAACTCCGGCGGCGCGCTCGTGGACGCCGAAGGCCGGCTGGTCGGCATCAACACCGCCATCTACTCCCGCAGCGGCGGCAACGAAGGCGTGGGGTTTGTCGTGCCGGTGAACCTGGCGCGCAGCGTGATGGAACGGCTTATCAAGTATGGCAAAGTCACACGCGGCTCCATCGGCGTCCGGTTGCAGGAGGAAATCACGCCAGATCTCGCCGCGGAATTCAACCTCCCGGACACCGCCGGCGCCATGGTTGCCGAGGTGCTGCCGAATACTCCCGCGGCCAGGGCTGCCCTCCAAAGCGGCGATGTGATCCGCGAGGTGGACGGCAGGAAAATCGCCGACATGCGGCAGCTGCGCCTCATGATTTCGCAGACCGCTCCGGGCACGAAGGTCACGTTGAAAATATTGAGAAGTGATGCCGCGAAAAAACAGGTCGAACAAGCCGTCACGGTCACGCTCGGCACCTTGCCCGAAAACCTCGCCCGGGGCAACAATGGGGTCAGCCCGGATGAAGAAATTGCGCCCGGCCAGGATTCGCTCGACGGTGTCGAAGTCACCGATCTCGATGCGTCCGCCCGCCGTCAATTGGATATCCCGAGGAACCTCCAGGGCGCCCTGGTCACGCGGGTTGACCCGGATTCAACTGCGGCTGAAGCGGGTCTTCAAGAGGGCGATGTCCTCCTGGAAATCAACCGGCAGGCGGTCCGAAGCGCCGACGACGCGATGGAATTGTGCAAAAACGCCAAAGGCAATCGCGTGCTGCTCCGCATCTGGCGCGATGGCGGAACCTCATTCATCGCAGTCAACCGTAACCGGCCAGGCAGGTAAGGGGACGGCTTTGTCCCGCAAGACGAAGAGCGGGCAGCGCGTCAACGAAACGTTCCCCACCTGCCAGTCAACCCCACGGCACCGGCGGCGGGGCTGGGGCAGGGCATGCCTTTTTGACTCATGGAGCGCGGCGCATTGCTTCGCCGGTTTGTGGCCTGAGTTCGCCCGGAGCGATCCTTCGTGCTCCGATTGAATCGATACGCCACCGGGCCGGAACATTCCTCGACACCGGCCCGGTTGGATTGTAGCTTGGCGTTGTGATTCGGCGTCTTGATCACGGTTTCATCGTTCCCGTGCGTGCCTTGGGCCATCGGCGGGGGCATCTACAAGCTATCCAATACTCCTATGCAAACTAAACAAAATATTCTAACCACAGTCATCAAACTCGTCGCCTGCGGCGCATTCGCGCTCGGCAGCCTGGCTCAGGCACAGGACAAAAAGGCGGATCCCGCCGGCACCTGGACCTGGAGCACTCCGGCTCGAAATGGCGGACCGGACCGGACGAACACGCTGATCCTTAAGCTCGACGGCGACAAATTGACGGGGACTCTTATTGCTCCCGGACGCGGCGGCCAAACCAACCACCTGGCCATCGCCGATGGCAAGGCAAGCGGGGACGACGTTTCATTCTCGGTCACCCGTGAGTTCAATGGCAATTCAATGACCTCCAAGTATTCCGGCAAACTCAGCGGTGACAGCATCAAGGGAAAAATCGAATTTGAGCGGGACGGAGAGACCCAGACACGCGACTGGGAAGCCAAACGCGAGGCCGTCAAGGCGGGCGCGGCAAACATGAGCGCTCCGGCGGACGCGAAGACCGACAAAAATTGATTGCGGGAACAAAATCGGATCGACCCAGGCGCAGCCGCAAGACTGCGCCCTTTTTGTTGGCGCGCCGAAGCGGAGCGAAAGCGGCTTGCCCGAAGGTTCGTGTTTCATTTGGAACGGCACACGGGCCATGAACCGGCAACGAATTGTAGCGCAGGCGTCCTCGCCTGCGAGTTCACCGGGCGTCCCGCCGGGTGTTTGTCCTCCCCTTTTAACTGAATATTTCTGCCTTCAGGCGGTCAGCGGTCGAACACCCGCCCAGACCGCGTAAACGCGGAACTCCAAACCCTGGATTCGCGGGTAACCCCGCCCCGCCAGCCTCTGCCATTACCGGCTGCACGATGAGTGGTACATTTTACGGCTTTCGGTGGGGCGAGCGTCCTCGCGAGCCGGCTCGTCAGTAGCCTCGCCCCACCAAAACGCACCAGCACCGGCTGCACAGCCTTTTTGACAAATGCCGAACAACAGGCATCATGGTGCCCGAACGTTGTGGCGGCTTTTTTGGCCGCCGGGCGCAATCCAGATATGCCGGTTCAATATAGAGATTATTACGAGGTCCTGGGCGTGCCGCGCCAGGCGAGCGATGCCGACATCAAAAAGGCGTTCCGCAAACTCGCCCGCGAATATCATCCCGACGTCGCCAAGGACAAAAAGAGGGCGGAGGAAAAATTCAAGGAGATCAACGAGGCGTACGAGGTTCTGAGCGACCCGGCCAAGCGCAAGAAGTACGACGAGCTGGGCGCGAACTGGAAATCCGGCGCCGAATTCCGTCCGCCGCCAGGGTGGGGGCCCTCCGCGGGCCGGCGCGGTTCTCGCGGCGCCGGCGCCGGCAGTGACGGGCGCGACTTTGAATTTGAATTCGGCGGCACCGGCTTCAGCGACTTTTTCGAGCAGATGTTCGGTTCGCGTGCCCGCGGTGGCGCGGGCGGCGCCCGAGGCTTCGGCGGGCCCGCGGGGTTTGATCACGAAGACTTCGCCGAGCGCGGACGCGACATTGAAGGCGACATCATGGTCACGCTCGAAGAGGCAATGCGCGGCTCGGTGCGCGCCGTGACGGTGCGGCACGACTCGCGGGCGGAGACCTGCCAGGTGAAAATCCCGGCGGGCGTGATGGCCGGGCAGCGGTTGCGCGTGTCGGGACGCGGCGAAGCCGGCAGCGGCGGCGGCGCTTCCGGCGATTTGTATCTGCGCGTGCGCCTGGCGAGGCATCCGGATTTCGAGGTCGAGGACCACAACCTGGTTTACGAAGCCGAACTGGCGCCGTGGGAAGCCGTCCTGGGCATGAGCCTCTCCGTGCCGACGCTCAACGGCCACGTGAATATCAAGATCCCGCCGGGCACTCAAAACGGCGGGAAATTGCGCGTGCGCGGCAGGGGTTTGCCGCAACGCAGCGGCGGCCCGGGCGATTTGATCGTGATCGTGCGGATTGAAGTTCCCGTTCAAGTGTCCGAGACGGAGAGGAAGCTGTGGGAACAACTCGCGCGCGAGTCCCGGTTTAAGCCGAGGAATGAAAAAGCGGAGTGAGGGCATCGCGGTGCAATGGAATCGCCGCCGCCATCACTAGTCCCATCAGCCGCGACTCCATCACTGCAGGCCTCCCAAACTCCCTAACTCCCAAACTCAGAAACTCCAAAAATCAGCCAGTCCTGATGTTTCCTCTGCGCGACAACATTCCCTCCCGCCGATTCCCGGTGGTGACGCTCGGCATCATTGTTCTGAACGTCGTTGTTTTCCTGCACGAGTTGAAATTGGGGCGGCACTTGCAGGATTTCATAATCCAATATGCGATTGTTCCGGCGCGCTACACCACGCCGGATGTCGCGCAGCGGTTTACCTTGACGCAGCAGATCATTCCCTTCTTCAGCTCGATGTTCTTGCACGGCGGCTGGCTGCACCTCATCGGCAACCTGTGGGCGCTGTGGATTTTCGGTGACAACGTCGAAGACCGGCTGGGCAAAGTGCGTTACGCGGGGCTTTACCTGGCCGGCGGCGTGGTGGCCGCGCTCGTGCATATCCTGGTCAATCGCGATTCAACCCTGCCCACCCTCGGCGCCAGCGGGGCCATCGCCGCGGTGATGGGAGCCTATTTCCGGTTCTACCCATACGCCCGAGTGGATACGCTGATTCCACCATTTTTTCTGGGGCCGACATTTTCCTTACCCGCGGTGATGTTTCTGGGCTGGTGGTTCCTGCTCCAGTTTTTCAATGGCGCATTGAGCCTGGGCGCGCGCGGCAGCTTCGGCGGCGTCGCCTGGTGGGCACACGTCGGCGGCTTCGCGTTCGGGCTCCTGGTCTGCCTGTTTGCATCGAGAAGACCGCCGGCTTCGGGGCGATTTGTCCGGGTTTGAACAGAAGCCAACGAAGCGAACGAAGAATGTGACCTTCGTCCCTCCTTTCCTCAATCGGTCACTATTTGGTCAG
>CAZFOA010000113.1:0-11770 GCA_964520205.1 uncultured Verrucomicrobiota bacterium | reverse complement strand
GGGGTCGAAGGCGCGAGGCGGGCTTGGAAAAGCGGCGCTGAAGACGCACGCACTCCAAACGCTTCGCGTCAACCGGAGCCATGAGACGACGCGAAGTCCCGCCACAGGGCGGGAGAGTGCGTCCGATTTATCGGCGCTTTCTGACCGGCACACCCGATGTCTTGGGCCGGGCGCGAATTACTCAGGATCCAATGGTATTTTTCCGCTAATGTGTTATTTTCTCAAGGCTTATGAAGCATGTTCGGTGGGGATTCACTTTGGTTGAGCTTTTGGTTGTGATGGCGATTATTGCCATTCTGGCGGCTTTGTTGCTTCCCGCGGTGGGTCGCGCCAAACAGAAAGGCCAGCAGGTCGCCTGCGTCAACAACTCACGCCAGCAGGCGATGGCCGTGTTCCTGTATATCGACGATCACGACGGCGTCCTTCCGCCCGTGGCTTACGAAGACGCGCAAACCAACGAGGTGGACTGGCCGGTCTTGCTGGATCCTTATCTAAGGAATGTCCGCACGCATCTTTGTCCCCTGGACACGCGGTCCAGGAAGAGTTCCTACGGGTTGAACGAGCTCGGTTTTGTGGACCTGACGGATGCCGGTGTGACGACGCCGAACCGTCTGTCCGGATTTCACACGCCAGTCGGCACGGTGATGTTGGGTGATTTGGGTGCGGAGGATGACTTGCAGACCTTGCGTCCCGACACATTGAAGATGATTGCTCCCGGTTCTTCCATCAATGACGACAAGGACGCCCGCCCGATCGGCCGTCACGCGTCGCGCTGCGATCTCGGCTTCATGGACGGCCATGCCGAGCCCCTGCGCCTGGCGCAGTTCTACCAGGGCCAGACTCCGACGAACCAGTGGTTTGCTCCCTGACTGGGCCTTAGAGCGGATTGAAGAATTCCGTAGCCGTTTCTTCGAAGCGCGGCGTTTACGCCACTTCAATGCCGCCATGCAAAATCACGTTGAAGCGGGCTGAAGCCCGCGCTCCAATCGTGGCCACAGTTTTAGTTAAATTGCTCTAGCCGGAGGACTGGCAGAGTTTGAACGTTCCAGGAATGTGCCGTCCGAACCTGATAAGGGCGATACGGTGATCAATACTGAAGCGGACTTGAACACGAGGCAGCAGGGCCAATTGCAAGACTCCCGCGAGACGCCGCGAGGGGGCACGCGACCTACAGGGATTTGGGCGGTTTCGACCCGATTGGAGGCCTCCTGCCCTCAGCGGGCGCAGGGGTCGGTTTAACTTTTCCTTGGCTCCCGTCCGAAGGCCTTCTGCCGACCGGAGCCATGGGCAATTCCAACGTGAACGTCGCGCCCCGCCCCAGGCCGGCGCTGGCGACCAGAAGCGCTCCGTCCATTTCCTGAGCCGCCAGCGCCGCGCTGTGCAGCCCGAATCCATGCCCGTCCTTCCGCGTTGTAAACCCGTGCGAGAAGATGCGCATCAGATTCTCCGGGGCAATGCCGATGCCATTGTCGGCGATCTCGATGGCGACGCGGCCTTCGCCGCGGCGGCGGAGCCGCACGACGACTTTCTTGTCGGTCTGACTGCATTCTCCGCATGCCTGCTTTGCATTTTGGAGAAGGTTGACCAGAATCTGAAGCACCCGGTGACGGTCCACGATGACGGGATCCACCGCTTCGTATTCCCTGGCCACCGCAACGGCAGACCGCTGGTATGAGTCGGACTGCATTTTGAGGGCGCCATCCACCAGCTCGGTCAGGGCAACCTTTTCCATCACGCCCGACACTTTCGCGTAGGCCTGCTGCATGGAAACGATTTCCTTGATGTGATCGACATTGTCGGCCAGCCCTTTGAGTTCGGACAAGAGAGACTCCTTTTCCCGGTCCAAGTGTTGGGCCAGCGTTTCCAAATAGTGCGACAGTCGGCGCCCTTTCTCGCTGGCGGCCAGAACGGGACCCGAAGCGCTGGAGTCCTCCTGCACCAGTTTTGCCGCTTTGGCGATCCCCCCAAGTCGCAGGTTCCGCAGCCGTTCAAGGAGAATCGTGGTGGAGACATTGACGCTGTTGAGGACGTTGCCGACGTTGTGCAGAACGCCGGCGGCCACCTCGGCCTGGCCGGCCTTGCGGGAGGCGTCGAGCAATTGCCGGTGAACGCGTTCGACTTCCGCCTCCATTCGCTTGCGTTCTTCGATTTCTTTCTCCAGGGCGGCTTTGCGGCCTTCCAATTCCGTCTGCGCCTTCACCCGCTGCTGGACTTCCTTGAGCAGCGAGTCGGTTCTTTCCGCGACCTTGGTTTCCAGAAGCTCCCGCGCCTGCTGCAGCGCCCTTTGTTTTCGCGTCGAGAGACGCAGTCTCCAGCCGTAGCCGCCGAGGACAGCTCCCGCCGCGGCGAAGCCGCAGACCAACCGAAACCATGCGGTTTGATAGAACTCCGGCAACAATTCAACCTGGACAGAATCGCCGGTCTCATTCCAGAGGCCGTCGGCGTTGCAAGCGATGACCCGGAAGGTGTAGCGCCCGGGCGAGAGATTGGCGTAATAGGCCAGGCGGCGGTCGCCGGCTTCAATCCAATCCCGGTCGAGTCCCTCGAGCCTGTAGCGGAAGCGCACATCCTGCGGCGAGGTGAAGCTCAAGGCGGTGTAGGCGAACTCCAGTTCCCGCTGGCCCGGTTTCAGGACCAGTGGTTTCAACTGGTCCAAATCGATGCCACCGGCGCGAACGCGGTTGACGTGGACGTGAGGCACAACCCGGTTGATGGGAATATTGGCGGGATCAACCACCGTTATGCCTTTCGTGTTGGGGAACCAGATGCGGCCGTCCAGCGTCCGACAGGCGGATTGCTCCTGCCCGTAACATTCGGGGGTTGTATACGCCTTGCATTCAACGCGGCTCAGTTTGCCCAGGAAGAAGTCGTCCACATTCCGTTTGTTCAGCAAAAAGAGTCCACGGAACGTGTACACCCAAAGGTTCCCGAATTCATCGGGCACAATTGAAGAGATATTGGGGTCCGTGAGACCATCCAGCCGCCGGAGGTTGTGGATTTGATTGTCGCGGAGCCGCGCGATGCCCGACGCCAGGCCAACCCAAACCGTGCCATCGGGCTCTTCAACCACCCAGCGGGCATTGAAATCCCCGAGGCCGTCCTTCTGGGTCCATTGCTGGAAGGTGCCATCTTTCACCCGGCAAATGCCGTTGACGCAGGCGACCCAAAAACTGTCGTCACGTCCGGCAGCCAGGTTGATCACCCAATACAGGTCCGGCCTCCGGCCATTGCGGAACTCGTAGGGAACCAGCCGGTCCCGGTTCACCCGAAAGAGATCGCCTCCGATGGACACAATCACCCCTTTCGAATCCTCGACCAACGCCACCGGCATGTTGGTGGTGGTGTGCCGGGCCACAACCCGGCCCTCCGACATCACGCTGACTTCGTTAAGGCCGGACAAAGCATAGACATCCCCGTTCTTCGCTTCCAACACCCGTTTCGTGTAAGAGACGGTCAGCCCCGAATTGGTCGAGAAAATCCAGGTGCGATGAGAATCGAGGTAGGCGGCGCCTAGCGAGGTGCCCGCCCAAAGGCCGCCTCGGGGTGAGGCGCTCACGGAACAGACCGAGTCGCCGGGAAGAATGTCATTGGCTCCAAGAAGGGGAAATTTGACGTCCGTGAGCTGGCTTAACCCATCGCCGGTGCCAATCCAAAGGCTGCCTTCCACGTCTTCCGCCAGGGCCATGACACTGTCGCCGGCCAACCCGTTCACTTTCCGCAGCCAGGTGAAATTTCCGTCCTTGAACCGGAAGACGCCCTCGGCACTCGTTCCGCCCCACAAGACGCCGTGCCGATCGGCCAGCAGGCAATCGATTTCATTGCGGGGCAGCGCCAGGATCGCAGGTTTGAAATCAGCCTCATAACAGAGCAGGCCGCTCTGTGTCCCCACCCAGATCCGTCCCTGCGCATCCACGGCCAGCGCGTAAATGATTCGGCCATCAAGGAGGGGGTCCGATAATTTATTCAACCTCCCGTTCTTCCAGTAATACAAACCCTGGCCGGAAGTTCCCAGCCACACCCGGCCTTGGGAATCCTGGTAAATCGCCGTCGCGAAAGGAAGCGGAGACCGGCCGGCGAACACCGGCTGCAGGTTGGTGGTGCCCGGCGCGATTTGGGAGCAGAATTCTCCGCCCAGCCAGAGAGCGCCATTCGTGGCCTCAACCAAACTATGCACGTCCCAATCCACGTCGCTGCGCGGGTTCATCCCCACAAACCATCCGCCTTTCGCATCGCGAAATCCGTATGAGCTTTTCTCGATCCCAAACCAGAGGCCCCCGTCCTGCGCCGGGCTCAGGCAGGCGATTCTGGTGTTGCGAAGTTCGGAAACCGGAGGAAGGCCAATGACCGTGAAGCCGGCACCGTCGAACCGTAAGAGGCCGATGGATGTGCCCAGCCAAAGATAACCATCCTTTGTTTGGGCGATCGCATAAACGCTGCTGACGGGCAGGCCATTCTGGCGCCCCCAGGTCTGGCAATTGTATTGGAGCAGGCTCCGGTTCGGATCCAACGCCAAGGCCCGGAACGAGACCAGAACAAATACAAGCAACACCCACGCTAGAAATGGCTTCCGGGGTTGGTTGTAATGTATGTTCAATCTCTTCAAATCGCAGTGCCTCAGCCAATTATCGGCATGATTCGCTCCGGCTTGAGCAGAGCTTTCAACCAAACCGGCCGGTGATTTCCTGTCGGGATTCTCCGGCGCATCCACCAGGCGAGGCGCGCGCGGCCCAGCCGTCTGACGCCGACAACTTCGTGACAGGCGAACTTGGTGGGGCGCACAAAAAATTGTCCCGTCTTCGGTGGTGTCACCTTCTAAAAGTATGCACGGGTCTCGGTGCGCAATTTCCGCGATACCGATAACTTCAGATTCGTTCCGGTCCGATGGGCGGATTTCGATTGCGCGGCGGTTGCCGCCGGACCGGCCGACACACCCGGCAACGATAAAAGCTGTCGCGAGACTTTCCGCAATCGACGCCGAGGATCGCATTTCACATCGGGCTGCCCAACTGGCTTGGTTCGTGCTAAATTGGGGGCATGAAAGCGTCCGTCCGCCTCCCGCTGGTTTCCCGCTGTTGGTTGAATTGCCTGTGGCTCATCGGAATCTCCGCTCCCGTTGCTGCGCAGGACACGACGATCTACTCCGATGCCTCGCTGCAAAACGGGTGGCTCAACTGGAGCTGGAGCGCAACGGTCAATTTCGGCAACACCATTCCCGTCTATTCCGGCTCGTCCTCCGCCGCGGTCACCCTCTCGGGAGCGTGGGGCGCGCTGTACCTCGCGCATCCGAACTTCAATTCGAGCACCTATTCAAACCTGACCTTCTGGATTAACGGCGGCGCCGGCGGCGGCCAACAATTGCAGGTGGTGGGGCACGCCGGCGGCGCCGCGCAACTCGCGACAAATCTGCCCGCCCTGGCCATCAATACCTGGCAAAAATTCTCGATCCCGCTGGCCACCCTCGGAGTCGCCAACCGCGCCGACGTGGACGGTCTTTGGATCGCGGACCGGATCGGTTCGGCGCAACCGACCTTTTACGTGGACGCCATGGTGTTGACCACGAATTCGAATCCTTCGCCGATCGTGACCTTGACTTCGCCGGCCGATGGCGCGGTTTACAGCTCGCCCGCCAGCATCACTCTGTCAGCCGGCGTCGTCACCAACGGTCATGTGATCACCAAGGTCCAGTTTTACAGCAACAGCACGAACCTGTTGAACGAGGATACCGCGGCACCCTACAGTTTTACGTGGACCGGCGTCAGCCCCGGCGCTTATCACCTGACCGCTCGCGCCATTTACGATGCCGGCGCAATTGTGGATTCAACGGCGGCGAACGTGACGGTGGCGGGCAACGTCCCGGTCTCCATCAACGTCGATGCGCAATTGAATCGGCATGCCATCAGCCCCTTGATCTACGGCGTCGCCTTCGCGAGTTCGGCGGCGGAACTCACCGACCTGAACGCGCCGCTGCATCGCTCGGGCGGCAATGCCGAGACGCGTTACAACTGGTTGATCAATGCGCATAATCGCGGCGCGGACTGGTACTTTGAAAGCATCGCCGATTCGTCCACGGCGATTCCCGGCGGCGCCGACGACGATTTCATCACCGAGAGCAAGTCCGGCGGCGCGGAACCGATGCTGACCGTGCCGATGATCGGCTGGGTTCCCAAACTGGCGCCCGGCACGGGCCGCGGCAGCCTCGCAAGCTATTCGGTTGGCAGGTACGGCGCGCAGACAAGTACCGACCCCTACTGGCCCGACGCGGGCAACGGGGTGGCCTTGTCCACGGGCCTGGCCATCACAAACAACGATCCCAACGACGCGAATATTCCGACCAATTCCAATTTCCAACTGGGTTGGCTGCGGCATTTGACCAACACCTGGGGCCTGTCCACCAATGGCGGCGTGCGCTATTTCCTCATGGATAACGAGCACAGCATCTGGTTCGGAACGCACCAGGACGTCCATCCCATCGGGCCGACGATGCAGGAAATCCGCGACAGGATTTTGGATTACGGCAGCCTGGTGAAATCCAACGATCCCAACGCGCTGGTGTGCGCGCCCGAAGAATGGGGTTGGAACGGATACTTCTACAGCGGCTATGACCAGTGGTATGGCGGCCAATACGGTTGGGGCACATTTCCCGACCGCACCGCCAACGGCGGCTGGGATTATATGCCCTGGTTGCTGAATCAAATCCACCAGCACGACCTGGCCACAGGACACCGGTTGCTGGACTATTTCACCCTCCATTGTTATCCGCAGGGCGGAGAAGGCGGGAACGACGTTTCCACCGCCACGCAGCTGCTGCGCAACCAATCGACACGGCAGTTCTGGGACACGAATTATGTCGATCAAAGTTGGATCAACAGCGTGGTCATGCTGATCCCGCGCATGAAAAACTGGGCGGCCACCAATTATCCCGGCACCAAGATCGGCGTCACCGAATATAATTGGGGCGCCGAGGGCTATATCAATGGCGGCACGGCCCAGGCCGATATCCTCGGCATCTTCGGCCGCGAAAGCCTCGACCTGGCCACACGCTGGACGGTTCCGGCCGCCGGCACCCCCGCGTATCTGGCCATGAAGCTGTATCGCAATTACGATGGCAACAAATCCACTTTCGGCGACACCAGCATCTCCGCCGCCGGACCGAACCCCGACAACGTTTCCACCTTCGCGGCCCTGCGCTCCGCCGATGGCGCGATGACGCTGATGGTCATCAACAAACAATTGACCTCCGGCGCCGCGCTTTCGGTCACGCTCTCGAACTTCGTCGCCGGCGCCACGGCCCAGGTGTGGCAATTGACCTCGGCGGGCGCGATCACCCGCCTGAGCGATGTCACCCTGGCGGGAAACACTTTGACCGACACCGTCCCGCCCCAGAGCATTACTTTGTTCGTCGTGCCGGCGGGAACCAGCATCCCGTCGCCGATACTCACGGCCGCGGCCGTGACGTCCACGAACACCTTTACGTTCTGGTTGACGAACGGCGTGGCCGGCCAGCGCTACGCCATCCTTTCTTCCATGGATTTGGTGAGTTGGTTGCCGGTTCAGACGAATACTCTTTCCACTAGCTCGAACAGCTACGTGTTCCCTATTCCCGACCTGCTGCACTTTTACCGGGCTCAATGGCTGCCGTGACCAGGCCGGGATGTCGGGTTCGCGAAATCCGTAAGAATTCGTCCTGCGGAATGGGCCTCACTTTGAGAGTCCTGCGTGCACCCGCAGACTTGAACAGGAGGCAGCTGAGGAAACAGAGACCTCGTAATCTCTCCGTTACCTCCTGTTAGAAATCTGTGTTCACTCGCCGTGCTCGCGCATCATCGCGGCAGGTCGTGGCAGGTCCGCGGTTAAAACGTGTTGTCCGGCTTGCTTGGTCGGCGCGGCCCCCCTCCTGCATTCTTCATTCCAGCTTCCGCATTGGCATTTTTTCTTGTGCGGTTTTGTCGGGGGCGGGCATTACCTTATGAGACATGATAACCGGGGACGCTGAACTATTGAGCCGTTACGCGGCGGAACAGTCGGAGGCCGACTTCGCCGAATTGACCCGGCGGCACGTGGACCTGGTCTATTCCGCCGCGCTGCGGCTGGTGAACGGCGACGTTCATTCCGCCCAGGATGTGACCCAACAGGTTTTCACGGAGGTCGCCCGGCAGTCGAAACGCCTGGCCCGGCATCCGGCCCTGGTCGGCTGGCTCTACACCACCGCCCGCCTGATGGCGTTGCGGATGAACCGGACGGAGCAACGGCGCAAAGCGCGCGAACAGGAGGCCCACGCGATGAACGAACTCCTCCACGATGACACTCCGCCGGCGGATTGGAGCCAGCTCGGCCCGGTGATCGAAGATGCCATGCACGAACTGGACGAGAAGGACCGTCACGCCGTCCTGCTCCGCTATTTTCAAAATAAACCGCTCAACGAGGTGGGCGCCGCGTTGAATCTGACTGAAAACGCGGCGCGCATGCGGGTGGACCGCGCGGTGGACAAGCTGCGCGGGAAACTGGTCCGGCGCGGCATTACCATCACCGCCACCGCGCTGACGGCCGTTGTTGCCGCCAACGCCGTCCAGGCGGCTCCCGCCGGTTTCGTGGCCTCCCTTTCCGCCGCCGCTCTTGCCGGCAGCGCCGTCCACGCATCAACCCTTCTTGCCGCCACCCAAACCATCGCCATGACTACACTTCAGAAAGCCATCGTTACCGCGGCACTCGCCGCTGCGGTCGGGACCGGGATTTATGCCGCTCATCAGGGGTCGCAATTGCGCGGCCAGATCCGGGCGCTGCGACAGGAGCAGGCGCCGCTGGCCACGCGCCTCCAGCAACTGGAAGACGAGCGAAACCAGGCGACCAACCAACTCGCCGCGGTTCAGGAGGAAAATGCGCGGCTGAAATCGGGCCAGAACACCGCCGAACTGCTGAGATTGCGCGGGCAGGTTGGCGTGCTCCGGCAGCAGGCGGCGGCCGACCAGTCCAAAACCCAGGCGCCGTCCAGCGCGCTGGATAAAATGATGAACGATCCGGCCATGAAGGAGTTCATTCGCCACGCGCAAACGGAAAAGCTCCGATCGATGTACACCGACCTGATCAAGGAATTGAAACTCTCGCCGGAACAATCGGATCAGTTCCTGCAGGTGATGACGGACATGGCTTCGCAGGCGCTGGCCAAGTTCTCCTCGACGGGGCAGGGATCTCCGGGCGACATTGACCCCAACACCCGCGCCAGGTTGGGAAGCCAACTGCGCGAATTGTTGGGCAATGAAGGCCTGGCCCGGTTCAAGGAATACAGCGACGAAATCCCCGGCCGCATCACCGTGTCGATGCTGAACGGTCAACTCGGGGAGAACCAGCTCGACCCGAATCAAAGCACGCGTCTGATCCAGTTGGTCAAGGCCGAACCGGCGGAATTGATGCATGGCATAACGGGCGCGCCGGACAAAGTCTTTCTGGGATCACAGCCGGACATCGACCATTTTCTGCAACAGGTCGCCGAAGCCAACCAGCGCATTCTGCAGCAAGCCGGCGGCTTTCTCACACCGGACCAATTGACGTCACTAAACAGCGTCCTGACCAAATCCATCGATACGCGAAAAGTTCAAGCCGCGGCCTTGATTCAAAAGCACTAGCCGGGGAAGGTTCGTGGTCAAATCCCTCTCTGAATCCGGATCGCCTTGAATGCCCGGATCCGAAAGAGGCAAGGGAATGTTCTCCAGGGAAATGCAGCCATGAGCCGGCCCGAATTCCCCCGACAATCCGGTTTCCCAGCGGTTAACCGGCCGCCGCCGGCGGGGCGAGTGTCCCCGCGAACCGTGCCTTCGATTCCTCCCCAAAACAAGTGCGCGCGAACTCGCCCAAGCTTTCTCGACATCCGATGTCGGGGGTTGGCGTCCAAACTCCCGTCTGCGAATCGAGTCCGACCATTTGGAAATTTCAACAGAAGGCAACAAAGAGAATAAAGAACGTCAGATCCGAAACTTCGTTACCTCCGTTTCCTTCTGTGAAAAATCCTGTCCATCTGTGGTTAAAAAGTTTTATCCGGCTTCTCGGCGAAGCTCTCATGTGCGATGCCGGGTTTGGTCCTGATTCCGGCGATGTTCCGGCCGAAAGCTGGCAGTCGACCGTGGCGCCGGGCAGCTATTGGTCGAAGCATTCGATGACGGTTTTGAGCAAGATACTTTCCATTCCGATCCGTTCGGGGGCGAGTTCAGGCGCTTCTTCGTCGTCGGCCATGAGGATTTCGATGCAGAACACGAGCAACGGCTGTTGATTGTGGCCGCCAAAGGTGCTCAGCACGCTTTCACGCCACTCGAATTCCGACAACTCCTCCAGGTGTTCCAGCATCCGGATGTTCTTCTGATCAGCCCGCATCACGACGTTCGGTCGCACCATTTTGAGCCGGCGTCCACGCACAAGGGTCATGGCTTCCCACACCGTCGATGCCAGCGGGATCAATTGGCTGCGGTCCGCCTCGTCGCCCAGTTTTTCGTCGTGGGCCGCCAGGTAGAGGCCGACGGCGGGCTGCTCGTCCATGAACTGTCGCATTAGGTCTTGGACCTGCGCTTCGCCGAGCGTGCATTGGCGCTCCCAGACTTCTTCGATGATTTCGCGGGGGACTGTCTTCATTCGACCCCTCGGCTGTGCTCGACGCCGTGTTGTCCACCACCATTGACACGCTCAAACTCCAGGCTGCCGCCTCGATGCGGAAGCACTGGACGGTGAAACAGGATCCAAACGGTAGATTGACCTGGGCGGCTCATTTCAATTTCACCCGAAATTCGCTCGCGTCCGTGATTCTTTCCAGATCGCCCCGGTAAAATTCCTCGCGGTATTCCCCGGTCTCGAGCAGGTGCTGGTGGAGCTCCTTCTGGTCGCGTTTGATGATGAATTTCAGTTCGTCCAGATCGTCCGACCAGCGGAACCCGTTGAAGAATTCCGCGCCGGCGAACTGCGTTTTGTAGAGCGCGTTTTGCGAGTAACAGGTCCCGAGGTAAAGCTGCCGGCTGCCCCGGCCGGCGAACAGCTCCACCGCCGAGGTCATCATGAACATCCCCAGATTGCGCGCGTAATAATTCAGGTCGTAGAACGCGTAGTAATAATAGGCCAACTCCCGGCCCTCGACGTAAATCGTCGCCACGCCGATTTCGCTGCCCGTCTTCACGTCGTTGAACACGAGCAAATGCGAGATGATCGGGGAGTCGAACAGCGAATCCAGCCGCTCGAAACTCATCACGTCCTTGCCGAATTTGATGTCGGCGTAGGTCTTGAAAAACTGGCGGCGCTCGGGCGTGTAGTCGAATTTGTCGCGCGCAACCAGCTTCACCTCGATCCCCGCGCCTTTGCGCAGGATGCGGCGGTTCTCGGACGAAGGCTTGAACTTCGCCAGGTTCACCCGCACCTGGCGGCAGAGGTAAAAGCGGTCCAGGTCGCGCGAGGACGGCAGGAAGCCCGCGTTGAAAATGTCCGCCGGCCGCTCGCCCGCCTCCGGCACCGCCCAGATCGCGTACGGAAACTGGTAGTGGTCGTAATCGGATTTCTGCTCGGAAAACAGGAGTTTCATCGCGACAATTTCACGCGCAGTAAACACGCAACCGGCCCGAAAAGGAACTCAAAACCGTGGCTTTCGGCGGATGAACTACAAAGATGCCGCGCCGTCGGCGCGGAACCGGAAAAGGCATTTGGCAGAGGAATCAACGGCACGGGAATGGAGTCATGCCCAACCAAGCCTTGGCCTTATTCCTCTGCCGATCATTCCCCTGCCTCAATCTTGCTGGGTTAC
>CAZFOA010000112.1:0-11828 GCA_964520205.1 uncultured Verrucomicrobiota bacterium | reverse complement strand
CTATCGCACCAACCAGAAGAAGACGATCGCCACCGCCGTGGGTGCCAGCGCGCCGAGGAACAGGCCGAGCGGGCTGATGCCTTCTCCGCCGAATACCTTGGCGCCTTGCAGAATGCCAATACCCGCCGGATTGGGTGCGTTGGCGATCACCGTCAATCCGCCGCCAGTGACCGCGCCCGCCATAAGCGCGTATTTCAATTCATCCGGGATGCAGTCCACCAGCGACCCGAGATAGGTGAGCGCCGCGTTGTCGGTGATGGCCGTGAGACCGGTGGCGCCAAAAAAGAGGGCATTGCCGCTGAGGTTTTGGATGAGCGGCCTGATCCAGTAAGCCTGCAATGAACCGAGCGTCACCAGGCCCGCGAGGAAGCAGCCCACCAGCAATCCTTCGCGCAGCTTGAGCGACTCTTGATATTGCCGCGTGGCCGTCACCAGGCCGAGGAACAACACGAAGATTCCAAAGAAGACGACCGGATAACGCGCGAAGGCGACAACCAGCGCGAGGAACACCACGTGCAAGGCGGTCAACCAGGGCGGCACTCGCGCGCCGGCGTCCCGCTCGATTTTCAGCCCGTTGAGTTCCCTCCAAAAGATGGCGGCGACGATGGCAGTTGAAACACCGCTCGCTGCGGCAGCCCGCCAGCCGAAATGCTCGAACATGAACGCGAAGCCCCAATTCCACTTGGCCGCCACCATCAGCACCGGCGGCGCGGCGAAATGCGTCAGCGTGCCGCCGATGGAGACGTTGACAAACAGCAGTCCCAGCGTGGCATACGCCAGCTTGCGGCTGATGCCGCGGTCGAAATAGCGGCGCTTGAGCAGGAGCGCCAGCAGCGTCATCGCCGCCGGCTCGGTGATGAACGACCCCAGCAGCGGCCCGAGAAACAGCGCGGCGCTGTAGAACGCCACATTCTCGCGCGCCGGAATCAGCCGTGCCGCCAGCGAGATGAGCCTCTCCGCCAGCCCGACCACCGGGCGCGTGGCGGCGATGACCATGATGACGAAAACAAACTTGGGTTCGGTGAAGTTGAGTCCCTCGACGTAGTTCACCGCGTCATGGAATGAACCTTTCAAAGCGGCGATGCCGAGGAACAGCATGGCTGCCCACAGTCCGAACACCACTTCGGTTTCCGCGAGAAGGTGCAGGAGCTTTTCGCTCACCGAACCGGGCGGAAACTGGCGCGCCCAATGGGCAAAGCGCTTCACGCAGAACGTGTGCAGCACGGCCAATCCGAACAGCACGGTGGCGAGGAGTTCAACGGAGGTCATAGGCAATCACGGTATCCAGTGCTTCATTGCGCCAAAGCAATTCAATTCTTCGGATGGCGGCCCGACCACCCGGATTGACCTCCGACAGCACTCACTATCGGACCCTGGGATGCGGCAAGCGTTCAGCAGTGCTCGCCGACCTGGCAAAAATGGCCAATTTGCCGCATGATGTCAAACCCGGCTCCCATCCGAGAGCGCAGTTGCCAGTGAGGGTCGGCAAATCCACTGTTCAGGCAGAAGGTTTGTCATCCTGTTCCGTATTGATTGTTTTTGCCACCCCAATTCTGCAATCTGAAGTGCATGAACACCGCCTCGCGCCTTCTGCTGATCCTGATGATGGGCGCGCTCGGATTGCCTGGCTCAAATGCAGCGAACTTCGGAAGCATTGCTCCGGCCCGCCTGCGATGCGACTCCTGTGCCGACCCGGTGGGAATCGATTCAACCAATCCGCGGCTGGGTTGGATTTTGGAATCCCGTGACAAATCTGCGCGCGGCTTGATCCAGAGCGCCTTTCAGGTGCTCGCCGCTTCCTCGCCCGGGTTGCTCGCGAAAGATCAGGGGGATCTGTGGGATTCGGGCAAGATCATTTCGGATCAGACGTATCCGATCGCTTATGCAGGCAGTCCGCTGAAATCCGACCAAGCCGTCTGGTGGAAGGTGCGGGTTTGGGACGGCACGGGCAAGGTGTCGGCGTGGAGTTCCCCGGCACAGTGGGTAATGGGGTTGCTGGATCCAACCCAGTGGCAGGGTGCATGGCTGTGCGCACCCGACACACAGCCGGGACTGCCGATTTTCCGGCGTGAGTTTGTGGTTCAGCCGGGCTTGCAACGGGCGCTGATCTCCATCTGCGGACTCGGTCACTACGAGTTGTCCGCCAACGGCAGCAAGGTGGGTGACGCGCTGCTCGCTCCCGGCTGGAGCAAGTATGACAAGACCTGCCTCTATGACACGCTCGACATCACCTCGTGTCTGACCAACGGCCGCAACGCCCTTGGGGTCATGTTGGGCAACGGCATGTACAATATTGTTCCCGCCAGCCCGCGTTACGCCAAGTTCACGGGATCGTTCGGGCCGCCCAAACTGATCGCTCAGTTGCATTTGTTTTATGCGAACGGCACGAGTCAGGTTATTGCGACGGACGGGCAATGGCTGACGACGCCGGGGCCGATCACGTTTTCGAGTGTCTATGGCGGGGAAGATTATGATGCGCGACGGTTGCCCGCCGGCTGGAATGAGGCCGGTTTCAACGCTTCGGCCTGGTCGCCGCCCGTCTTGACGCATGGGCCGGGAGGAATTCTGCGCGGGACATCGCATGCCGCACCGCTGATCAAGGCCATCCAAACGCTCCAGCCCATTCAAACCAACACCATTTCCTCCAGCGCCATCGTTTACGATCTGGGCCAGAATGCCTCGCTCATTCCGCGTCTGACGGCCCACGGCCCGGCGGGATCCATGATCCGGATCACTCCGGCTGAATTAACCCACACGAATGGCACGGTTGATCGCGGTTCCTGCGGCGGCGGCTCGGCTTACTGGCAATACACTCTTGCCGGCAATGGCACGGAAACCTGGTTCCCGCGTTTCTTCTACCAAGGCTGCCGCTTCCTTCAGGTCCAACTCATCGCCGCGCCCGGTTTCTCCCAGCTGCCGGTGGTGGATCATTTGCAGGGCGTGGTCATTCAGAGCGCCACCGCGCAGGCCGGAGAGTTCTCGTGCTCGAACGATCTTTTTAACCGCACCCGCACACTCATCCTTTGGGCGCAGCGCAACAATATGGTGAGCTTGCTCACCGATTGTCCCCACCGCGAACGCCTGGGATGGCTGGAGCAATACCATCTGCACGGCCCGTCGTTGCGCTATGAATGGGATATCGCCCGGCTCTACTCCAAGACCCTGGACGACATGACGGACTCCCAGCTCGCCAACGGACTCGTGCCCGATATCGCGCCGGAATATACCGTGTTCAGCGGTGGATTTCGCGACTCGCCCGAGTGGGGTAGCTCGGTCGTCCTTGTCCCGTGGCAACAATATCAATTCACCGGCGATGACACCTTGCTCCGGCGCCACTACCAGGCGATGTCGAACTATGTGGCGTATCTCGGAAGCCAGGCCTCCGGCGGCATCCTCAATCGCGGGTTGGGCGACTGGTATGATCTTGGTCCTAATCCGCCGGGCGGCGCGCAACTCACTCCCGTGGCGCTGACGGCTACCGCATTTTTCTACCAGGACGCTCAAATCCTCGGTCAAGCGGCGCGGATTCTTGGCCGGACCAACGACGCTGTTCAGTTCGACTCGCTGACTGCCAATATACGGACCGCTTTCAACCATTCGTTTTACTCGGCCACCAACGGTTGTTACTCGACCGGCTCGCAGACCGCGCAATCCATTCCGTTGGTGATGGGTCTGGTGGATTCCAACCACCAGGCCTCCGTCGTCGCGGCGCTGGTTGCCAACGTGCGCTCGCAGGGCCTGACCGCCGGCGACATCGGCCACCGCTACCTCCTGCGCGCCCTGGCTGACGCCGGGCGTTCGGACGTGGTCTTCGATCTCCACAGCCAAACCAACCGGCCTGGTTATGGCTGCATCCTGAACACAGGGGCAACCGCGCTCACTGAAGGCTGGGATGGCAGCAATTCACGAGACCACTTTATGCTTGGCCATATCATCGAGTGGTTCTACCACGACCTGGCGGGAATCCAATTGGATCCACAATCGCCCGGCTTTAAACATTTCATCATTCATCCCAACCTCGTGGGTGATCTCACCGAGGCGCACGCCGGCTACAATTCCGTTCGCGGAAAAATCGTCAGCGAATGGAAGCTTGCCGGCAAAACCGTTACCCTCCACGTTGTCGTTCCTCCCAATGCCACTGCCACGATTGATCTCCCAACCCGCAAAGCCGGGTCCGTGACCGAAAATGGGAAAACCATCGCGAAAGCAAAAGGAGTTACGCTTGTGAAACACTCTGTCTCCAATGCGTCTTATCGGGTCGGATCAGGCGATTACACTTTTAAAGCGGAATGGGTCCGCAACTCCCGCGAGTAATGCCAGGACATCCCATCGGCGCACGAAGGCAGCAGTGGCGCGTTGCCGGTTTTGGCGAATTGGCAGTGTCTCAATCTGACGGGAGCGCGGAGCATTGCTCCGCGTGTACTCGATGCATATCCTGGTGGAGCAATGCTCCGCGCTCCGAGATCTCCAAATTCAGCCACTGCCGGCCAATTGGTAGTGGTACGTTTTGGTGGGGCGAGGCTACCGACGAGCCGGCTTCGCTCCACTTCGACGCGCCAAGGCCGGCTCGCGAGGACGCTCGCCCCACCAAAAACAGCAAAAGGTACCACTACCGGCCAATTGCTTTGCTTGCCTCGCTTCCTGCGCTTGGTTACACTCAATCCACTTGTCTATGAGCTTTCTAAAATATTCCCTGTTGCTGCTCCTGGGCAGCTCGATCGCCTCCTCCGTTGCGTTGGGCGGGAATCCGCTGGTCACGAATATCTTCACCGCTGATCCCTCAGGCCGGGTCTTTGGCGGCCGGCTCTACGTTTACACCTCGCACGACGAGCCGGATGCCACCTACTGGGACATGGTTGATTGGCGCTTGCTCTCGACCGCCGACCTGGTCACCTGGAAAGACCATGGCTCGATATTTCGCGTGAAGGATTTCGCCTGGGCGAGCCGATGGGCGTGGGCGCCGGATTGCGTCCAAATGAGCGGCAAGTATTACCTTTTTCTGCCGGTGGACCGCACGAAGATCGGCGTCGCGGTTGGCAATAGTCCCGAAGGGCCGTTCAAGGATGCAATTGGAAAGGCCCTGATCGACAACGCCGTGCTCCCTGACGCGGGTCTGGAGCCAATTGATCCTGCAGTGCTTTTGGACGATGACGGCCAGGCCTACCTGTATTTCGGCTGCCGCAATCCGAAGGTCGTGAAGCTTCGTCCCTCCCTCACTGAACTGGCTGGCAGCCTCCAAACTGTTTCGCTTCTCGACTCGCAAGGAAAGCCGGTTCCGCAGGCGGCCCCCGGCAAGGATCCTGTCCTGCCCGAAGGTTATGGCGAAGCGCCCTTCGTCTTCAAACGCGCCGGAAAATACTATTTCATTTACTCGAACGGCTGGGCGCGTGAGTCCACGCAGGTCTATGCCATCGGCGATCACCCCATGGGCCCGTTCACCTATGCCGGAAAGGTGATGGAACACGCTGCGAGCGTCACGCAACACGGCTCGGTCGTCCAGTTCAAAGGCAAATGGTATGTCCTCTATCACACGAGCGAACTCTCGAACGGGAACACCTTCCGCCGCTCGGTCTGCATCGATGAGTTGACCTTCGACGCGAGCGGCAGGATCAATACCGTGACCCCGACGAAAAGCGGACCGGCGCCCGGCACGGGTTCCCATTAGCTGATTCGTCAAAAGGGCAGCGGGTTTTTACGCCCATCCCATGGCGGCAAACCTGAATCGGACGCGGCGCATGGGATGCCGGCTCGGCAATAATGATTTGCAATGACAGAACAACGCGAAACAAGTAGAACGACCAAACTTATGACTATTCCGGCCCTCTCCCCGTTGCGGCACTCGCTGTGGATTTGCCCGCTTGCGATGCTATCGACCTTGACCCTCCAGGCTCAAGCGCCGGCCCAAAACATTGCGCCGGCGCCTTCCAAACCCATGGAGCTTCCAATTGCCGCCGGACCGTTCAGTCCGACCGCGGAATCGCTCAAGCAGTATCAGTGTCCGGAGTGGTTTCGCGACGCCAAGTTCGGCATCTGGGCGCATTGGGGGCCGCAGGCCGTGCCGATGGAAGGCGACTGGTATGCGCGCAAAATGTATCAGCAAGGCTCGCCCGATTACAAAGACCACCTCGCGCGCTTCGGTCATCCGTCCACGAACGGCTGGAAGGACATCATCCCGTTGTGGAAAGCCGAGAAGTGGGATCCGGAAAAGCTCATGGCGCTCTACCAAAAGGCCGGCGCGAAATACTTCGTCAGCATGGGCACGCACCACGATGATTTTTTCCTGTGGAATTCACCGCTGCATAAATGGAATGCCGTGAACTACGGCCCGCACCGCGATGTGGTTGGCGAATGGCAAAAGGCGGCAAAGAAAAATGGTTTGCCCTTCGGCGTCTCCGAACATCTCGGCGCCAGTTTCGTCTGGTTCCAGGACAGCCACAAAGCCGACAAAACCGGGCCGTTGGCGGGTGTGCCGTATGACGGGGCCAACTCAAACTATTGGGATCTCTACCATTTCCCCAAGGACCCCGGCGATAAGGCTGAATGGTACAGCGCCAACCCGCGATGGCAGCAGCAGTGGTTCAATGAAATCAAGGAACTTGTCGATACCTACCATCCCGACCTGCTTTACAGCGACGGCCCGGTGCCCTTCGGCAACGAAGTGGGTTTGAGCCAGATCGCCAATCTTTACAATGACAGTATCCAGCATAATCACGGCAAGCTGACCGCGGTCTACAATTGCAAACAACCGTCCGACGGCAGCTGGGTTCAGGACTTCGAACGCGGCGTCAACGGCGGCATCAATCCGCATCCGTGGCAAACGGACACCTCCATCGGCGACTGGTTTTACAACCGGCATTGGAAATACCAGCCGTTGAGCTGGACGGTCCACATGCTCGTGGATATCACCAGCAAGAACGGCAACCTGCTTCTCAATGTCGTGCTCCGCCCGGATGGCTCGCTCGATCCGGAGGTCGAAACCATGCTGCACCAGTTGGCCCGTTGGACGGCGGTCAACGGCGAGGCGATTTACGGCACGCGTCCATGGCTGGTTTACGGCGAAGGCCCGCTGCAGGTCAAAGGCGGCGCGTTCAAGGAAAACTTTCAATACTCGGCCAAGGACATCCGCTTCACCACCAAAGGCAAAACGCTTTACGCGATCGCTCTGGGCTGGCCGGCCGATGGCAAAGTCGTCATCAAGTCGCTCGCCAGAACGGATAACTCTGGCGTGAACAATATCAAGCGGGTCGATCTGCTCGGTTACAAAGGCAGATTGAAGTTTACGCAGACCGCCGACGCGTTGACCGTCGAATTGCCCGCGCAAAAAATCAGCGACCTCACCTGCGCGCTGAAAATCAGCGGCAGCAATTTGAAGCCCGTGACGCCGCCTGCGACTGCCACGGTGGTCCGTCCTGACGCCAAAGGCAATCTGACTCTGTCCGCCACCGATGCTGAACTTCACGGCGGCCAACTCAAGCTGGAAGAGCAGGGTGGCTTGCCGGACATCGGCTACTGGGACAAGGCTGAGGAGTGGGTCTCCTGGACGGCGCAAATTTCCAAGCCCGGCGTTTTCAAGGTCAGCGCCATGGTGGCCACGCTCAATGGCGACGCCAGTTTTGTCGTCGAAGCCGGCGGCGAAGAAATCAGCGCCCAGGCTCCCGTGACCGGCGGTTGGGAAAAATTCCAGAAAGTCGACCTGGGTCAAATCCAGATCAAACAGCCCGGCGGCCTGGTAGTGAAAGTCCGGGCGAAAGACACCGCAAGCTGGAAAGCCATCAACCTCAATTCAGTTCAATTGACTCTGGCAGATTAACCAGCAAGCTGCAAACCAGTGCGGTGGCGCGCAAATGAATTTGAATGAATTCTGGCGCGCTTCCACCCGCGCACTCTGTCGGCCGCCGATCCCGGCCCGCTCGTTTTAATTGGCCCGGTCGCGGGTCGATCCCCCGGCCAGACCCCGCCGCCGGCGCAAGGAGGTTCTAGAGCATTTCCAGTTACTACGTAGCGCAGGCTTTCCAGCCTGCGGGTTCAGGCGACTTTCCAGTCGCCTCTTTCGTGCTGATGAAACACGGGACAAGAATGTCCCGCAAACCCGCAGACAAGAATGTCTGCGCTACATAAAAGTTGTAACCGCTCTGACTTCCTGCGCAGGCTGGTTCGGAACGCAGGGCAACCATGGCCGCTTCCGCTCCCGCGCTTTCCCAAATGCCGTCCCACCCGGCAAAGGCATCATCTTTTTACATACCCATTCCGGCGAAACCATTCGACTGCGTCAGACAGTGCCTGCCGGGGCGGTGTTTGTGGCAATCCCAGCTCGCGAATTGCCTTCGCCGGGTTGAAATACATTTTGTGGGCGGCCATGCGGACGCCAGCGAGGGGAACTCGGGGCGGTTTGCCGCTGAATTTGGATATGAATTCGTCCCCGCACGCGGCGAGCAGGGCGAGGCCGTAGGGAATTTGCAGTCGAGGGGCCGGAAGGCCTGTGATTTCGTGAAGAACAGCGAGGGCTTGTTTCATGTCCCAATTGCCTTCGGCGTTTCCCAGAATATAGCGCTCGCCCACCCGCCCTTTTTCCGCGGCCAGGATATGGCCGACGGCGACGTCGCGGACATGGACCCAATTGAGGCCGGTGTCGAGGTAGGCGGGCATTTTGCGGTTGAGGAAGTCAACGATGACCCGGCCGGTGGGGGTGGGTTTGACATCGCGCGGACCGACAGGCGCCGTGGGATTGACGATGACGACGGGAACACCTTGCGCGGCAAATTGGCGGGCGATCTTTTCCGCGCGCCATTTGGAAATCTTGTAATGGTTGGAAAGCTGGCGCTCCTTGACGGGCGCGGATTCGTCCGTGGGCGGATACAGGGCGCCTCGAAACATTTGCGGCAGACCGATGCATCCCACGGTACTGGTATAAATGATGCGCGAACAACCCGCGGCGGCCGCGGCCTCAATTGTGTTTCTTGTGCCTTCGACATTTGCCGCGTACATCGGCCGGTAATCACGCAGCCATAAATGATAACTCGCCGCGGCATGGAAACACCAATCGCACCCAGCCATCGCTGCCTTGAGTTTGTCCCGGTCGCTGATGTCGCCTTCGACGCGCTCGAAGTTTGCGCCCTCCAGACCGCGGTGGTCGCTGCCGGGGCGCAACAGTGCTTTGACGTGGTGCCCGCGCGCACCCAATTCGTGCACAAGGTTTGCCCCGATAAAACCTGACGCGCCCGTAACGAAGCAATTCATAGTGTTGCGAGTCGAGTCTGCCCCGACTCAGGATGCAGGCGCATTAAAAGAGGGTTGAGCCGCGCAGTAAAATACATTTTTTCATGCTGCGCCCCGCCAAGCCGCGTCGTGACCGATTAGCCCAACGAAAAGCTCCAGAGTCAAGCGCTGCTGGTGGTAAAGTCTGGTGGGGCGAGGCCCCTGACGAGCCGGCTCGCTCGCCCCACCACCCAGGCCCGGGTCTGATTCCAGGTGAGGGTCAGCAAATCCACTGTGACGCAGACAGACTGCCTGCGGCGTCGCCGACCCCGGCTGCGCCGGAGGCTTCGCCGAGGCGGGATGGCATCCGGTACGGCATCGCAATTCCTGGCGTTCGATATGCGCCAACCCCTGCGAAATACCAATCTGCGCTACGATGACCATCACTCCCAATCGCACCACCCACACGCTCCAACGCTTGACTTGCGAATCCTGCTTGGAAACAATTCATGCCGTCGTATGCCGCGAAAGAGCAGTGTCAGAAAGAAATTGTCCCGCAAAGAAACCCGGGCGCTGGATGTCAAAATCGGGTTTTTGGAAGGAGTCGTTCGACGTGACTCCGGCTACATCGAAGCCCTCCAACTGCTGGGAGACCATTACACCCAACGCGGGCAGTTCGAGGATGGCCTCAAAGTCGATGAACGGCTGTCGCGGCTCGAACCCCGCAACCCGCTCGTCTATTACAATCTCGCCTGCAGTTACTCGCTGGCGGGCCGGGTGGACCGGGCCGTTACGGCCCTCGAACGGGCTTTGTCACTCGGGTATCGCGACTTCAAGTGGCTGGCCCGGGACCCGGATTTACGCAAATTGCGAAAACATCCGCTTTACCGGACGATCAAAGACCAAATCCGAAAGATGAAAGTCAGCGCAATTTGAAACCTCAGCCCCGGCTCAAATCCAATCCAAATTCATGAATGTCACCCTGCGCGGACGCGTCCGGCATTTCCGCACCGTGACCTTTGATGCCCGGCGCAATGCCGTCCGGCTCATTGAGCAACGACTCCTGCCCCACCAATTCCGGATTGTGGCGACCCGTGACTTTCGCGAGACCGCCCGAGCGATCCGGGACATGATCGTGCGCGGCGCCGGCGCCATCGGCGCCACGGCGGCCTACGGCCTGGCCCAGGGTGTCCGGGCCTTTTCCGGACGCGACCTCGCCAAGTTTTCAAAACACGAGGAGACCGTTTACAAAACTCTCAAGGCCGCCCGGCCTACGGCTGTTGATCCCCTCAACGCCATGAACCAGGTGCGCGCTGTGATGCGCACCGGTCCGACCGTGGAAGAGCGACAGGCGCTCGCGCTGGCTGCCGCCGAGGAGTTCGCCCAGGCGGACGTGCGCCACTGTCAAGAAATCGGCAAACACGGAGCCAGACTGATCCGCAACGGAATGAGAATCCTGACTCATTGCAACGCGGGCTGGCTGGCATTTGTTGACGTGGGCTCGGCCACGGCTCCGATGTACGCCGCCCAGACCCAGGGAAAAAGATTTCATGTCTTTTGCGACGAAACCCGGCCGCGGTCGCAGGGGGCCACATTGACGGCCTGGGAACTGGCGCAGCAGAAGATCCCGCATCAAATCATTGCCGACAATGCCGCCGGGCATTTGATGCAGCGCGGTGAGATTGACCTTGTCATCGTTGGCAGCGACCGCACCCTGGGTCGCACGGGCGAAGTGGCGAACAAAATCGGGACCTACACCAAGGCGGTTTTGGCAAAGCGCCATGGCATACCTTTTTACGTCGCAATTCCGCTTTCGACGATCGACTGGAATTTGAAGCGCGGCTTCGACATCCCTATTGAGGAGCGGAGCGAGAGCGAGGTATTGGGAGCGTGGGGCGTACTGACAAATCACAAATCACAAATCACTAATCGCAAATCGCAGTACGTTCGCGTTGCCAACCCGACAAGTGGCGCGCGGAATCCGGGGTTCGATGTGACCCCGCCGGACCTGATCACCGGAATTATTACGCCGGCCGGGCTCTTCAAGCCGGACGAGTTGTGGGAGAAGCGGGCACTTCTTGGATATTCAAAAAGCCAGGATTGAAAGGTTGAACTTGCGCTAGAGGTGCATCAAACTAAGCTTTTACGACAAGACGGCGGGGTAGCCAAGTGGTAAGGCAGGGCTCTGCAAAAGCCTTATGCGTCGGTTCGATTCCGACCCTCGCCTCCAATTCTAACTGCGTGTGCAGCTTTGGTTTAGGAGGAAGGGAGTCCGCAACGGACACCAAAACGGACACCAGTTTCGCTACTCCGTAAGAACTCAGCGCAACCGGCGTTTACTCGCCGCTTACTCGCTAACTCTTCGGGACCGGCCTCATTTATCCTCGCGGTTGCGTGAAAACCATGAAGACACGTTACCGCTTAATCCGTCGAGGAATTCGGGGAGACAGATTCTATTGCGTGGACACCACCACCGGCAAACGCACCAGCCTTGCGACCACCGACAAGGACGAGGCCCGGCAAATCATCGAGGCGAAGAATCAAGCCGTGCGCCAGCCGGTGCTCAATCTCCAAATCGCCAAGGCGTATCTGGCGGGCACTGACAACGGCATCGCCACGCGCACCTGGCAGAG
>CAZFOA010000111.1:0-11835 GCA_964520205.1 uncultured Verrucomicrobiota bacterium | reverse complement strand
TAGAGTCGGCAAAACCCTTGCGCCTTTGCGTCTTTGCGTCTTTGCGTTAAAAGTCTTTGGCATCGTTCCGCCTGCGGTTTTTGATTTGAGCCTCCTCAAGTCGGCTGCTGCGAGATTTTGAGAATGACTCACGCGAGGTCCAATGAGTGAGCGGGCGCACGTCCATCTGACCGGTGACGGCAGCGGCAACTCCGCAATCAAAGCCATTCCGGCGCCCGCTGATTTCTTGTCAGGACCGGTTTGCTGGGACATCCTCGATCCATGAATCCGAATCGGGATTGCGACGTGGATGTGGCGGTGATTGGCGGCGGCAGTGGCGGTTACGCGGCCGCGCGCACGGCGGCGGGCGAAGGATTGAGAACGGCTGTCATTGAAGGCGGCGCGGAGATTGGCGGATTGTGCATCCTGCGCGGTTGCATGCCCACCAAGGCGCTGCTCTATGCCGCGGAAGTCCTGCATCTGGCCGGTCATCCGGAACCGTGGGGCATCCGCACGGAAGGCGTGAGTTTCGACTTTGCCAAGGTCATGGGACGCAAGAATGCGTTGATCAAGGAGTTTGCCGATTTCCGGGCGCAACAACTCACCCAGGGCCGGTTCAAGTTCATCCGCGCCCAGGCGCGTTTTGCCGACGCACACACCGTCGAACTGAGCACCGGAGAAAAGTTAACGGCACGTCACTTTGTCATTTCCACCGGCTCGGTGGTTGCTCCCTATCCCCTGCCCTCGCTGGGCGCCGCCGGCTGCCTCAATAGCGACACGGCGCTCAAGCTGTCGAAACTGCCGAAGTCGCTCATCGTGTTGGGCGGCGGCGCGATCGCGCTTGAGTTCGCCCAGTTCTTCGCCCGGTTCGGCGTCGCTGTCACTTTGATTCAGCGCAGCGATCACGTGCTGAGGGAAACGGACCCGGACGCGGCGCAGGTCATCACCGAAGTGTTCCGCCGCGAGGGCATCACGGTTTACACCGGCGCGAAACTTCTCGACGCCCGTCGGCTCGGCGGGTTGAAGGAAATCTCTTTCGAGCACCAGGGCGAAACGAAGCGCGTCCAGGCCGAGGAAATCCTCTTTGCGCTGGGCCGCGTTCCCAACGTCGGGTCACTCGAACTGGACAAAGCCGGCGTCCAGCTCGAACGCGGCCGCATTGTCACCAATCCGCATCTGCAGACGACCGTGCCGCACATTTATGCTGCGGGCGATTGCACGGGTTTGCATGAAATCGTCCACATCGCGATTCAGCAGGGCGAAACCGCCGCGCACAACCTGGCGCATCCCGATCGGATGAAAGCGATGGATGACCGCCTGCTCATTGCAATCGTGTTCACCGATCCGCAAATTGCCGTGGTTGGCCTGACCGAGAAACGGGCGCGGGCGCAAGGCATCGCTTATCGCACGGCGAGCCACCCGTTCAGCGACCATGGCAAATCGCTCATCATGGAAGCCAGAGATGGGTTCGTGAAGCTGCTGGCCGATCCGACGACCGGAGAAATCATCGGCGGCGCTTGTGTCGGGCCGGCGGGGGGTGAACTCATCCATGAAATCGTGGCGGCGATGGCGAAACGCATGACCGTCCAGGAACTCGCCGCGATGCCGCATTATCATCCGACGCTCGCGGAAATCTGGACTTATCCGGCTGAGGCATTGGCGGCGGAAATTCCGTCGCCGGCGCCAACAAAGTCCTAAGCGCGGGAGGATGGAGTTCTGGAATTTTTACACCGATTAGCAATTGAAACTTGCTATGCGAACTATCTCTCAATCTCCGCTGGAACGGTGGATACTTTTTACTCTTGCCTCAACAATCCTAAAAAGGAACCAATCAGCACTAGTCGCGGCGGCCATGCCATAGATCACGGGCGAGGAGTTCATGGTGTACCCCTCGGCGAAGACATTGCCGAGCTGACGATGGCGAGAATGGCCGCTTTGAGTTGGTCAGGAAGTTTCGGCCATGCGGTGATTGCGCCAGCCAGGCCAGGACATGATGCGACTTGAATTTGGGAGTCCAATCGGGAGTCGTCGTGAGAATTCCCAATGTTTTCGCTGAAATTCGTGAGGTTCGAATCCCCCCTCTCTCCGCCAGTTTGAAAGTTCGCGGAGTTGGCGTGGATTCGAGGGTTTCCGGCTTCCGGCTAACGCCGTTTCATGGCTCGGCGTCCAACGAGCAGGAGACCACCCAGGAGAAGACTGAAAACACCGGGTTCTGGGACCGGCACCAGTTGTTCGGTAAACTGAGCGCTTCCCAGGAAAGTGAGTTTGAAGGCGAAGTCGAGTTCCCCGCCGACCGGAACCGGTGTTCCGGCGGTGAAAAACAATTGCCCGGTGTAGATGCCACCTATCGGAGCGCCAGGCTGCACGACACTGCTCACCGTCCAATCTCCAGGCAAGGTCACCGTTTGCCCCGAAAACGTAAAGGTCTTGTTCATCGAAATGTCCACCTCATAGCCGGTCCACGCGAAGGCCGTATCGTTCTCGATTGCGTTCGCAAGTGTCAGCGTCGGATCGCCCGAAGAGTCAGTGACGATATCGAAGAGGACATGTCCCGGCCCCCAATACTGATCGCCGTAGATACTAACGTCAGTTCCGCCGGGCCAGGTATATATGGGACACTTGACGGCCCCATCGCCGTCATCCGTGTAGGAGATGCTGGTGATGTTGGCCTGGGAAGTCGTCAGGCCAGTGAGAAACAACGCCGCCGCAAAGAGAATTCTGAGTTTCATAACAAACAAACTCTGCCAATGGATCCAGGGTTTTGGACGGGCATTTATCCCCGGTCCCGGGCTCTCGTATATCAACGGCACGCTGGAATATCCAGAAGATTCATCAGTTCATCTAAAATATAAGCAATGCAATTACTCGTCATTCTTATTTCTTCGCCCGGTAGGTCACCCCGCCGAATTCCTTGTCCGGCGCAGTCTTCAATTGGCCGATCTTGTCGCAGGTAAAGTATCAGTCCCGGCTATTGTAGAATTTGGGCCGACGGGTAGCGTATTAAACTCAATCCGTTGAGCAATACTCTGGAAATCCCGGTTCAACTCATGACCAGCACGCCGTTCTTGGTCGGAGCGTCGAGGCATTTGCGCACCAGGCGGGCGAGTTGGGACGGCAGGTACGGTTTGGCCAGGAAAATCATGTTGTCCTGTGTCAGGTCTTTTCCGGTCAGCTCATCGCTGTAACCGCTGGTGTAAATAACCTTCAGGTCCGGCTTCCGCTTTTTCAATCCGTCCGCCAGCTCCAGCCCGGTCATGCCGCCCGGCATTTTCATGTCGGTCAGGAGCAGATCAAATTTGCCGGCGTGTTGCTCCCAGATGCGCAGGGCTTCCGCGCCCGAGGAGGCCACAGCCACCTGGTACTCGTATTCGCGCATGACCTCCTGCACGATGTCCCGAAGGCCCGGTTCGTCTTCGACAATCAAAATGGTTTCCTTTCCGCCGCGGATCGGCTCCGGTTTGGTGATGAATTCGGTGGCCGAATCGGGGACGGCGTCCACCGCGGGGAAGAAAATCTTGAACGTGGTGCCGACGCCGAGTTCGCTTTCGACTTCGATCCAGCCATGATGTTGTTTGACGATGCCGTAAACCGTGGCCAGCCCCAGGCCGGTTCCCTTGCCGACTTCCTTGGTGGAGAAGAACGGCTCGAAAATCCGTTGCAGGGTCTTGTTGTCCATCCCGCAGCCGGTATCCTTGACGCTCAACCGGATGAATTGCCCGGCGATGGCTTCGGAATTATGCTTCACGTATTCCTCGTCCACCGACACGCAGGAAGTCGTCACCGTGAGTTTGCCGCCTTTGGGCATGGCATCACGGGCGTTGACGGCGAGATTCATCGCCACTTGCTCGACCATTCCGGTGTCCGCTTCAATGCGAGGGATATCCGCGTTGTAATGGGTTTCCAGCGCCACATCCTCGCCCAGCAGCCGCGTCAACATGTTTTCCAGGTTGCGGAGCACGGCGTTCAGCTCGACGGTTTTGGTTTGAAAAACCTGCTTGCGGCTGAACATGAGCAACTGGCGGATGAACCGGGCGGCGCGTTCGGCGGCCACGGAAATCTGTTTCAGTGATTTCTCCGTGCTGGCGCCGGGCGGGGTGTTATTGAGCAGAATCCCGGCGTGTCCCTGGATGACGGTCAGGACATTGTTGATGTCATGCGCGACGCCGGCGGCCAACTGCCCGACGCATTCCATTTTCTGGGATTGCCTCAGTTGCGCTTCCAGGTTCAGCCGGTCGGTGATTTCCTCGACCGTGACGACCATGCCATCGACTTTGCCGGCGGCATCGAACAGGGGGGCGGCATTGGTCGAGAGCAGCACCCGGCGGTTGTTCGACTCGATGGCGAGGAGGACGTCCTGCACCGGCGCGCCGGAGTCCAGGACCGGCTTGAGCGGCGATGCTTTGCAGGCGATCAAATTCCCTTCGCTGTCCGTGGGCAGCCAGTCCAGGACGTTGCAGGCGCCCTGGGGGATGGCCTCTTTGGGCAGGCCGAGGACGGTTTCGGCTTTATGGTTGGCAAACGTGATATTGCCGGCGCTGGACGCCATGATGATGCCGACGGGGCTGGTTTCAGTGATGCGGGTGATGAGGTCGCGTTCGCGGCGGAGGCTTTCCTCGGCCTTTTCGCCTTCGATGGCGTAGCGGATGGCGCGCTCCAGGGTGTCGGCGGTGAGCTGGCCCTTGACGAGGTAATCCGCAGCGCCGGCTTGCATGGCTTCCACATCCACTTCGTGGTCGCCCTGGCCGGTCAGCAAAATCATCGGCGCGCGGCACCCATTCCGGCGCGCTTGCCGCAATAGGTCCAGGCCGGTGAATTCACCCAGGCGAAAATCGAGCAGGCAGATGTTATGCTCGCGCCGTTGGATGGCCTCCAATCCGGCGGCGAAGTTGTTAAACCAATCGACCTGATAGCGCCGGTCCCGAATCTGGGAAATCAGGTCGCGAGCGATGATGTAATCATCCTCGTCGTCGTCCACCAGCAATACTTTGATGGGGGCATCGTGCATGAAGAGATCAACCTTCGTCCGGCGGGAGCTCAACCACTTCAAACCAATATCGGCCGAGAACCTTGACGATTTCGACCAATGATTTGAACGTCACCGGTTTCGTGATGTAGGAATTCACGCCCAGGTCATAGGTGCGGAGAATGTCCTCTTCCGCTTTGGAAGTAGTGAGCACCACGATGGGAATCCGGCGGAATTCGGGGTGCGCTTTGATCTCCTTGAGCGCCTCCCGGCCGTCTTTGCGGGGCATGTTCAGGTCGAGCAGGATCAATCCCGGCAGCGGCGTGCTCGCCAGCTCCGTATATTTGCCGCGGCGATGCAGATAATCCAGCAACTCTTCGCCGTCCTCCACGGTGGCGAGTGAGTTGGCCAGCCGATTCTCCTTGAACGCATCGCGCGTGAGCTGGCGATCGTCGGGATCATCATCGGCCAGCAAAATGGTAATCATGTTCCCGTCCTTCGTCAGTCCGTCTCGGTTCAGTTTTGGTTCATTGCTCATTATTCACTTTGGGATGGGTCACGGGCAGCGTTACGATGAACGTGGCACCGTGGCCGGGTTTGCTTTTGGCGGTAACGTCCCCGCCGTGATACATCACTATTTTCCGGGTGATAGCCAGCCCCATCCCCGTGCCTTCATACTCGCTGCGAGTGTGCAACCGCTGGAAAACATTGAAAATGCGGTCCAGGTACTTCTCGTCAAAACCAATGCCATTGTCGCTGACCGTCAATTGGCACAATTCCTCCTCAGGGTCATCGGGCGCCGCACCGGGCCGGCGTCCGGAAAAGATTTTCGCCTCGACCTTCACCACCGGCGCCTCTTCCGGGCGGCGGAACTTGAGGGCATTGCCGATCAGGTTTTGCAGCAATTGACGCATTTGCAACGGCTCCGCCTGGATGACCGGGAGCGGTCCCAGCTCGACGCGGCCCTTGACCTGTTCGATCCGCGCCTCCAGGTCCCCCACCACGTCGTGGGCGGTCTTTGACAGATTCACCGCGGTGAGCGGCTGGGATTTGGTCGTCACGCGCGAGAAGGACAACAGGTCCGTGATCAGCACCTGCATGCGCGCGGCCGCCTTCTGCATGCGATCCAGATAATCCTGTCCCTCCGGCGAAAAACTCTCGGCGCACTTTTCCTTGAGCCGTTCGCCAAACACGACGATTTTCCGCAGCGGCTCCTGCAAATCATGCGACGCCACGTAGGCAAAGTCCTGAAGCTCCCGGTTGCTGCGCTCCAGTTGCGTGGAGAATTGCCGCAGCTTTTCCGTGCTCTTGCGCAAGGCTTCCTCGGTCATTTTATTCTCGTGAATGTCGCGGGTGACTCCGGCGGTGCCGATGATTTTCCCCTCCCGGTCGCGCCAAAGCACTTTGCTGGTGTAAGACCATCGTTTCTCCGGTGAGCCTTCGGAATGAACTTCCTTGAATTGCTCCTGGTTGAAGATGGGTTTGCCGGTCTCGATGATCTTTTGCTCATCCTCATAAAACTGGCTGGCCATCTCCTTGGGGAAGTAGTCAAAATCGCTTTTGCCGACCATGTCGGCGGGAGAGCTGACCCCCAGACACTTGGCGTGCGCGATGTTGTTCAACAGGAAATGCCCTTCCCGGTCCTTGGCGTAAATCTGGTCCGGCAGGTGATCGACGATCAGCCGCATCAGCTCCCGTTCCTGCCGTATGTGATCCATCTCCCTGGCGGCTTCCGCGGCGCCCGCCAGCGAACGATTGTATTGCAGCAGCGACCGGGCGGTGATGAGCCAGGCGGAAAATGAAAGGAACACCAGCGCCGGACCGACCAGCACCGATATTCCAGTCTTCCCCGGCAAGGCGTGGAGGAGATTAAACGAGGTCCATGCAACGGTGGCCGCCGTAACCAATAGCGAACCGGTCAGAAAGTTAAGGGGAAAAACCCCGGCCGGTTTCGCTTTGTCATCCGGAGCGCCGCCGCTTTTGGTTCTCGACATTTGATTCATCAGGATGGCGTTTCCCGCGGCTCCCCCGGACGCCATGTAGTCAGTGGTTTTCATGCGATGCAGCTTTGGGATAGCAAGTAAGATGCCTTATACGAACACTCTCCGAAAACAAACCGGCTTTCCCCGACAGCAGCAAACTAGCGTAATCATCGGCTTGTCCAGCGGAGACTTAAGCGACTGCGGTATCCGGTTTACAAGCCCACCGTCCTGCCATTAAATTGGACATCCGTGTGCGAAAATTAAAACAATTCAACCCATCGCGGCTGAAACGGCTGGAACCGGGCGCTGCTGGCGTCCCACCAGCAGCCTTATGAACCCCGCCGGACAACCCCTGGGCATCATCGCCGGCAACCGTTCGCTTCCCCGGCTGTTTGCCGACCAGGCCCGCCGCATGGGCGCGTCGCGCCTGGTCGCCGTGGCTTTCGAAGGCGAAACCGATCCGGCCCTCGCCTCCGCCGTCGATGAAATCGTCTGGCTCAAAGTCGGACAGCTCGCCAAGTTAATCTCCGCTTTCACCGACCGCGGCGTCCGGCAATGCGTCATGGTCGGCCAGATCGCCCCGAAAAATTTGTTCGATCTCCGCCCCGACCTCCGTGCCCTGGGACTGCTGCTTCGGTTGAAAGAAAAAAACGCGCACACCCTCTTCGGCGCGATCGCCGATGAGTTGAAAAAAGACGGTGTTGAAGTGATCGCGGCAATCCCGTGGCTGCAGCCGTTGATGCCGGCGAATGATTTCCGACTCGGACCGAAATTATCCGGCGATCAGCGCGCCGACGTCGAGTTCGGCTTCCGCATTGCCAAGGAAGTATCCCGGCTCGAAATCGGCCAGTTGGTGGTGGTCAAGAGCGGCACCGTGCTGGCCGTGGAAGGTTTTGAAGGAACCGACAAATGTCTGGCCCGGGGTGGCGAACTCGCGGGCAAAGACGGCGGCGCGGTCGCCATCAAGGTGGCAAAAGCCAGCCACGACATGCGTTTCGACATTCCCTGCCTCGGCCCCAAAACACTCGAGACCTGCGCCGCCGCCGGAATTTCGGCGCTGGCCATCGAATCCGGGCGGACCCTGCTGCTCGAACAGGAAGCTTGCGAAGAACTGGCCAAAAAAAATAGAATCTCCCTTGTGACGATCGGTTGAGCTCCGACTTGAACGTTGAACCTTAAACTCTGAACCTGAGATGCTGACCTCCCACGAACTTATCGGTTTCATGTCGCCGGCATTGGCGACGGAAATCCTCGCTTACACCTTTGAATCCGAGAAACCCACCTACCGCGCCACGATGAATGCCGTCGCCTCAGCGCGCCACGTCCGTCCGGTTTTCCTCGAACGGCAGGCCAAATCGCAACGGCACACCGCCATGCTGGCGACCTTGGCGCACCCCGGGCTC
This sequence comes from uncultured Verrucomicrobiota bacterium, assembly GCA_964520205.1. GTDB lineage: Bacteria > Verrucomicrobiota > Verrucomicrobiia > Limisphaerales > BOG-1460 > CAZFOA01. The sequence continues at coordinate 3,508 of CAZFOA010000111.1, read as the reverse complement.
GAAGAAGTCGCGGGCAATCTGATCCGGACGTGGCTGGTAAAAAAATACAAGGCCATGCTGGTGGACTTCCTCAACGCGCTCGGAATCGAAAACGCGGAAGGGGTCGTCGAGGATCTGCCCGCCGGCGTTGACGACGTGAAACTGGCGGCCGCCGTGGATGGCTTGGTGGCAAAATATCCGCCCGAGGCGGTGGCGGTTTACTTGCACGCGTTCAACGACATGAACGAAGCAAACTGGGCCAATTTGAAGAAACTGCTGGAGACGGATCCGCGGCTGCAATTGGGCGGACATGCCTGAAGTCTGATGGAGCCATGGGTTGCCGGCGCGGCCTGGCACCCGCCTCAGGCCGGGGGGTGAGCTTGCGCTGTCCGGCCGAAATTCTTCTGGCAGGAGCGCATGGGTTCTGTATTGTAACCGCAAATCGAGCCGACGCTCGAATGGAGACGCAACATGGAACCGAAAGCTGACATCGCAGTCGTGGGTCTGGCCGTCATGGGCCAGAATTTGATTTTGAACATGAACGACCACGGCTTCACGGTCGCCGCGTTCAATCGAACCGTGTCCAAGGTGGACGAGTTTGTCGCAAAAGAAGCCAAAGGCTCCAAAGTCATCGGCGCACACTCGATCGAGGAATTGGTTTCGCTGCTGAAAAAGCCGCGCCGGGTGATGCTCATGGTCAAAGCCGGCCCGCCGGTGGACGAGCTCATCGAGCAGCTTCTGCCGCGCCTGGAGCCGGGCGACATCCTCATTGACGGCGGCAATTCGCTGTTTGAAGACACCGCGCGCCGCATGAAATACGTCGAAAGCAAAGGGCTGCTTTACATCGGCACCGGCGTCTCCGGCGGCGAAGAGGGCGCGCGTCACGGCCCCAGCATCATGCCCGGCGGTTCGCCCGCCGCCTGGCCGCACGTCAAACCAATCTTCCAGGCCATCGCCGCCAAGGTGGACGACCCCGCGGGCGGCCCGCCGCAGCCGTGCTGCGAATGGGTCGGCGAAGGCGGCGCGGGCCATTATGTCAAGATGGTCCATAACGGCATCGAATACGGCGACATGCAGTTGATTGGCGAGGCCTACAACCTGATGAAAACGGGCCTGGGTCTGAAGCCGGAACAGATGCGCGACGTGTTCGCCGAATGGAATCAGGGCGAGTTGAATTCCTATCTCATTGAAATCACGCGCGACATTCTCGCCTATAAGGACGCCGATGGATCGGCACTCGTGGACAAAATTCTCGACACCGCCGGCCAGAAAGGCACGGGCAAGTGGACGGTCATTTCCTCGCAAGACCTGGGCATTCCGACCACGCTGATTGCCGAGGCGGTTTATGCCCGCTCGGTCTCGGCCATGAAGGAGGAACGCCTCGCCGCCGCCAGGAAACTGAAAGGGCCGAAGCCCCTCATCAAAGGCGACCCCAAAAAACTCGTCGAGGACATCCGCCAGGCGCTCTATGCCTCGAAGATTATCAGCTACGCGCAAGGTTACATGCTGATGCGGGCGGCGGCCAAAGAATACCGCTGGAACCTCAATTACGGCGGCATCGCGCTCATGTGGCGCGGAGGCTGCATCATCCGCAGCGTGTTTCTCGGCAAGATCAAGGAGGCCTTCGACAAGAACTCGAAGTTGTCGAACCTGATATTGGATCCATTTTTCAAAAAAGCCGTCCGGCTCTGCCAGCGCTCCTGGCGCAACACCGTGGCCATCGCCGCAAAGAAAGGAATCCCGGTCCCGGCCTTCGGCACGGCCCTCGCGTTCTACGACAGCTACCGCAGCGCCTCGCTGCCGGCCAACCTGCTCCAGGCGCAACGCGATTACTTCGGCGCGCATACCTACGAACGTGTGGACCAGCCGCGCGGCCAGTTCTTCCATACCAACTGGACCGGCCATGGCGGCACCACCGCCTCGGGCGCCTACACGGCGTAGATGCCTGCTCAACCCACAATCACCAACAACCATGAAATCGAACATGATCATCAGCCTGCTCGCATTCGCCGGTTTCTTCCTCAGCCTGACGCTCGCGTTTGGCAAACCCGACGAGCTGGGCGCCTTTTCCGGCCAGGACGATGTGGGAAACCCGCGCAAACCGGGCGCGGTTGAATTCGATGCCGCCAAGGGCACCTACCGGGTCGCCGGCGGCGGCCAAAACATGTGGTTCACGAATGATTCCTTTCATTTTGTCTGGAAGAAAATGTCGGGCGACGCGTCGCTGGCGGCTCACATTGATTGGCCCGGCACCAGCGCCCAGCCACACCGGAAGGCGTGCCTGATTTTCCGACAAAACCTCGATCCCGATTCGCCCTACGCGGACGCGGTGCTCCATGGAAACGGACTGGTCTGCCTTCAGTACCGGGAAACTCCCGGCGGCCTGACGCACGAAATCCAATCCAACGAAACCGGCCCGGCCCGGCTGCGCCTCGAGAAACGCGGCGATTACGTCACCCTGTCCATTGCCACCACCGGCGGCACGCTCCACCCGGCAGGCGCATCGTTCCGCATCCACTTCAACGAACCGTTCTATGCCGGTCTGGCGGTCTCCGCGCATGATGATAACGCACTGGAAGAGGCCCGGTTCTCGGACGTGGACATTTCGCCGCTCGCGCCCGCGGCAGCCAGCCCAGGCGCGATCGCCAGCACGCTCGAAGTGATTGCCCTCGCCTCCACGGACCGGCGGGTCATCTATCAGACCAGCGACCACATTGAAGCGCCCAACTGGTCGCGGGACGGCCAATATTTCCTCTTCAACAATAAAGGACGGATCTACACGCTGCCCGTGGCGGGCGGCCAACCGCAGCTTCTCGACACCGGTTCCGCCGTTAAATGCAACAATGACCATGGAATTTCTCCGGACGGCAAATATTTTGCCATCAGCGACCAGACCGGGCACGACAACAAATCGCGCATTTACGTCCTGCCCATCGGCGGCGGCACGCCCCGCCAAATCACCAGCAACGCCCCGTCCTATTGGCATGGCTGGTCGCCCGACGGCCAAACCCTCGCGTATTGCGCCGAACGAAACAACGAATTCGATATCTACACCATTCCCCTCGCCGGAGGAGACGAGAAACGCCTGACCACTGCGCCCGGCACGGACGACGGCCCGGATTATTCCCCGGACGGAAAATTCATCTACTTCAACTCCGAGCGCACCGGCCTGATGCAGATTTGGCGGATGAAACCGGACGGCAGCGAGCAGGAGCAGGTCACGAAGGACGAATATAATAACTGGTTCGCCCACCCGTCGCCCGACGGCCGGTGGATCGTGTTCCTGACTTATCCCCACGACGTCAAAGGCCACCCGGGAAACAAAGATGTGATGCTCCGCTTGATGCCGGCCGGCGGCGGTCCAATCCGAGTCCTGGCGAAACTGTTTGGCGGACAAGGCACCATCAATGTCCCATCCTGGTCCCCGGACAGCCAGCGCGTCGCGTTTGTCAGTTATCAACATGTCTATCCCTGAGCGGCCCGTCAGCGAGGCGAGAGCAGCTTCGTGGCGGCGATGGCGCGAGTCGGC
>CAZFOA010000110.1:0-11865 GCA_964520205.1 uncultured Verrucomicrobiota bacterium | reverse complement strand
AAGGCGGCTGGCTCGGCGCGGGGCTGTCGCACGTGCTCGAACACATGCTGTTCAAAGGCACGACCACGCGCCCCGGCAGCCGCATCGACCAGGAAGTGCAGGAAGCGGGCGGCTATATGAACGCCTACACCAGCTTCGACCGCACGGTCTATCACATCGACGTGCCGAACACCGGCACGCGGGTCGCCGTGGACATTCTCTGCGACATCATGCAGCACGCCACGCTGCCGGCGGACGAACTGGCCAAGGAGATGGACGTCATCCGCCGCGAGATGGACATGGGCGAGGACGATCCCGGCCGCCGTTCGAGCCGCCGTCTGTTCGAAACCGCCTATGTCCGCAGCCCGTATCGCTTCACCATCATCGGTTATCCGGCCATTTTCAACGAACTCAAGCCGCAGGATATTTCCACTTATTACCGGGAAAAATACGCGCCGAACAACGTGTTCTACGTCGTCGCCGGCGATGTGCAGCCCGGCGAAATCACCGGCCAGATTCGAGCCGCCTACGAGAAGAACAAAACCCGGCCCCTGACGCCGGTCGTTTTGCCGGAGGAACCCAAACAAACCGCGCCGCGGGAGATTGTCGAGGAAGCGGCGATCGAACTCGGCCATTTGCATTTTGCGTGGCACATCCCGGACCTGCGCCACGACGATGTGCCGCGGCTCGATGTGCTTGCGGTGGTGCTCGGTTACGGACGCAGTTCGCGCTTGTACCGGGAAGTCCGCGAAAAAAAGGGCGCAGCCCACCATGTGGACGCCTGGACGTACAGCCCCGGCAGTCCCGGCCTGTTCGGCATGAGCGCGGTGGTGGATGCGGACCGGTTCACGGCGGCCCGCGAGGCCATGCTGGCCGAAGTCGAGTTGATGAAAGCGGAAGGCGTTTCTGCGGCTGAACTCGACAAGGCCGTGAAGCAGTTCATTTCCGGGACGCTGTCGGCGCGCAAGACGATGCAGGGGCAGGCCCAGAATCTCGGTTCCGGCTGGCTGGCGGCGAACGATCTCAACTTCTCCGAACGTTATCTCGCGGCGGTAAGACGGGTCACGCCGGCGGACCTGCAGCGCGTCGCCCGGCAATATCTCACGCCGGAAAACCGCACGCTTTACGCCCTGCTGCCGGCCGGCGCCGCCCCGAAGGCGGCGGCGGGAGCGGTAACGAGCCGGGAACATTCCATTCAAAAACTGGAACTGTCGAACGGGCTGCGATTGCTGGTGAAGGAAGATCATCGCCTGCCGTTCGTCGAATTCCGCGCCGTTTTTCAGGGCGGTGTGCTGGCGGAAACCGCCGCGAACAGCGGGGTCACCCAGCTCATGGGCAAGCTGTTGCTCAAAGGCACGCAGGGTCGTTCCGCCGAAGACATTGCCCGGGAAATCGAATCGGTGGGCGGCAGCATGGACAGTTATGGCGGGAACAACAGCTTTGGCGTGAGCGCGGAAGTGATGAGCGGCGATTTTGACGCCGGCCTCGGCCTGGTCGCCGACGTGCTGCTGCATCCCACCTTCCCCGGACCGGCGCTGGAGCGCGAGCGCGAAGTCCAGGCCGCGAACATCCGGGCGCAGAAAGATCAGTTGCTCAAGAGCGCCGGCAATGCGATGCGGCGCGCGCTTTTCGGCGACACCGGGTACGGTCTCGATCCGCTGGGCACCGAACCGAGCCTTCAGAATCTTTCGGCGGCCGATCTGAAATCGTTTCATGAACGGTTTGCAGTCCCGAACAATTGCGTGCTGGCCGTTTTCGGCGATGTGAAAACCGAAGACGTGAAGGCGGCGGTGGAGAAAGCTTTCGCCGGCTGGAAATCCAATCCAACGGCGCCGGGGGGCGGGGGAATAGCCAATAGCCAATTGCCTATAGCCAATAGCCAATCGCCGATAGCCAATCCCCTGTCAATTGCCAACCAATCGCAAATTGCCAACCAAACGCAAAACGCAAATGCCTCGCGTCGCGTCGTCGAGATTCGCGACAAGAAGCAGGCGGTGATCGTGCTTGGTTTCCCGGGCACGACGCTGCGCAACGCCGACCGTTATGCGCTCGATCTGTTGCAGGAAGCCTGCAGCGACCTGGGTTCGCGATTGTTCCTGCGGGTGCGCGAGGAATTGGGGCTGGCCTACTACGTCGGCGCCCAGCATTTCCCTGGACTCGTTCCCGGCTATTTAAGTTTTTACGCCGGCACAATGCCGGAGCAGCTGGACCGGGTGGAAACGGAATTGCTGGACGAAGCCGGGCGGTTGCGTGCGGAGGGATTGACCGAGGCCGAGTTGAAACGCGTCAAGGCCAAGATCATTGGCCAGAAGAAAATCGCCCGCCAGGACCTCGGCACTTTGGCCACCGCCGCCGCTCTCGACGAACTTTACGGCTTGGGCTACGCGCATCTCGATGCCGAAGACGCGCTCTACGAGGCTGTCACGCTTGATCAGATCAAAGCCGCTGCGCAGCAGTATCTGAAACCGGATGCGGTGGTGGTCGGAATCGTCAAACCGGGTTAATAGGTCAGCAGTTCCAGCATTTCGATTCCGCGCGGACCCAGCTCCCAGCGGTTTCCCTTCCGCACGACCAGCCGCCGGCACGGATTCTGGCGATACTCGATTTCGTTCACGGAGAGAAGCTGGTATTTGATTTTGCTCTTCATTTCCGACTCGGCGCGAGGCGTCAATTCGAAGGCCACGCCGTTGAAGTTGAAGCGGATTTCATAACCGGCGGTTCCCTGCTGTTGCGCGGTCGGATTCGGGCGAACCAACGCCGCGTAGCGTTTCAGCCAGGGAAAATCCGTTTTTCTCACCATCACCCGGCAAAGCTCATTCTGGCCGCGAAGGAAATCGAGCAGGCTGAATTTGCCGCCCGGCTCGCGCTCGGCCGCCAGGATTTGCCGCGGGTCCAGGCCCAGGAGGTTTTGTCCGTTCCAGTCGCCATGATCGTTGCGCTCATTTGGCGATGTCTTCTGGAACCAACTCGAGAACCGGTCGTTCACAAACAAGTTAAGCTCGAAATGAACGTGGGCGCGGTCCTTCGAGATGGCTTCGTGCGTGTTGGAGGTGCGGCCCATGAAGGCGATGGTTTCGCCGGCCTTGACCGCCCGGCCGGCCTTTATCCCCGGCTGCATGGCGCGCAGATGGGCGTAAAGCGAGTCAACTTCCAAACCCTCCACTGAATGCCGGATGACGAGGTAATTCCCGTAATTCGAGAGCGAAGGCCGGGTATTGATGTAAACCACGGTTCCATCCGCCGCCGCCATCACCGGATCGGTGGGTTCACCGTGCCCATCACGCTGGAGACAGCGGATGTCGAGCCCTTCGTGCATCTGCCAGCCGTCGCTGCGCACGCAGCCGAAACAGCCGCTGGTCCAGGGTTTGCCCGTTGTGCCGACGAAAAACCGTTCCTCGCCGCCGGGTTCAAACAGGGCGCGGTTGGCGGTCGGCAATTGGAACGGCTGCGCGGCGGCGGGCCAGGAAGCGAGCAGAAAAACCAGCGGGACTGACGCGCCCGGATTTCTTGTCAGCCAGGCGCCTACCATTTGTCTTTTTTCTTGTTCTGCTTGGCGACATTGTTCAACTCGATGGCAATGTGCTCAGCCTCGTCCCGGGTGGCATCCGGGGTGAAGGACAACAGGCCGTTGGAAATCCGCCGGGAAACCACCGGCGCGCCCAGCCAGCGGCCCGCCTTCTTTTCTTGATCCATGAACGTGCTGAAAATGGCGAAGTGTCTGCCGGGATTGCTCGTCGTATAGGATTCGAGCAGCCAGGTTCCCTGGCGGTCGAATTGAATCTGCAAATCAAACCCGCCCAAGACGTCCACCACTTTGGCCTCCGAAACGTTGGCTTCCGTCAGAAACGGCGCTTTGTCCACCGTCACCATCACCGGGTTCGACCGGAGAATCGGCACGCGAGTGCTGAAATCCATCGAGTCCGCCACGACCTCCAAATGCACCCGCAGTGTCGCAACCACCTTTTTTTTCGAGTCGCCCTGGGTCCGGCATCCGGCCAGCAACGCCAAAATCAGCGCCCACCGCAAATAGATGTTGTATCGGTTCCAGGCAGTTATCATAGTGACCGCTACAAAGTCGGAACGCGCGGTAACAATGTAAAGATTCTTATGAGCAAACAATCCAACAAAGTGGTGAAGCGGCAACGGCGGAAGAGCTACATCAAGCGTAAAAAGGCCGCGATCAAAATCAAAAAGAAGAAACCAGCCGCGTCGAAAGGCTGAATCGAAAGTTCCGGGTTTCGGGTTTCGAACCTCGGAAAGCGCGGCCTTGGGATTCGAGTTCTGCGGGCCGAGGCGAGCTGTCCTTCCGCGACGCCGCGCGAGCACGGCTGGCAGAGTGACGCATCCCGCCTTGGGGTCGAACGCTTGCGGTTCATTTCCAAAGCCCGTCTCACAAACGGTGTTGGCAGGGCGCGTCACTCCGTGCGCGCCGTTTGCGAACGCTGAAATTGCCGGGGATTCCAAAGCCTGAACCCAACTGCGGCGAGCACGGAGTGATGCGTGCTGCCATTGATGAGATGGGTTCTCTAGTGATTCTTGAGCTTTAACTCCATGGGTTTGTCATCCGCGGTGATGAGGACGGAGTCGTCGCGTATTTCCTTGCAATAGACCACGACATCGCGGTCCTCGACTTTGACATCGGCGGTTTCCCCGACCACAAAGGTTTCGTTATTGATCAGCGCGAGGCGCCGGTTTTTGGTCCCTGAAATTCCCTTCAGCACCAATGCGCCCTAATGATTGGGAGCGATGGGGGCAATCGGTGTGAAGGCCGGTAGTTAAGCTGCGCCGCTGGACCACCTCAGCCACAAAGGCTTTTGACTCATTTTGCGGCATAGTTGCTGCTCGATTCACAGCCTATGTTGAAACAACAATTCCGTCGATTTGGCCGAGTCTTGCTGGTCATGGGACTTGCCATCGGATGCAATCGCTTCGACAACAGCAAGTCGTCCTTAGCCGTGGAGCTGGCGACGAATGAAAAAACCGAGCCGGCCGGCTATTTCACGACACCCTTTCAGGACGAATCACAATTCATCGTCGAGACAATCTTGTCCGATCTGGCGGAGCAGGTGTTTTATGCGAAGCACCATCAGTTGCCGGACAAAAAAGATTTTTCCGTGCGTGCCCTGGAAAAGCCGGGATCACCGCTGGACGCGCCGGTCTACGTGGTCAAGATTGCACTGGGACCAGGCCAAGCGGTTTTGCAGACCGAACTCAAGGTAAGTGGCCCGATCTGGTCTCCGGAGGTTTATCGGGACGCAACGGCAGCTTTGGTCAAGGAGACCGGCCTGGAACGATCAAAATCCCATGGCACAGGAGATACCGCACTGTTGCTCGCATTGACTGACGCCAAAGCCAGCACGATCGAAAAAGAGAACCAGAAGTTGTCCCAGGCTCTGGAACGTGATTTCAGCAATCCCGTTTTACACGAACAGGCGGCGGTTCTGGTCGGTGCGTTCGCGTTGCGGGAACACTCCGGCGACTTCTTCGAAATCCGTTCACCGCTATGCCGGTTGACTGCGCATCTGGCCCTGGCGCACGAGCTGTCCGCTGGAAAGGCACAGGGCGTCAATGGGTGCATTGCCGAAGCGATGCTACAGACGTTGATGAACGATGAAGCTGCGGCCGTGGAGAAGTTGGGCGGCATCAAATCCAGCGATGAAGCAGTGGCGGAATGGGCAAGAACCTTGGAGGCCGACAACACGGGTGACTACCGGCCGCTGGCGAAACTAAAGTTTCCTTCCCGCATCGAGCGCATTGCGTGGTTTCGGGCTTTCGCCGGGTCAGTGAAAGTGGGGCCGGCCTGGTGGAAGCTTGGCGACAGTGAGAAAGGCCAGACAGATTTCCTCCGGATCGGCAACGAACATGACTTTTCCGTGGAAATGGGCCACCAACTCCTGGGATTGTCTCTGAAAGCGGAGTTAGGGGAGATCGCGACGGTTTACGGGATCTCGCACGGCGACCGGCTCAAAGCAACTGAACTGACCAATGTGCTGAATCAGTTGCCCGAGCGCTGCTTTGGTGGTGATGGGAAATTGCGGGTGATCGGTTGGGGACAGTGGGCCATGTTTTTCCAGAGGCAACTGTGCCATGCGGTCGAACAGAACTTTGACTTTATGGAAAACAGGTGGGGTGTACCCGATGAAGCCAAGAAATTTTCTGCACAATGCGACAAACTATTCGCCGGATTGCGCCTCTATCCCTTCGTGCGACGTTTCAATTGCACGGACGTCGCATCCTATCACAACGCCATCGATGATGGCTTTAAGGTGACCGTGGCCACTCCGCAACTTGTGCCCGCCGAATGTTGGAACTATCTTTGTTATCGGCCTTCGTTTGCCGAACGTTATACTCCCAATCCGAACCCGCATGTAAACGAGTGGCACAAACACAATCCGCCACCCGGGACGGTCTACAATCTGGAACCGCGTCTCGACCATCCCAGTCTTATCAGCCGGCCCGACGCGACCAATCGCATCGCAAAACTTTACGAAATGGCGCCTTACGACGAAAATATTTCCGACTATATCCTGCAGTCCAAGTATCACAAACAGCCCGCCTACGAACAGGCTGTATCGCTGTATCGTCCGGTGTTGGACTATAAAATTCATCCCATGACCATCGTCGCCGGAACTGTCTGTGATCAGCCGGAACGTTATGAAAAGTTGATGTCCGCGGTGGCAGAGCTGAATCCAAGCCGCTACTTCGCCCTGGGCGAGTATTTCCGCGACAGGGAACAGGAAGACAAGGCTGCGGTGTATTATGAGAAGGCAGTCGAGCTAGACAGCGACACGGTCGAAATTTCCAATTACGCCGGATGGTTGGTTAAGTATTATTTGAAGAAAGGCCAAATAGAGAAAGCCCGGGACCTGGCGAATATGGCTGGAGAAGTTTATTCATCTTGCGGTCTTCAGTCCAAAGGAGAGTTCCTTGAAGCCACCGGCAAATACTTCGAGGCCTTCGATTGCTACTTGAAGCTCGAAACGCGTTACGATGACTCGGGACCGATCATCGGATTTTGTCTGCGTTACAAAGCCAAAACCGGAGACAATCAGTTCGATTCAGAACTGCAAAAGCGATCAATAAACTTATTCCCGAAAGGAATTGAAACAGTGAGTCTATCGTCGTTTCAGTCGCCGCCGACGGATGGTGTGCTCGTTGCGCAAGAGAACGACCTGGTGCGCAAAGCGGGGTTGCACGCACGCGATGTGATCGTCGCCATCTACGGGATTCGAGTCCACAACTTCAAACAATACGTTTGCGGGCGAGGGACAATGGACGATCCTGTATTGGATTTGATCGTGTGGCAGCACGGTTCCTATCATGAAATTAAAGCTAGTCCGCCCAATCACCGTTTTGGCACCGGCGCGGATTTTACCAATTATCTGGCGAAATAGTTTCAGACGCCAGGTAACTCGGATCGAAATACTTGTTCACCGCGACCGAAGATCAATTCCGTTTGGTGTGAATAAAATTCCTGGCGGCCGCAGGAACCGCCTGGATTTAGATGGGGGATTCGACTTGTTCACCGTGCATTCACTGCGCGATTTCAGTGAATAAGCTGTTCATATCAATTCATTGTCGAAGCGGCGAGTTGGGGTATGCTGTCTGCAGTTCATTGAAAGAACTGAGGCGGCCGGCGGAAGTCAACCGATTGAAGCCGGGAGTCTCAAGGATAATCCCAGGTGACTGGGGAAAGGTCGAGTCAGGCTGGTTGGCTTGGCCCCTCTCAAGCTGGATCGCAAGATTCGGGAGCGGAGGCAGAATTCACCAGTTCCTCTGACGGCGTTCGCGCGCCGTCAGTAACGCGAACCAGGAACCTGGCGGCGAGGAGCGACGAGAAGCCGTTCCGAACCGAGTCAAGTAACTCAAGCTGGTTTCGGGCTTGGGCGAATCGCAGTTACCCAGAGGGTATCCGGTTGCTACTGTGCATCAGCACGGACGGGCGGCTCTGGCGGTTTCCGTGAGGAGATCCGCCAAACGAAAGACGCCGAAAGGCGGGACAAAGTGAACGTTCGAACCGGGAAGGACACGCGGTCTCGGCAGGACCCGTGAAAACCTTCCGAAAAGCCGGCGATGTTAAAAACGACACCGCCGGACTGAGAACGAAAAGCAACCTGAGAGTGAAGAGGCGAGACCCGTGGCACCGGGCGAACGCGCTGCCAAAAGCAGCGGCAGACCCGGCGCTAAGTGGTTAAGACGCGGAAAAGAATTCGCAGGCGTGTCTTGACCTGGTTTGCAAGCCGGTGGCGCAACCACCAGCCCAAGCGAGCTGAAAAGCCTCACTCGAAATCCAGCCGTTGCAAAACGCTGGACGGCCCTGCTACGAGGCCGATAACTCCGCTTGCCGTGGAGAATAGCGTCGGGAAGCCGGCAGCCGATCAGGCGCCCAATGCCGGCACGGGAAAGAGAGCGTGGCGAACTCCCATCCCCCGATTTGTCCCTGTTTGATCCCGCTCCGCGGGATCAGGCGGGGACTTTTCGTTTTTTGGCCGCAAGAACATTCAACTTCGAACATTCCATGAGAATTCGATGTTCGATGTGGGGCGTTGAAGGTTGAATGTTCCCGTCGAAAGCTGGCTCACGGCGTTGCGAGCCGGTAGAAGCTCTGGCCGGCGGAAGGCGGAAGGAATACTTCGTTTTGCAGGTTGGTAAGATTGAGCGCGGGCTCGTCCGGAAGGGCCCCCCAGTTGGTCGTGGTCAAATCGGAATTCTGCTGGAGCAAAAACTTTGTCGATGGCACGATCCAGGACAGGTCGAGATTGTTGCCGGAAGACACGAGGTTCAAGTGCGGTGAGGGGGCGGTTTGCGAAATGCAAATGCCGCCGTTCCAGAGGACGGCGACCGATTTGTTTCCATCGGCCGACGAAGCGACGCCCTGCCAGACCAAATGCGGCGCGCTATTTGAAACCCAGGTCGCTCCAGAGTTTGCGGAGGAGTAAATCCCGTTTTTTCCGGAAACCACCGTCAGTTTCGTCCCATCCGCCGAAGAAGCCGCGGCGTTCCAAGTTGAATTGGCGAGTACGCTGCGCAACGTCCAGGTATTCCCGCTGTTTGTGGAAGTGTAAACGTTGGAAAGAGCCGTCGCAGAAGTCAATGCTACCAACCTGGTCCCGTTTGCCGAAGCGGCGAGAGAATTCACAGGTCCACTCAGCGGGGAACTTGACGCGACCCAGGCAGCTCCGGAATTGGTCGAGATGCCAATCCTTCCGACATTATTGCCGGCCACCAGCCGGCTTCCATCCGCCGAACCGGTGACGCACTGCAAATCAGCAACGGCTGTCAGATTCGAGGTCCAGGTTGCGCCTCCGTTGGTTGAGAGAAAAATCTGGCTGCCAAAAAATACTGCGGCCAGTTTTAAGCCGTCCGCGGATGAAGCAATGGAAAGCCAATGATTGGCGGGGACGCTGTTTGTGGACCAGGTCGCTCCGGAATCGGCCGAGGTATAGATGCCGCCCGAATAATCAACGGCGGCCAGTTTGCTGCCATCAGCGGAAGAGGCCACTGAGGTCCAGCGCAACACCGGCGCCAGGGTCGGATTCCAGTCGGCGCCGGCGTTCGTGGAAGTGTAAATCGGCCCGGTCGATAACTGGCCGCCGGCCACTGCCACTAATTTGCTTCCATCCGCCGATGAGGCGACGGAGTACCACAAGTTGGTCGGCGCGCTGGTGGGCGTCCAAGTTTGAGCGCAAGCGGGATTGGGAGTGCCGGCCAGCACGACACAAGCAACAACGGCCAATATCGAGGATTTCATGGGTAATCGCGGGTAATGCTAGCAATTAGCAGGGAATTTTTCAAGCTTTTTCGTCTCCGCCCGCTTCCGGGGGGTTCAGAAAAAACGCTTGCCCTGCCCGGCTGTTTCGCCAAGATTCAATCCAGTCACACAAGTCAAACAACGACCTTAATTTTTTATGGGACGCATTTACAACAGCATCGTCGAAACCGTCGGGCACACGCCCCTGGTGAAGTTGAATCGAGTCGCCGCCGGGCTGCCGGCCACCATCCTGTTGAAGTGCGAGTTCTTCAACCCGCTCGGCAGCGTCAAGGACCGCATCGGCATGGCCATGATCGAAGACGCCGAAAAGCGCGGTGTGCTGAAGAAGGGCACCGTGATCATTGAACCGACGAGCGGCAACACCGGCATCGCGCTCGCTTTTGTCGCCGCGGCGAAAGGTTACAAGATCATTCTGACGATGCCCGAGACGATGTCGCTGGAACGGCGCACGCTGCTCGCCATGCTGGGCGCGAAGCTCGTGCTCACGCCCGGCACCGAAGGCATGAAGGGCGCCATCGCCAAAGCCGAACAGTTGGCCAAGGAAACACCGAACTCCTGGATTCCCCAGCAGTTCGAGAATCCGGCCAATCCGGAAGTCCACAAGAAAACCACCGCCGAGGAAATCTGGTCGGACACCGACGGCAAAGTGGACATTTTAATTTCGGCGGTCGGCACGGGCGGGACGATCACGGGCTGCGTCGAGGTGATCAAGCCGCGCAAGGCTTCCTTTCAAGCCATCGCCGTTGAGCCGAAAGATTCGCCTGTAATTTCGCAGACGCTTTCGGGCCAGCCGCTGAAACCGGGTCCGCACAAGATTCAAGGGACGGGCGCGGGCTTTGTTCCCAAGAACCTGCATTTGAAGGATTCGAGCGGCAATCCGCAGATTGTGGAGTGCCTTCAGGTGACCAACGACGAGGCCTTTGCGATGGCGCGGCGTCTCGCCAAAGAGGAAGGCATTCTGGCGGGCATTTCTTCGGGTGCGAACGTCGTGGCTGCCATCGAGGTGGCCAAACGTCCTGAGAACAAGGGCAAAATCATCGTGACATTCGCCTGTTCGACCGGCGAGCGCTACTTGAGCACGCCGCTGGCGGCCGAGGCGCGGGCGGAAGTCGGCGGGTAAAAAGGCCGAAGCCTGAGCCAGGGCATTGGCGGAGCCGGGCGCTCCTCAATTTCTTTAAAAATTATTGTTGCGTTCGGAGGGTTTTGCCCGTAAGAAGTACCGGGTCGAAGGTCTGATAGCCGCGTGCGGCAAGGTTAATTCCTGAAAGAAGCCCGCGCCGCAGCTTCCCAAAATTCAACGTTCAAGAACATTTTCGGGGACCTATTCTCGAAACCTTCGACGGCTAAAACATGAGTATGAGCACAGAAAACAATAACAACGGCCAGGAACCCGGTTCCGGTTATCTTGAGATCTCCGAAAAAGGGTTCGGGTTTCTTCGAACCTCCCAGAATCATTTCCATCCGAAACCAACCGACATTTTCGTCACTCCCGACACCATCAAGCGCAACTTCCTGCGCGAGGGCAGCTACATCGTCGGCCCGACCCAGCCGCCGCACCGCGGGACCAGCCCGCAGTTGAAGGCGGTCGAGAAGGTGAACGACATGCTTTTCGAGGATTACACCAAGGCCGTGCGCTTCGAGAACCTGACCACGATCGATCCGATCGAAAAGTTCAAGCTCGAAACCAGCCCCGACCTCATCGAAACGCGAGTCATCGACCTTGTCACGCCGATCGGCAAGGGCACCCGCGGGCTGATCGTCTCACCGCCGCGCAGCGGCAAGACGACCGTGCTCAAGCAAATCGCCAACGCCGTCACGGCCAACCACCCGGAGGTCCACGTGCTCGTGCTGCTCATTGACGAGCGGCCCGAGGAAGTCACCGACTTCCAGCGCTCCGTCAAAGCGGAGGTGGTGGCATCGTCCAACGATCAGGATCTGGAAACGCATGTCCGGCTTTCGCGTTTCATGATTGAGCGTTGCCGGCGGATGGTCGAGGGCGGCAAGGACGTATTTGTGCTGCTCGACTCGCTCACGCGCGTGGCGCGCGCCTACAACAGCGTGCATGGCGGCAGCGGCCGCACCATGACCGGCGGCGTGGATGCCCGCGCGCTGGA
>CAZFOA010000109.1:0-11885 GCA_964520205.1 uncultured Verrucomicrobiota bacterium | reverse complement strand
GCGCCAGGCCAGGAGGAGGGTTGCCGCGATGGCTGCCGACAAGAGCGCCGCTTCCGGCCCGAATCGGCCCGCGACCGCACCGCACACAAACACGAGGTTTAACAGGGTCCACAGGATCAGCGGCTGATAGTCCGGCGGGAATTCCACCGGCTTCTTGTTGATCAACACCGGTGTGGCGCAGAAGAGAGCGAGACATACAGTTGCGGTCCAACCCGCATAGAATCGCAGAGGCGCGCCGCTCCAGTCGAAAGCTTGCGACCCGACCGGGTTTCTCGTCCGATGCCCGTTCATTGCGGCCAGAAAGAGACCCAAACCCAGTTCAAAAACGAAGGAAAGCGCCACGGTTAAACCGATCAACAGGAAGCCGTAGTTGTCGGTCTTCCGTCGCGGGCGCAATATCAGGCGCGCTGCGCCCCGCGAGTTCAAAAGGAAAATGATCCAAACGGGCGGCATCCACCAGGACAGTGTGTCCCCAAGGCGCGGGCTTGCGGCAGCCAGGTGTTCGAGCGGACACAAGGGCAGGTGATACGTCCTTCCGATTGCGCCGGCGAATCCGCCAACGGCTCCAATAATCGCTGCCGCCAGCAACACGTTCTGGACGGGCAATTGGCGCGACAGGGACATGAGCGTGGAAAGGGTTGCGGCGAGCGCCAGCGCGGCTGCCAGCCGCCCGCTCACTTCAGGCCGAACCGCAACGGACGTCACCTCCGCTACCATCATTCCCGCTAAGACCACGCAAAGCCCGAAGAGCATCCGGTGTGCGATCGTAAACAGCCTGATCGCCGGGCCGTTGTCCGGTTCATCGCGGATCCGCGGGGTTTGGCTCATGCCTCCCATCAGCCCGCGGACCACGAGGTCAGTTTGTGCGCGACTTCCTCCACCGTGAACCCGCGAAGCTTGATCAATTTGTGCCGCGAAGCATGCCCGCGCGCCAATTCAACGCGGTTGCGTCCGCAGTTCAACGCGTCGGCAAGCAACCGCACCAAGGCTTCATTGGCCGCCGCATCCACCGGCGGGGCGGTGACTTTGATGCGCAACTCGTTTCCCAGCGGTTCGCCAATTTCGTTCGCGGACGCGCGCGGCTGCAACTTTACGGACAAGACAACCCCGTCCGCCTGGGCGTGGAGATAATTCGGCGTGGACATGGCAATCGGCCGGCAGACTAAATGAATTCTCGCTCCGCGTCACGGCGGTTTGCTACCTTTACGGAAAGCACAATCGGCCCGGCCAATGAATTTTAACATCAGTTCCAGCCTGTTGATCGCCTCGCTGATCTGGGGATCGCTCGGCACCGGTTTTGCCATCTATGGCTGGAAACAGAAAGAGATGCCGCCCTTGTACATTGGCATCGCGCTGACTGCCATTTCCTATTTCATCAGTTCGGCGCTCTTCATGTCCCTGGCCGGCGCAGGGTTGGTGGCCGCTTTCATCTGGTTCAAAAAGCACTATTAGCCGCCTGTTGAATTGGGACAACTCGCGGTCCGAACCTTGGACTGCACCTGCCGGAGACTTGTCCTGCCGATATTCTCCGGCGTGACCGGTGGGGCGAGCGTCCTCGCGAGCCGGCTTTGTTCAAGAATGGGGCGGCTCGTCAGGAGCCTCGCCCCACCAGACACCATTCGTGAGAGGACTTCTAATGTGCGAAAACCAGCCTGCGTTCTTCCGGCGCGAGAATCTTCCAGGTTCCAGCGGGCAACGTTCCCAGTTGGTATTGCCCGATCCGCACCCGCACCAGCCGCAATGTCGGGTGTCCGATGGCCGCCGTCATCCGGCGGACCTGGCGATTCTTGCCTTCAATCAATTCCAGCCCGATCCAGCGCGTCGGCACCGATTTCCGAAACCGGATCGGCGGGTCGCGCGGCGGCAATTCCGGTTGCGGCTCCAGAATCCAGGCCCGGCAGGGGAGCGTTTGTCTGCCCTGGACGGGCACGCCCGGTTCCAGCCGGCGCAACGCTTCGCGGGCGGGGATTCGTTCCACTTGCGCCCAGTATTCGCGTTCGTGGGCGCATTCCGGGCTCAAGAGTGTTTGATTCAACGCCGGTTCGTCGCTCAACAACAGCAACCCTTCCGAATCCGCGTCCAGCCGGCCGATGGCATACACCCCTTTCGGAAACCCGAAGTCCGCGAGCGGGCGGTTCGTCGAGCCGTCGGAGGAAAATTGCGAAAGGACGCCGTAAGGTTTGTGGAAAGCAATCAGCATTCGTCTGGATCGGAGTTGGGATTCGTAGGCTGCTAAAAAATCAAGTTCCGCAGGAACACCGATCATTCCGGAAATTGCACGGAAATTGGAAATTGCATATTAAGTCGGCCCGCCCGCCGTAGCTTTGAGCGAAGGCGGGAGTTCCCGCTCCCAGGAGGCTTAACGGAAGAGAACAAAAACTTCCGGCCCTACCTCTCTCTTCATTTGACTGCCCGGGCTTTATAGGTGTTAGGCATCTTGGTGACATAAAATCATTACTCCGGTATCATGTCTAGCGTCACGATGTATGGTTTCTCTTCGCCGAATGGAAAGGTGCGAGGCAATTTGAGCTCAGAGGTGCGTGCCTTGTAACGGTCGCAGAATGGCCCGTGTCCACGGAAATAAGAAAAGTCGCCGTCAGTACCGACATAATACACCGGCCCTCCGAATGGCTTCAAGACTCCCATCCACAATTGATAGTGATCTTCGGATGCTCTGTGAACATACGAAAGCGAGTGACACTCCGCGAATATAAGGACGAAGGCCACTGCTGTCGCCAGACACACGAAACGCACTATAGTTCGCCGTGGCATATCAACGAAAAGGATCACTGACCCCGCGCCACTCGGCTCCAGATTGAAACTGAGGCGTTATCGCGGGGTTCAGTGCATCCGCTTATTGGCAGATTGATATCACAATTCCCAGCGCACGGAAAGCGCGATGCCGAAGAATAGCACCGGCAGACCGCAGAGAATCCAAGCTGGCAGGCTCTGCATGATGGCTTGACGGTGCAGGCTGCAAAGTCTGCAGACCACCCAGTCGAGAGCTAGGACAAGATTCCACGCCGTGCAAAGGGCGGCTAGCAAGATCGCAGCGTGACCGGAATCGAGAAGGAACAACGCGAGCACGAGCAGAAGACACTGCATGGCCAATGAAAGTGTGAATTTGGAGAGCCGGTTCATTGTTCCTGCCAACAGTTATGTGACCTTCAAAAACGATGTGATATTGGCCTTCATGAGCAGCACGATAATTTGTGCTTTCTTTCCCGTCCAGAAATACTTGGAACGGGAATGCGAGGTGATATTGAAAAGGTCAAACCCATCCGAAGGAACCGTGCGATCGGGCCTGGGGTAAACGGCTGACAACGGGTTGGGTTGGTGGGGCGAGGCCTACCGACGAGCCCCACCAAAACATACCACTACCCAACGGCTCATTCTGTTGCCCGGATTTGAAATGCCGCTACACTCTGCCCGTGATCCGAAACATTATTTTCGACTGGTCGGGCACGTTGGTGGATGATCTGCCCGCCGTCTGGAAGGCGACGAATTACGTTTTGGCGCGGGCGCAGTGTGCGGAGATGACGCTGGAAGAATTTCGCGCGGCGTTCTGCCTGCCGTTTACGATCTTTTACGACCGGCATGTGCCGCATGTGCCGCTGAAGCAACTCGAGACCTGGTATCACGACCGTTACCTGCAAATTCAGGATTCCGTCGGCGCGCTGCCGCATGCGCGGGAGTTCCTCAAGTTTTGCCGCGCCCGCAAACTCCGCACTCTATTGCTGAGCTCCGTCCATTCCGACCACTTCGCCGTGCAATCCGCGGCCACGGGATTCGGCCGCTATCTGGACAAAACCTACGTCGAAGTCCGCGACAAGCGCAAAAAGATCCACGAGATTCTCAAGGAAAACGATTTGCGACCTGGGGAAACGTTGTTCGTCGGCGACATGCAGCACGACATCGAGACGGCGCGGCACGGCGGCATCCATTCGTGCGCGGTCCTGACGGGTTACAATACGCTCGAACAATTGCGCACGGCCGATCCGGACCTGATCGTCGAGCATCTGGGTGAACTGCGGCAGATTCTCCAGCAAACCGGATTGAATGTGGACCGGGCGGGGGCGCCGCGCAGCCCGGGTTTCGCGGTCGTGCCGCCGCGCGGCCCGGTCGCCACCGTCGGCGCGCTCATTTTCAACAAATCGGGGGAGATTTTGATGGTTCGGACCCGGAAATGGTCGGATCTCTGGGGCATTCCCGGTGGAAAAATCAAATGGGGCGAGCCGGCGGTGGAAGCGTTGCGGCGCGAGATTCGTGAGGAAACCGGCCTCGACATCACGGACATAAAGCTGGTATTGGCGCAGGATTGTATTCGGTCGAAGGAATTTTATCGCGAAGCCCATTTTATTCTGTTGAACTACACCTGCCGCAGCGTGGGGAACGCGCGCGTGAAATTGAACGATGAAGCGCAGGCGTTTCGCTGGGTGACACCCGCGCAGGCGATGCGGCTGCCGCTCAACGAGCCCACAAGAAAACTGGTGCGGGCGGCGATGCGAGAGGCCGTGGGTGCGGAAAAGAAAGGAAAACGTAAACATGTCGAGAATCAGCGTGGTTGACCTGGAAGTATTTTATTGCATCGGCTTGACCGACGAAGAACGGGCGGCGCCGCAACGATTGTTGATTTCGGTGGACCTGAACGTTGATTTCTCGTCGGCCTCCCTGAGCGACCGGATCGAGCGCACGATCAATTATTACACGCTCGCGCAGAGAGTGCTCAAGTTCGGCGAGGCGCGAAGCTGGAAACTGATGGAGAAACTGGCGGCCAATCTCGCCGATATGATTCTGGCCGAATTCCGGCCGGACGAGGTCACCGTCGAGGTCAAGAAATTTCCATTTCCGCAGGCCGGCCATGTTTCAGTGGCTCTCACGCGCAGCCGGCAATGAGGCCGCGGGCCCGCGACGGGCTGTCAGAGGCACACTTCCCTGGCTTTAATCCTGGGCAGGTCTTGCACCGCCCAATCGGGCTGATGCCGTTTCAATTCCTCGATCGTGGCGCCGCCTGTGGCGACCGCGAGGACTTTCGCCCCGATCGCCCGCCCGCACGCAATGTCGAGCGGCGTATCTCCAATCACGAGCACTTCATCGCCGCGCAGAGGCCCACCCAGGATGCGGCTCCCGCGTTGGCGGGCGATGGCGGCAATCTGGTTGCGATGTTCACTGTCATCGGCGAAGGCTCCGGTTTCGAAAACGGTCCAGAGGTCGAAATGGCGCAATTTGATCTCCGCCCCCAGCCGGATATTGCCCGTGAGCAACCCGAGCAGCGGCGGCTGGCGCAGCTCTTTCAACTCGTGCAGGAATTCCCAGATGCCCGGACACTCTTCGGTCCGGCTCGTGGCCAGGATATAGTCGAGCCAATGGACGTAGCGCTCGAAGAAACGCTCAAAGTTTGCCGGGGTGGCGGCAATCCGATGGTGGTCGAAGAATTCGCGCACCAGACTCACATCGGTGCGTCCGGCGAACTTCAAATGACCGAAGCCATCCACCGCGCCAAATTCCGTGGCGAACACGTTGGCGAAAGCTTTCACCCCGGCGCCGCCCGTATGGACCAGCGTGCCGTCAACGTCGAACAAGACCAGTCGGATCATCGCGCACAAAAGTAAAAGGCGCCCGGCCCGATGGCAACGACAACTGCCGGGTGGACCTCTTGAAAAGTGGTGACAGAATCAGCCTCTCGATCTAAGTTAGCGGCTATTAACACCGAAAACGCGGGCATTCGTGAGCTCTGAATTGTGAAGCTAATTGCATTCGACGATTTGATCCGTCTGCCTGTCATTCAATATTACGAGACGGCATTTTGCAAAGCGACGGGGGTGTCCCTGAAGCTGGTCTCCCCGGAGGCGCCCCGGCTGCGCTTCAGCTTCGGCGATTCCGAGAATCCGTTCTGCGCCCTCGTGACCAGAACTTCGGAAGGCTGCGATGCGTGTTTGGAGTCCCAAAAGCGCCTGCAAAGAGGCGCCGGCGGAAAACTTGTTCCCCAGCAAATCTCCTGCTTTGCGGGCCTGACGGATGTGGCGGTGCCGGTCGTGGTCAATGGAAAGCACATTGCCACGCTGATGAGCGGGCAGGTGTTCCGCCGCCAGCCCACCGAGCGGGATTTCCTCATGGTGATGAAGATGGTCAAGCGTGGGCAGAACAGCGAGGGTGAGCGGAAGCTTCGGAAGGCTTATTTTGAGACGCCGGTTGTCACCGTGGACCGGTTTCAGGCCATCATCCATTTACTGGGCGTGTTTGCCCAGTATCTGACCGACTACGCCAGCCGTCATGCGATTGCCTGTGCGGAACACGAGCCGGCTCCGGTGGCCAGCGCCAAACAATTCGTGCAGTCCCACGTCGAGGAGACCATCACCCTCACGCAAGTGGTGCAACACGTCAATGTGAGCCGGTTCTATTTCTGCAAGCTGTTCAAAAAGGCCACCGGCATGACACTCACCGAATATGTCTCGCGCGTCCGCGTCGAAAAAGCCAAGTCGCTGCTGGTGGATCCCTCCCTGCGCATTTCTGAAGTCGTCTATGCCGCGGGATTCGGTTCCATTCCGCGCTTCAACAGCGTCTTCAAACATTACGTCGGCATGCCGCCGACGGAATATCGCGCTACCCTGCGCTCGCAGTTGCCGGTTTGAGGAGGGCAGGGCACTCGCTCAATTGGAATTCCGCCGATGGCACCGCTGGTTTGTCCTTGCCAGGCAATCAGCTTCTTTGCTAAATTAGGCATCGTGTTCCAAACCTCCAAGGCGACTTTTCCTTTCCTCGAACCGGTTGGTCCTGGTTTTGGCGCGAGTTCGTCCCGGTGTCTTTCAAGCAGTTGCTGGCTGGTGGTGATCCTCTGCGGCGTGTGGATGCCGGGGAATGTGCGGGCGCAGAGCATTCGGTTGCCGTGGAGCGGTTACGCTCACGAGCCGCAGCACAGTGCCATCGCGTCGGTTGCTTCCCAACCTCTGAATCGCATTTTGTGGCAAACCCCGGTGGACTTGAATCCGCAGTATAGCGGTGGCGAACTGTTCATTCACTACGGCTCGCCGCTGATCACGCGTTCGAACAACGTGATCTTGCCGGTGAAGACCGGCGCCGGGGGCGGATTCGAGATCGAAGCGCTGGCGGGCGCCACGGGCGCGACGAACTGGGTGCAATCCACGGACTATGTGCTGCCGGCGCACGGTTGGGTTCCGAGTTTTTCACCCGCTTTGACCCCGAAGAACCGGCTCTATTTTGCCGGCGGCGGCGGGACGGTTTATTATTGCGACACTCCCGACACGACAAACGCCGCTCCGGCCATCGGACAGATTGCGTTTTATGGATTGACCAACTACCTGGCCAGCAGCAACGCCTACCTGGCCAATGTGCAGATCAACACCCCGCTCACTTCGGATCGTTATGGGAACCTCTTCTTCGGATTCCTCGTCACCGGTTCAACGCCGCTCAACCTG
The DNA here is from genome assembly GCA_964520205.1 of uncultured Verrucomicrobiota bacterium. Classification (GTDB taxonomy): domain Bacteria; phylum Verrucomicrobiota; class Verrucomicrobiia; order Limisphaerales; family BOG-1460; genus CAZFOA01. The sequence goes on along the minus strand of CAZFOA010000109.1, from coordinate 4,449 downwards.
CAGAGCGGCATCGCCCGCATTGATTTCAGCGGCACCGGCACCTGGGTTTCCGCCGGCGCCACGGTCAGCAATGCCACCGTCAGCCAGGTCGCCATGAACTGCGCCCCCGCCCTGAGCAACGATCACAAGACGCTCTATGTCGCCGTCAACAACGGCTACACCACCTACGGCTATCTCGTCGCCGTGGACAGCCGGACATTGGCGCCGCTCAACAGCGTCCGGCTCAAAGATGTGAAGAACCCCGTGAATGACGCCATTGTGGACGGTGACGGTACGGCATCGCCCATGGTGGGTCCGGATGGCGATGTTTACTTCGGCGTGTTGGAGAACCCGTGGTATTCAAATAACGATCGCGGCTGGCTGCTGCACTTTGACAGCACGCTCACCCTGACGCGGCTGCCCGGCGCGTTTGGCTGGGACGACACCGCTTCCGTCGTGCCCGCTTCGCTCGTTCCTTCCTATCACGGCGGCTCGTCCTATCTGCTCATGACCAAGTATAACAATTACGCCGATCCGGGCATTGGCGGCGATGGAATCAACAAAATCGCCATCCTTGACCCGCAGAACAGCGAGTCGGACCCCGTCACCGGCGCCACCGTCATGAACGAAGTCCTGACGATCGCCGGTCCCACCCCTGATTACCCGAATCGCAACCCGTCGCATCCGAATGCCGTGCGCGAGTGGTGCATCAACTCGGCGGCCGTCGATCCGTTCACCAAATCCGTGCTGGCCAACAATGAAGACGGCAAGCTGTACCGCTGGGATTTGACCTCGAATACACTCTCGGAGACGAACGTATTGACTCCGGGCATCGGCGAGGCCTACACGCCCACGCTCGTCGGTGTGAATGGGATCGTCTATGCGATCAACAACGCCACGTTATTCGCGATCGGTCGCTGAAGGATGGAGCCATGCGCCTGAAATTGCTGATGCTTTTGTCCGGTCTGGCCTGGCTGCTGCCGGAGACCCCGGTCCAGGCTGATCTGGCATTCTTCCTGACACCCGCGGTGCAGTCGGGAGCCGCCAGCAACGAAGTTGTCTTCACGGGGACGCTGATCAACACGAGCCTGACCGACACGCTGTTCCTCAACGGCATCCAGTTCAGTTTCATTGATTTGGCGGCCGATTATCTGGTGGCGGACACGAACGTCTTCTTTGCGAATGTTCCCGGCGTGCTGTTGCCCTTTGAAACATACAGCGACGTCGTATTTGCCATCGCGCTCTCGCCGGCCACTCCGCCCGGCCAGTATTTCGGCTTCGTCACCCTCCAGGGCGGGGCGAACATTTTCGCCTCAAACAATCTGACGAGCCCGATATTCGAGGTCTCGGTTCCCCTGCCGGCGCTGGGCATTACGCTCTCCGGCAGCCACCTCGTCCTTTCGTGGCCGTGGCCTTCAGCCGGCTTCCGCTTGTGGCAAAACGCCGATTTGACCACGACGAATTGGTTGATGATAACGAACACTCCGGCCGTCACGAACTGGCAGAACCAGGTCATCCTCCCGCTGGCCGGCACCAACAGCTTCTATCGGCTTCAGAGCCCCTGACGCGTCCGGGCAGCGTCGCCATGCCAATCGCCAAGCAGTAAAAGGCAACCGGCAAGTAGCCGTCTCTCCTCCGCTTCCGCTAAATAACCAAGGCTGGAAAGGCGACCGGCATTCCGGACGCAAAGAACAACCGTAACTAGAAGAAAATGATGTCCTGCTGACGACTCCAAAATCAACGTGCCCAACCTCTATCGCATCATGAACAAATCCAATCCGATGAAAATACTGGTTCGCGCCATGGCGGCGGCCGGCATCGCCACGGCCATGATCTGTGGATCGAGCTCTGTCCTTTGGTCCGCGGAGACGAAACCGGATGTCACCGACAAAAAGCCGGCAAAGAAACCGGAGCACAAGAAGCTGACGGGCGCCGAGCTTTACGCCATCAACTGCAACCGTTGCCACGCGGAGCGGTATCCCACGGAATGGAACTCGGCCCACTGGAAGACGCTGATGACGCACATGCGGGTGCGGGCCAACCTTCCGGCGTCGCAGGCGAAGTTAATCCTCAAATACCTCCAGGAAGACAGCGGAAACTGATTACCCCAAGGAATTCCACCCATGAAAATTCGTTCCCTGATTCTTGGCATGGCGGCGGCCGTTTGCGTGATCGGAATTGCCCAGCCCCCGCGCGCGTCGGCGGTAAGCGACGAAGAGTTTAATGCGTTGAAAGATGTGGTCACCAAACAGGGGCAACGGATCGATCAACTGGACCAGACGCACGAGCAGGACCAGAAAACCCACGAACAAGACCAGCAACACATCCAGAAATTGGAGCTGCAGTTGAATCAAACGCAGACGATCGCCACCAACGCGGCGCAAAAGGCGGAGGCGGCCTCCCAGATCCAACCCGTTGCTCCGGTGCCCAACTCCGGACCCAGCGCCACCCACAATTTCATGGTGGTGGGCGATGCCGAGATTCAGTTCGGGAAAAGCACCGGACAGCACAGCACTTTTGCGCTGGCCGATTTCGCGCCCATCTTCCTGTTTCGGGCGAGTGATGATGTGTTGTTCGAAGCCGGTTTCGATGTGACGCTGCAAAACAATACGAACCCGGACGGCACGCGGGCGGCCGGCAGTTCAACCGCGGTGGATTTGAGTTTCGCCACCCTGGATTATCTGATCAACGATTACGTCACGTTCGTCGGCGGAGATATGTTGCTGCCTTTGGGCACCTACTCCGAGCGGAGCGCGGGCTGGCTGAACAAGATTCCCGATGATCCCTTGCCGCGCGACGTCCTGCCCGGCAGCGGCGTGGGAGTGCAGTTGCGCGGGGCGGTGCCGGTGGGAGTGTCGGGACAGCATCTGACCTATGCCGTCTATGGGGTCAACGGGCCGTCGTCCAGCTCAACCAACAGCACGGCCAACGCCGGCGAACTCGATCTGGGCGGAAACGTCGGCGACACGCCGAATTGGCACGCGAATCCCAGCGGCGGCGGCCGGATCGGGTGGTTTTTCCCATGGCAACCTCATTACGACGTTGAACTCGGCGTCTCAGCCCAGTCGGGTGCCTGGAGCGACTCGGGGAACAAGCTGTGGTCCGCCGCGGTCCTGGATGCCGCCGTGCATATCAGTCCCAACTTCGAGACCAAGGGCGAATGGATCAATACCTGGGCGCAGACCGACAACCAGGGAACCATCGAGCCTCGGGGCGAGTGGCTGCAAGCCGGTTACAAGCTGGCGGCCTTGAATCTGGACTTCCCGCTCGTCAACAACCTGGAAGTCGTCGGTCGTTACGACCACGAAAACGACGGGCAAGGAACCAAGACCGACCGCGGAACCGTGGGTTACGTTTACTATTTCTCGAGCACATTGTGGTTTGAGGGTGATTATGAATTCACCCACAGCCGCGGCCCCAACGCGCTGCCTCCGAACTCGTTCGTGTTCCAACTTTCCTATGGATTTTAACACGAACCTCCATTACCAGTATCCATGAATCCCTTTATGAAGCCCTCAATGAATACCAAATATCTGACGGTTCTCATCGGCCTGTGCACGTTCGCCCTGATGGGGTCGCGCGCGATCCGCGCCGAGGACGCGCCGCTGGATCCTGAAACCAAGGCCCGCGTCGAGCGTTTTGAGAAAGGTCCTCAGACGATTGACATCTCCAAATACCCGGATGGCATCAAGGAAAACTACGAGGTGTTCAGCACGAAATGCTCGCAGTGCCACAAGCTCAGCCGCCCGATCAACTCCGACTACGCCACGCCCGACGAATGGTCGCGTTACATCAAACGGATGATGCACAAGCCCGGCTCGGGCATCAGCAACTCCGACGGCAAGAAAATCTACGAGTTCCTCGCCTATGACTCCAGCATCCGCAAGAAGACGATGCTCGACGAAAAACTCGCGAAGGCCACGCCGCAGGAGAAGACGGACGCGGAGGCCAAGCTCAAGGAAATCCACGACAAGTACGATTCCAAGTAGTCCGCCGCCGGATCGACATTTGCCCGGATGCCCACGACCTATCCAGTCGAATTGCCGGATGTGAATTATTTCAGCCGGCAGGTCCTCTGCCGTGAGGGCTGTCCGGTCCGCACCGATTCCGGCGGTTACGTGCAAGCCATCGCCGAGGGGCGGTACGAGGACGCTTACATCATTGCGCGCACGCCGAATCCTTTTGCCTCGATCTGCGGCCGCGTTTGCGCCGCTCCCTGCGAGGCGAAATGCCGGCGCGGGGCGCTGGACGCCTCCGTCTCGATCCGCGCGTTGAAACGGTTTGTTTGCGAAAAATTCGGCGTCGAGTCGGACCACTTCGATCTCAGCCGGGTTTACCCGGAATTGCGCGATCCGCGCCGCGAGCGCATCGGCGGCGGGCGCAAGGTTGCCGTCATCGGCGCCGGGCCGGCCGGTCTGTCCTGCGCGCATGAACTGGCCTTGATGGGCTTTTCCCCGACGGTTTTCGAGG
>CAZFOA010000108.1:0-11891 GCA_964520205.1 uncultured Verrucomicrobiota bacterium | reverse complement strand
TTGCCGTTGTCATCCGTCGCCGCATCGCACAAAACCGCCACTTGAATGTTCATCCAGACGCAATCAATACACGATTTTCGCCAGTTCGCACGAATTTCTTTTGGAGATTTCTGAAAATTTGGGGAATGCAAATCTCCGACGAACCCCACACATCAACCCTGGCGCGCCTCCAAGAACTTCTTCAACTCCGCCGCCGCCTTGCCGCCGAATCCAGAGACCTCGGCGATCTTTTCGACACTCGCCAGCCGCAGCCGCTGCACCGAGCCGAATTTCTTCAGCAAGGCCGCCTTGCGCCGATCGCCGATGTTCGGGAACTCGTCGAGGACGCTTTCGGATATCTTCTTAAGCCGCAGCTCTGCGTTGTAGGCATTCGCCACGCGATGGCATTCGTCGCGCACACGCTGCAATAACTTCACCGCCGGGTGGTCCAGGCCAAGCCTCAACGGCCCACTTTCGCCGGGCCGGTAAATTTCTTCAAATTCCTTTGCGAGCCCAATGATCGGAATCTTTTCGAGACCGAGCTGTTTCAATTCCGCGCAGGCCGCGCCGAGTTGCCCCTTGCCGCCGTCGATCAGGATCAGGTCCGGCAAATTTGAAGTTTGGAGTGCCGGCTTCAGCCGGTCCGGCGCCCCCTCGGCCGGGGGCTCCGAACCCGGCGCCGGCGCTGCTCTCTTGCGTCTGAACTTCGCGCTCGTTTCGTTCACCAGCTTCTGCAACTCCTTCGGAATCGCCTCGCCGCCGTCGACTTCGGACTTTAGGCTTTGGACTTTAGACTCTTTGAGCACCCGTGTGTATCGGCGCCGCACCACCTCGGCGACGCTCGCAAAATCATCCTGGCCGGCGACGGTTTTGATTTTGAACCGCCGGTAATTCGCCCGGTCGGGACGTCCATTCTTGAAACTCACCAGCGATGCGACCGCGAAGGTGCCGCTGATATTGGAGATGTCGAACCCTTCGATCCGTCGCGGCGCCACGGGCAATTCCAGCGCTTCCGCCAGCGCGGCCAGGTCCTTTTCGGGATCGATCGAGAGCGGAAGGCTGTACGGCACGCGCTCGAATTTTTCCGTCTTCTTCGCCAGGTAGCGCAGGTCGCGGATGAGGTCGCGCAATTGCGCGGCGCGCTCGAATTCCTGGGCGGCGGACGCCATTTTCATCTGCGCCTCCAATTGCTCCTGCATTTCCTCGCATTGGCCGGCCAGAAAATCGCAGGCCGCCGTGACCTGGTGGAGGTATTGCTCGCGCGTGACATTGGCGATGCACGGAGCGGTGCAATATTTCAGATGTGCGTAAAGGCAATGTTTGTAATCCCGCTCGGTGGGCGTGAGCGGGCGGCAGCCGCGCAAGTTGAACTGCTTCCGCGCCAGCGCCAGCGCGCTGCGCAGCGCCCCGGAATCCGGGAACGGTCCAAAGTAACGCGCGCCGTCGTCCTGTTTGATCCGCGTGAGCGTCAGGCGCGGGATGGGATCGTTCAGGTTGACCTTGAGCAGCAAAAACCGTTTGTCATCGCGGAAACTGACGTTGTAACGCGGATGAAATTCCTTGATCAACTTGCTTTCCAACAACAACGCCTCCGGCTCGCTGCGGACGACGTGGAAATCGAAATCGTGGATCCCGTCCACCAGCGCGCGGAATTTCAAATCCCAACCCATCCGGCGCGAGGGCTGAAAATATTGGCTGACGCGTTTGCGCAGGTCCCGGGCTTTGCCGACGTAGATCACCGTCCCAAACCGGTCCTTCATCAGGTAGATGCCCGGCTTGTGCGGCAGACTGCTGACTTTCTTGCGAATGATCTCGGTCACAGACAAACTAGAATCTCGCGCAAGGCGGCGAAGACGCAAAGGAATTTCGATCCGGGGTATGGGCATCTTCGGACGCGGTCCTCGGAGCCATTTCGCCTTTTCCTTTTCAAGGCAACCGCTTAACCTCTCCGTATGACTGTGCTACAGCGCGCCATCGAAGATTCCATCACCACCACCCGCGGGCTGGCGGTGTTTGAAGAACCGCTGAATCGCGCGGCGAAATTGGTCCTTCATTGCCTCGCTTCAGGCCACAAGCTGTTGGTGTGCGGCAACGGGGGGAGCGCTTCGGACGCAACCCATCTGGCCACGGAATTTCTGTGCCGCTTCAAGGAGGACCGCCGGCCGTATCCGGCCATTTCACTCACCGCAAACGGTGAATTCATGACGGCCGTCGGCAACGATTATGACTTCGAAGAAGTCTTTGCCCGGCAGGTCTGGGGTCTGGGTGGGAAAGGCGACGTTCTAATCGCCTTCACCACCAGCGGCAAATCGCGGAACATCTTGCGCGCGCTGGAGGAGGCCAGACGAAATGGCCTGGACAGCATTTGTTTTCTGGGCCGAGATGGCGGGTTTACCAAAGGGGCGGCCACCATTGAGCTGATTGCGCCCGGCAATTCCACCGCGCGCATTCAGGAAGCCCAAAAGCTGCTCTTCCACGTGCTCTGCGAAATGGTCGAGAAGGAGCTTCCGAAGTAAATGCCGCAGACCGGATGCGGAATGGTGGAAGGACATCGGCGCAAGATCAGGCCGCCTTCCAAAGGCTTCATTCCGCCTTCAAAAATAGTCCGGTTCATTCCCTGATTTCCATTTGATATTGCAGCCGATGCTGGGCTTTTGATTCGAGGAATCCGGTTTGCCGGAGAGCACGGCATCCAGCGCGGCGCGAACGTCCTTGCCGGTGATGGGAAGACCATTCCCCGGACGGCTGTCGTCGAACTGGCCGCGATAAACGAGCCGATGATTCTTTTCGAACAGGTAAAAATCCGGGGTGCAAGCGGCGCGATAGGCTTTGGCCACGGCCTGCGATTCATCATAAAGATACGGGAAAAGGTAACCCGCGGATTTGGCTTCATCCTTCATCTTCGCCGGGCTGTCGTCCGGATAGTTGGCCGCGTCGTTCGAGTTGATGCCGACGATGGCCACCCCTTTGGGCTGGTAATCCCGCGCGAACTGGGCCAGGCCGGCGCGGAGGTGTTTCACGTATGGGCAGTGATTGCAAATGAACGCCACCACCAGTGGCTTGCCCTTGAAATCGGCGAGCGAAACAGTTTTTCCGCCAGTGTCCGGCAATCGAAAATCGGGCGCCGCCGTTCCGAGCGGCAGCATTGTAGAATTGACAGCAACCATGCGGTGAATGTGGAACGGGTCTCCGCGCTTGTCGAACCCAATTTAAACGTTTAAGAGTGTCGGAGTTGGGGAGTTTCGGAATTGCGGTTTGCAACAATCAACCGGAAATGGGCTATGGACAATTTTGAATTCGGCGAAAAGTTAAAGAAACGGACCAAGACATTCGCGGTGCAGATCATCAAGTTTTATAAAGGCCTGCCGCGCACCGACGAAGCACGGGTGCTGGGCCGACAGGTGTTGCGGTCGGGAACTTCTGTTGCCGCCAATTACCGCGCCGTCTGCCGTGCAAAATCCGGCGCAGACTTCATTTCCAAAATGGGAACAGTGGTCGAAGAGACGGACGAAACTTTGTTGTGGCTGGAGCTTTTCGAAGATACAGGAATCCTTCCGCGTGCCGCGATCAAAGCCCTGAAGCAGGAGTCGGACGAGCTCTTGCGCATTTTCTCCCGCTCCTTAAGCACGGCCCGCCATTCTTAAACCCCAGACTTCTCAAACTCTCAAACTCCGAAACTCTCACACTCCAAAACTTCGAAACCCCGGTGACGCCTGCCCAAGCCCAAGCCCGCCATGCCGAACTCGCGGAGGAAATCCGCCGGCATGACCGCGCATATTATGTCGAAGGCCGGCAGCTCATCACCGACCGCGAATACGACCAGCTTTTCAGCGAACTCCAGAAACTGGAGAAGGATTTTCCCGCTCTGGCCACACCGGAATCGCCCACGCAACGCGTCGGCGGAGCGCCCAGCGAAAAATTTACCCGAGTCAAACATCTTGTGCCGATGCTCTCGCTCGACAAGGTCGAGGCCAGCGATCACCCAACCAAGGACAAAGAACCAGACCGCGACAAACGCAACCGTGCGCAGGACGAAAACACGCTGGCCGAACTCCGCGCGTTCGATGCGAGCCTCCGCAAACAGCTCGGTCGCGACCGCATCGAATACATCCTGGAGCCGAAAGTGGACGGCGTGTCCATCGGCGTCCATTACCGCCGCGGCAAGCTTGCGCTAGGCGTGACCCGCGGGGACGGCACGGAAGGCGACGATATCACCGCCAATTTAAAAACCGTCCGCGGCATTCCGCTGGAGCTGAACCTGAAAGATCCACCTGAGCTGCTCGAGGTTCGCGGCGAGGCTTACATCCCCATCGAGAAATTCGACGCGCTTAACGCCAAGCTCTCGGCCGCCGGTGAAAGACCATTTCCCAACGCGCGCAATGCCACCGCCGGCGCGCTCAAACAGCTCGACCCGCGACTCGTCGCGCAACGCCCCATCCGCGCGGTGTTTTACGCCACCGGCGCGTGCGAAGGCATCGAGTTCAGGAAACATTCCGAAATGCTCGAAGCGCTGGCGAAATTCGGCTTGCCCACGCAAAAACTCTGGTGGGTCTGCGACGGCATCGAGGCGGTTTTGAAAATCTACGCGGACAAAGTCGTCGCGCACTACGACGAAGACCGCGACCTCCGCAGGCAGTTGCCCTACGAGATCGACGGCATCGTGCTCAAGGTCAACACGCTCACCGACTGGCCGCGCATTCCCGGCCGCAGCCGCGCGCCGGGCTATGCCATCGTCCACAAACCCGTGCCGTGGATCACGCCGGCGGAAACCGTGCTGAAAGCCATCACCGTGCAAGTCGGGCGCACCGGCGTGCTGACGCCTGTGGCGGAGCTCGAACCCGTCTTCGTGCAAGGCTCCACGATTTCCCGCGCCACACTCCACAACGAGGACGAAATCCGCCGCAAAGACATCCGCATCGGCGACACCGTGGTCGTCCGCAAAGCCGGAATGGTCATCCCGGAAATATTCGAGGTGATAAAAACCAAGCGCCCGCCCGGCGCGAAGGAATTTGACCTGTTCCAGCACGTCGGCGGCAAGTGCCCCGCGTGCGGCGGGACGATCGCGAAGGAAAGAATAAAAACTTCACGAGGCGCGAATGCCGTCGAGAGCATGTCAACCACGAACCAAGAGGTAGGGCGCGCCACTCCGTGCGCGCCGCTCGAAGGTGGCGAGGGGAATGCATGTCAGCCTGATGGCGCGCACGGAGTGACGCGCCCTACCCCTTCGGAAGAAGTCGCGTGGCGCTGCCAGAACATCGCCGGTTGCCCGGCGCAACTCACGCGGCGCGTCGAGTATTTCGCGCAACGCAAGGCGCTCGACCTCGAATCGCTCGGCGGCATCGTCGCCGAAAAACTCGTCGAACGCGGCCTCGTCAAGGAACCGCTCGACCTGTTCAACCTGAAGCTTGAAGCGCTTGGCACGCTGAATCTCGGCACGGACGCCGAGCCGCGCGTGTTCGGCGAGAAAAACGCCACGAAAATTCTCGACGCGCTTCAACGCGCCAAAACCGCGCCGCTGTCCCGCTGGATTCACGCGCTGGCGATCGCCGACGTGGGCGAAGCCACGGCGAAACAACTCGCCGTCACGCACGATTCGCTCGAAGCGCTGGCCCATTCCGAGGTCCTGCGCGACATCCGCAGGCTCGGGGCGAAGGAAAGTGAGCGGGGCGAAATCAGCCCGCGCTCGCGCAAGAATCCGCCGAAGACGGATGCCGAAAAAGCCGTTCGCGAGCGGCGCGACGCCACCCTGAAAGCGGAGATCGCCGAAATTGAATCGCGGCTTGAGGCGGGGGGCTTGAAGGCAAAGCTCCAGGAGGTCGGCCCCGTGGCGGCGGCCAGCGTACTGGATTATTTCGCGTCGCCCGCCGGAAAGAGGGTCCTCGCCCGCATCCGCGATTTGGGGATCACACCAGAGCGCGGGGCGTTGCTCCGCACGACCGGCGACGGCAGTGCAACTGGCGGAGCAATGCTCCATGCTCCCATTTTTTCCGGAAAAACGTTTGTGCTGACCGGCACGCTGCCGGCGATGACGCGCGAGGAAGCCACGGCGAAGATCGAATCGCTCGGCGGCAAAGTGAGCGGCAGCGTGAGCAAGAAAACGGATTTTGTTCTGGCCGGCGCGGAAGCGGGTTCCAAGCTGGAAAAGGCGCAGGAACTTGGGATCAGGATTTTGAGTGAGGCGGAATTTCGCGCAATGCTGTGACTCGATAATTTGAGACTCCTCACTTCGTCTCCTGCAAGGGTGGCTTTGTCCGACTATGCCGTTGCGCCCGGCCTGCTTTCCGTCTCAAATGGCTCTCCGCTAGAAATGCTCAAATCCATCGGCAAATTGTTTGCGGCCGCCTCCGGCGAAAAGGAGGGTGGCGAAATGACTTTTCATCCGACCGAGAAATGCCCGGATTGCGGGACGCGGCTGATGCGCGCGACCGGGAGGGACGAGTCAAGCCGGGTCGAAAATGAATTCCCCTTGCCGGGGAAAGATGGGGACTCGTGGAACTCGCCCCTCCGGGATCAAAACGCCGGCTGGCGCTGCCCGAATCTGGATTGCCCGGCGCGGATTCGCGCGCGGGTCGAGCATTGGTGTTCGCCGAGCGCGATGGACATTGCCGGCGGCAACGCGGCGCTGGTGGCGGCGCTGGTGGGCAAAGGTTTGGTGCGCGACGTGGCGGAGCTTTACCGGTTGAAGGAGCGCGAGATCGCGGCGTTGCCGGAGATGGACCAGGATTCGGCGCGGACCTTTTTCGAGGCCATCACGGCCAGTCGAAAGCGCGACGCGTGGCGGGTGTTGTTTGGCCTCGACATGCCGCGGATCGGCGCAGACGCGGCAAAATCACTCTGCCGCCATTTTGGGTCGGTGGACAACGTCTTCGCCGCGAGCGCCGCGCGGCTGATGACAGCGGAGGACGTCAGCGAAGCAATCGCCCGCAGCATTGTTCACTGGCACGGCGACAGTGTGAACCGCAAACTGGTGAAGCGCCTCTTCAAGGCCGGCGTGAATTTCAAATCTCAACTTTAAATCGCGCTTTGGCCCGCGGGTCGATTGAATTGCCCGGCGCAAGGTCCGCGGCACCGCGAGAAGAAATCGTTCTAGGATTCGGCCGCTTTCAAGGCGACGACAAAAGTAGTGCCGCGCCCGGGTGAACTTCTCACTCCAATCCGACCTCCGTGAGCCACGGTGATTTCCCGGGCGATGGACAAGCCCAGGCCGGCGCCCGTCTTGGTCTGGCCGGGCGCGCGGAAGAAGCGGTCGAAAATTCGGACGTGAAATTCCTCCGGAATCCCGGGTCCCTGGTCGGAGATGCTGAATTCGACGCTATTGTCTTCGGCGCGCGTGGCTTGGAGCAGGATTTCGCCTCCGGCCGGCGAGTATTTGATTGCGTTCGCCATCAGATTGCTGAACACGTGGCTGATCCGCTGGCGGTCCACGTAAATGGCAGGCAGCAAGGGCTCGACCCGGCAATTCATCTTGATCCCCCGGGACGAGACTTTGTCGGCGGTGTCCTCAAGAACGCTGCGCAGCAACTCCGCCGGGGCGACGGTTTCTTTCCGCAACCCCTCGCTGCCTTCCTCCAACCGCGCGAGGTCCAGCAGATCGCTCAGAATGCGCAGGAGCCGCTCGGTATCGTTTCGCGCCGCCTGCAGCAGTTCCTCCTGCTTCTGGGTGAGGGTGCCGACGCCCGGCTCGAGCAACAGGTGCAGGGCCATTCGCACACTCGTCAGCGGCGTATTCAATTCGTGGCTGACCGTCGCCACCAGGTTGGTTTTCGCGGAATCCAGCAGCCGGAAACGCGTCACGTCATACAACACCACCGCCACGCCGAACAGGTCGTTTTCCTTGTCGCGCATGGCCAGGACCCGCGGTAAAAAGGACTTTTCGGCGCCGGCGATCCGGTAGGAAACCGCTTCATCGAAACTGTGCGGAAGAAAGTTCTCGCCGCTGTCCAGCGCCTTCCGGGCGACGGTCTGCAAGCGATCGGGCAATTGTCCGTTGAAGCGGAGTGAGGCGGCAAAATCCTCGGCGGCCGGATTTTTTAATTCGATGCGCCCTTCCCGGTTGAGCACAAAAATCGGATCGGGGAAGGAGGCCAGCGTGGTTTCCATGGTGCGATGCAGGCGGATGATTTCCTCCGACGTGTTCCGGCGGTATTCCGCCAGCTGGGCGGCCATTTTGTTGAACGACATCGCCAGCTCGCCCAGTTCATCGCGCGACACCACCGGAACCGGCGGGGCTGGATTGCCTTCGCCCAACTCCCGGGTGGCCCGGGTCAGCTGTTGAATGGGACGCAGAATCGAGCGCCCCAGCTGGTAGCAAGTGTAAACAGAAATCGCCAGCACGATGACCATTCCGATGATCACAAGGCGGGTCACATCCCGGGCGGATTTCTGGATGCGGTTGCTGGTATCCAGCACCGCCTGATAATTTTGTTCGCGGATTTTCTCCAGCAACGCATTCATGCGAATCACGATGGATTCGGCTCTGCGTTCACCCGGATTCTCCTTGGGGGACAGCAACACTCCGGACGAGGCGATGGATTTCAGGAACGCCTGATAATGGATGGTCAACTGGTCGTTCAACTCGTTCAAACCGGGGGAGGTGGCGGTGTTCCGTTGCAAAGCGAGATTGTCTTCAAACTGCTTCTGGTATTCCGAAAAGATTTTGTTTTCTCCGATCCGCGAGTCGACGGCCGAGCGGGCTTCCCGGTCCATTCCCGCCAGGGCCTGGCGCATGACTTCCGCCGCGTAAATGTTCTGGTAATGCTGGGTCACGGCGACATCGACGCTGTTGGCGACGCGTGAAAACAGGATGATGGCATACACGCTCATGGCCAGCAGAATCACCACGAACGGCAGGAGGTTCAGGAACAGTCGCGTCCGCAGCATCCGATTGAATACTCGAACCGTGCTCATGGCGGGGTCATTGGCTCATCTTTTTTCGCCGGCGATAGAGCGTGGCCGGGTCGATGCCCAGAACTTTGGCAGCTTCCTCCATGGTGGCGGTTTGCTGCATCACCCGGTTGATATGTTCATTCTCCAGGTCATCCAGCGAAACCCGGGCGCCGATCTGAACGCCTTGCACGGTGGGATGCGACATTTGGGAAAACTTCTCCGGCAGGTCCGGCAGCTCCACTTCCTCGCTGCCGGCGAGAATGACTGCACGTTCGACGACATTGCGCAATTCGCGCAAATTGCCCGGCCAGGTATAGCGCCGCAACGCCTGCCCGGCCTCGTGGGAGAAGCCGGTCACCTGCTTCCCGCATTGGCGCGCGAAAAACTGAAGGTATCTCTCGGCGATGCCGGGCAAGTCTCCGAGGCGTTGCCGGAGCGGCAGCATCTGGATGGAGATGACATTCAGGCGATAGTAGAGATCCTCGCGAAAGCGGCCATCCTGGACGGCTTTCTCGAGGTTCCGGTTGGTGGCCGCGATCACGCGCACATTCGCCCGGCGCGATTTCGGCTCGCCGACGCGTTCGTATTCCCGTTCCTGCAGCAGGCGCAGCAGTTTGGGTTGGATCTCGGAGGGCAATTCGCCGATTTCATCCAGGAACAGCGTGCCGCCATCCGCGAGAGCCACCTTGCCCAGTTTGTCGGCGACCGCGCCGGTGAAGGCGCCTTTGACATGGCCGAACAGTTCGCTTTCCAGCAATTCGCGCGACAGGCTGGGGCAGCTTACCGTGACGAAGGCATTTTCCTTCTGCGGACTGTTTGCGTGGATGGCGCGCGCGAGCACCGTCTTCCCGGTGCCGCTCTCGCCCAGCAGTAAAATGGTGGCTGGCGCCGCCGCTGCTTTGAGCGCCAGATCGATTATTTTCTGCATGGCCGGTTCCGCGGTGGCCAGGTCCGTCGCCGGCGCATCGGTTGAAAGGCGCGATTCGAGTTCGGCGACGCGGTCCCGGAGTTTGCGGGCTTCGATGATTCGGCCCAGCGCCTGCCGGATTTGTTCCGGGGTGAACGGTTTGGGGATGTAATCCACGGCGCCGCGGCGCATCGCCTCGACGGCCGTTTCGATGGAGGCGTAGGCGGTGAAGACCACCACGTCCAACCGGGGATTGAGTTTCAACAACTCGGGCAGCAAATCCAGTCCGCTTTCGCCATTGAGTTTCAAATCGAGGAACGCCAGGTCGAAATGCTGGCTTTCCAATTGCCTGAGCGCCGCGCCGCGGTTTTCCGCGCTCGCCGTTTCATGCCCAATGGCTTCCAGCGCCATGGCCGTGGTGCGACGAATGTTTTCCTCGTCGTCGATAATCAGCAAGCGCATCACGCCACTCGATTTTTTGGGCTGCATCACACTATTCTAACCATTCGCCGGGCACGAAGCGAGGGTCTAATTCCAGAAAACACCTGCGGGCCGGGCCAACCTGGGTCTCCCGGTCCCTCCTGGTCGTTGAGGAAAACCTCGCCTGCGTCCTTCTGCCTTTCAATGACCCAGCCTTTTCCCTTCGGTTTCGTGGTTCTGCCGCTGGTGATGAGAAATCAGCGCCGACAGGAACAACACCGCCGAGAGGATGAAAAACGATTCAGCAAGCCAGGTGGCGATTCCGGCATCTTCTCCAGAGTCGAGCGATGCCGCCATTAGAGCGATGATCAAGAATGCCAAACTCCAATTTAACATAATTGCCATTCCTCCCCGATTTCGACGAGGCGTCCTGGCGCACCGGACCCCTGCCGACCGGCAATTCAAACGGCGTGTCTTCAAGCCATTCGACGGGTTGCAGTTGGGTCACCTCCCAACCAGCGTTTCCCGCAACCGCATGTTCCATTTTGTTCATAGAATTCTTCCGAGTTGGTTTTCGCGGGTCATAGAGCGTGGCTTGTGCCAATTGGCGGATTCCGACCCGAGCCCTTGAATTCGTGAGGACGGGGCAGGATCGCGGGTTCTTGTCCCTCCAAAAACTCCCGCAATTTGCACGGAGAGCCGTCCCGCGACTGACATTTTGCAATCCGAAACCAGCCGATGATTTCGCCGGGGAAAAAGTTCTCTGAAATCTTCGGCCCGCCGGGCAACCGCGCGTTCGAGTGAGATGCCATCCTGAAACCCTTGCATTACGGGCGATATCGGCTCCGCTTCGTTCCATTCCCGCGCCGAAATTCCCCGGCCGCCGCAATTTATTTTTGGCGCGGCGCAGACGATGGCATCGCGGGTGCATAAGTACCGGTTGAAGTGCTGCCGGTAACGTCTGTGATGTTTGTCGTAAAAACTGCCTTGAAGCAAGCAAGGCGGGGGTTCTTACGCGTGGCCGTTTTCACCGGCTTTATTCTTTCCCTGCCTGTCCAGACACTCGCGGATCAATCGGTGACGCTGGCGTGGGACCCGAGCCCCGACCCTAATGTCGTAGGTTACAACATTTACAGCGGGACAACCTCCAGCAATCTTGCCCTCAATGTCTCGGTCGGCAACGTCACAATTGCCACCATTCCCGGTTTCCAGGAGGGCATGACTTACTTCTTTTTCATCACTGCGGTCAATTCCGCGGGTTTGGAAAGTCTTCCGTCCAACGAGGTGTCTTACACCATTCCGGGGGTTGTCCTTTCGATAGTAAAAGCCCCGGTGAACGGCTTTCCCAACGCTCTGTTGATCGCCGCCCAGGGCACAATTCCGGCGCAATGGACGCTGGAGGCCTCCTCGGATTTGCGAGCGTGGCACCCGCTCGCCGCCGGAACCAACCCAATCGTCCGCGTGACCGTGGTTTTCTCCGCGACTCCGGCGATGTTCTACCGTTTGAACAGCGAAACTCCGAATGTGCGCCTGTCGATGCAACGAAATCAGCCTGGTGGATTCCCCAACTCCTTGTTCACCACCTCGACGGGCACAGTGCCATCGGCATGGACGCTGGAAACATCCACGAACTGCAGGACGTGGAGTCCGCTCGCCAGCGGGGCGAATTCACCCGTCTATGCGGCTACGATTACCTCCG
>CAZFOA010000107.1:0-12109 GCA_964520205.1 uncultured Verrucomicrobiota bacterium | reverse complement strand
TTTTGCGACATCAAACGTCTCGGCACGGGCAAAGGTTCGAACAAGGGCCGGAAGCGCGACCTCGCGCTCATCGTGTCCGATGTGCCGGCGACCGTGGCCGGCATGTTCACCACCAACCAGGTTTGCGCCGCGCCGGTCAAGGTCTGTATCGAGCGCGTGCGGAAAGGAACCGCGCAGGCCATCGTGGTGAATTCCGGCAACGCGAACGCCTGCACCGGCAGGCAGGGAATGCAGGACGCGCTGGAAATGGCCCGGTTCACGGAGCGCGCTCTCCATTTGCCGTCCGGCTCGGTGCTCGCCGGTTCGACCGGCCGCATCGGCGTCACGATGCCGATGGACAATGTCCGCGCCGGCATTATTGAGGCCGCCACGCAACTCGGTGCTGCAACCCCCCGCGCCGCTCATGCGGTCGAGGCCATCATGACCAGCGACACAAAGCCGAAACAAGTTGCGGTCGAATTCAAGCTCGGGGGGAAAACGGTTCGCATCGGCGGCATTTGCAAGGGCGCCGGCATGATTCAACCCGGGATGAGCGGCACCGGCAAACGGCCGGCCGCGATGCCATTGCACGCCACCATGCTTTGTTTTATCACCACCGACGCCGCCATCGAAGCCAGGGCGTTGCAGGCCGCTTTGCATGAAGCCGTCGCGCAGAGTTTTAATCGCATCACCGTGGACGGCGACATGAGCACCAACGACACGGTGCTCGTGCTGGCCAATGGGATGGCGGGCAATGAACCATTTCAAATTTCAAATCTCAAATTTCAAATCTTCCAGGCGGCGCTCAATCACGTCTGTCTCGAGCTGGCGAGGATGATCGTTCGGGACGGCGAAGGCGCTTCCCGCTTCGTCACCGTGCGCGTTACCGGGGCGAAAACCATCGCCGACGCCGACGCGGCCGCCCGCGCTGTGGCCAACAGCGCCCTGGTGAAAACGAGCTGGCACGGCGGCGACCCGAACTGGGGCCGCATCATGGATGCGCTCGGTTACTCAGCGGCGAAAATTGTCGAGGCGAGAGTGGACATAGGCTACAGCGCTCCCGGCGGACGGAAGATACTGTGGAGCCTCAAGAGCGGCCAGCCGACGAGCGCCGGCTTCAAAGCGCTCTGCGCCGCGGTTGCGCCGCGCGAATTCGATTTGCATATCCGCCTCAACCTGGGTCAAGCTGCTGCACTCATGTATGCCGCCGACCTGACCGAAGCCTACGTGGACTTCAACAAAGGCGACGTGAGCGATCCCAGCTCATTGGGCGGATAAGACGAAGAATTTATGAAAAAAGAAATCCTGCGGATCGGTGTTGTCACGGCAACCCTTATGCTGGCAGCGGCCTCGATTGCCGGCGACACGAACGTCTTCGCGCCCGGGGCGAAGCTGGAGTTGCTAAGCGGCGAATTCAAGTTCACCGAAGGCCCGTCGTGCGACGCGAAGGGCAACGTCTTTTTTACCGACCAGCCCAACAACCGCATCATGGAGTGGAGTGCGGATGGCAAACTCACCACGTTTCTGCAGCCCGCCGGGCGCGCCAACGGGACGTTCTTTTCCCGAAACGGGGATTTGTTGGCCTGCGCGGACGAAAAGACCGAGTTGTGGTCTATAACACCTGACGGCAAACACACCGTGCTGGCGAAGGAGTACGACGGCAAGCCCCTCAACGGTCCGAACGACGTCTGGGAACGGCCGGATGGCGGCCTCTACATCACCGATCCATTCTACAAACGCGAATGGTGGGACTACAATCAGCGCCCCCAGGACAGCGAGCAGGTCTATTTCCTCTCCGCCGACCGCAAGACACTCAAGCGCGTCACGACCGATCTCGTCCAGCCCAACGGCATCATCGGTGCGCCGGATGGGAAGACGCTTTTTGTGTCGGACATTCGCGCCGGCAAAACCTACGCATACGACATCCAGGCGGACGGTTCCCTGACCGGCAAACAACTCAGGTGCAAACTGGGTTCGGACGGCATGACCCTGGATGACCAAGGCAATCTTTACCTGACGGGCAAAGGGGTCACGGTCTTTGACAAAACCGGCCAAAAAATTGCGCACGTCGACGTGGCAGAGGCTTGGACCGCCAATGTCTGCTTCGGCGGCAAAGACAAGCAAACCCTGTTCATCACCGCCAGCAAAGGGTTTTACTCGATTCGCATGCGCGTCAAAGGCGCGAATCAGGCAAAATGAAATTTTTCGTGAGACGGAGTCAGAGCACCGCAGGCGCGATAGAGAATAGCCCAGGGCGGCAGCCCTGGGTTGGCGCTGGCCGCCAGCACCAAGGGTGCGCAACAAGACAGCCCAGGGCGACGCCCTGCGCCCTGGGTAACTGCGATAAACAGGCACAAGCCCTGAAAGGGCGGTACAGCGCCATGCCCCAATCCCTCGCGAACCTCTTGATTCACGTCATCTTCAGCACCAAAGAACGGCGATCCTTCATCGCCGATGGCGTGCGCACCGGATTGCACGGATACATGGCCGGAATTCTCAAAGAGATCGAATCACCTGCGCTCATTATCAACTCAGTCTCAGATCATGTTCACATTCTCTGTTCGGTTTCAAAAAACATTGCCGTCTGCAAGTTGGCTGAGGAGGTGAAGAAGAGCTCGAGCAAATGGATCAAGACGCAGGGCGTCCATTTGTTCGCGTGGCAAAATGGCTACGGTGCGTTTTCCGTGAGTCAATCGAATGCGGATAGCGTACGGCATTACATCGAGAATCAGCCGGAGCACCATCGGAAAGTGAACTTTCAGGATGAGTTTCGGGTGTTTCTCGAAAAACACCGGGTGCAATATGACGAGCGTTATGTGTGGGATTAGCGTTGCGCTCCAAGCACCCAAGGTGCGCCACAGGAGAGCCCAGGGCAACGCCCTGGGAAGACAGAAAAATTTTTATCCACGCCCTGGCAGGTTGGCACAATCGTCACGGACAAAACGCCCGGGTATGTTTTGCCCTTTCAGGGCGTGGGAGATTTTGTGATGTTGAACCCAGGGCGTTGCCCTGGGCTGTCATGTGTTGCCCCTTTTGGGGCGAGGAAATAAGGGCCGCGAGGCTCAATATCCGGCTGAGTTCCCACCGGGTAATGGTTGAATAAATCTAGTCCATGCAAGACCTCATTGCCAAAGCCGCGACGCTGCTGGAAGCGCTGCCTTACATTCAACGGTTCCGCAGCCAGACCTTCGTCATCAAGTACGGCGGCAGCTTCATGGATTCGCCCGACCCCGGCCTCCGCACCGCCGTGGCGCGCAACATCGTGTTTCTTGAGGCCGTGGGCATCAACCCGGTGGTCGTTCACGGCGGCGGCAAAGCCATTACGCGCGCCATGGAAAAAGCCGGCCTCAAAGCCAGGTTTATTCAAGGCCAGCGGGTCACGGATGAAGCGGCGGTGGACGTGGTCGAGCGCGTGTTGTCGCGCGAGATCAATCCGGAAATTGTCAAAACCATCGCCGAACTCGGCGGCAAGGCGCGCGGGTTTTCCGGCGCGGACATCTTCAAATGCCGGAAACTTTTGCTGAAAGGCCCGGCGGGCGAAGACCTGGACATCGGATTCGTCGGCGAAGTGACGCAGGTGAACACCGAGCCGTTGCGCGAGTGCATTCGGCGCAGCATCACACCGGTCATCAGCCCCACCGCGCTGGGTGAGGACGGCAGGGTTTACAACTGCAATGCGGACGTGGCCGCCGCGCAAGCTGCGATCGCGCTGAAAGCCAAACGCCTGGTGTTCATGAGCGATGTGCCGGGACTGCTGCGCAACCCGAAAAATCCCGATACCGTGATTCCGCACCTTAAAACCGGCGAAGTGGACGGTTTGAAACAAAATGGAGTGGTGGACCAGGGCATGATTCCCAAGGTGGACAGCGCGGTGGCGGCGATCCAATCCGGCGTGGAAAAGGTTTCCTTCGTGGATGGCCGCGTGCAGCATTCGGTGCTGCTGGAAATATTTACCGACGAAGGTATTGGCACCGAAATCGTGCTTTGAGAACTGCGATGTGAAAATCAACCGGCGTTCGGCAGAGCCTTGGCCATTGAACGTCCCGGCGATCCATGCGAATCTAGGAGCATGAAAAACGAGGCGGCTTATCTGCTGCGCGAGAATACCGGCACCTCCGGCGTGGTGCGGACCGCCCGGACGGCGGCGGCCACCCTGGCGCAGCACGACATTCCGCATCTCATCGTCGGCGGCATCGCGGTCCAGGAGCATGGTTATCCGCGCGTCACCATCGACGTTGACATCGTCGTTCCTGATGTGCTCGAAGCGGTCGAGTGGCTGACTGCCGATCTGACCGGCCCGTTTGCCCGGGTGAAAGATTGCGACGAGCGCCTTGAAGACCGGAGGAACGGTGTGCTGGTTGACTTGCTCCCGGCGGGTCATGTTCTGAAACGCGGCTGCAAGGTGCCCTTTCCAGTGCCAACCAAGGTCGCGGAGGATTTGCAGATCATTCCGATCGCGGATCTCATCTCGCTCAAATTGGACAGTTGGTTCGGCAGCCCGGCAAAGCGGCTGAAGGACAAGGCCGACGTTACCGAACTGATTCTTCGCCGCAAATTGCCGCGTGATCTGGCCGTGGCGCCCGCCGTCGGCACCCTCTATTTGGAAACCTGGGACGCGCTGCAGGCGGAGCAGTGAACCGCTGGAATTTGCGAATTGCGATTTACGAATTGCGATTTACGATCTGCGCGCGGTTGTCGGAAATACATCAGCCGCATAAATCGCAAATCGAACATTCATAATCCGTGAAAGAACTCGTTCCATCCCCGCCGCCGATCGTGCGGAACGACGTGGCCGCCGTGCAGGCGTTGTTCCAGAAGAACGTCGTGCCGAGCTACGCGCGTTTTGACCTCGCCCTGAGCCACGGCTCAGGCAGCCATGTCTTCGATGTCACTGGCAAGCGTTACCTCGATTTTGGCGGCGGCATCGCCGTGACCGCGCTCGGCCACGCGCACCCGGCCATTACCGAAGCACTCGTCGAACAGTCGCGCAAACTGGTCCATGTCTCGAACCTGTATTACCACGAACCCCAGGGCCGGCTGGCCGAAGCGCTGGTGAACCTGATCGGTCCGGGAAAGGTTTTCTTTTGCAACAGCGGCGGGGAGGCGAACGAAGGTTTGTTCAAACTCGCCCGCAAGTTCGGCCACGACGAAGGCCGGTTTGAAATCATCACCACGTTCAATTCGTTTCATGGCCGGACGCTGGCAGGCATTGCCGCCACCGGCCAGGACAAGGTCAAGAAAGGGTTCGAACCGATCATGCCGGGTTTCCGGCACGTGCCCTTCAACGACCTCGAAGCCGTGCGCAACGCGATTTCGCCGGCCACCGTCGCGGTGCTGGTCGAGGGAATCCAGGCCGAAGGCGGCGTGAACATCGCCACGCCGGAATATCTGCTGGGGTTGCGGCAGTTGTGCGACGAGAAAAAGCTGCTCCTGCTGATGGACAGTGTCCAGGACGGGCATTTCCGGACCGGACGATTCCAATGTTTTGAAAGGATCCTGGAGCAGGAGGTGGCGCAGGGTTCCCAGCCTGCGGGTTTTGGCGTCGTCCCTGCCGCCGGCAGCGCGGAGCCCGGAGGCTCGGCAAACTCGCAGACAAGGATGTCTGCGCCCCATTTCCTTCCCGACGGAATTTCCATGGCGAAAGCGCTTGGGGGCGGCTTTCCCATCGGCGCGTTCTGGGTGCGCGCGCCGTACGCGGACCTGCTTGGGGCTGGCACGCACGGCACGACTTTTGGCGGCACACCGCTTGGCTGCGCGGTGGCGCTGAAGATTTTGGAGGTCATCCGCGATGAAAATCTTGCCGATAACGCCAGAAAAACCGGCGAGTTCCTGAAAAATGGTTTGCAGCAGTTGAGCCGGCAATATCCCGCCGTCATTCAGAGCGTGCGCGGACTCGGCTTGTTGATCGGCTTCGAGTTGGCGCCCAAAATCCCGAAGCTGCCGGCCGACGGCACCCGGACGCAGGCGGTCCGGTTTGTGAACCTGTTGCATGCCGCCGGATTGCTGACGGTTCCTGCAGGCGCAAACGTGGTGCGGCTTCTGCCCGCGCTGAATTTGCGGCCGGGTGAGGCCGAAGAAGGCTTGAAAATCATCGGCTCTGCGGCCGCAAAATTGGCTGGTTAATCCGGTTCCGGACCGGCATAATGGCGGTTTTTACAGCATGAAAAATCTGCTGAGCATTGAGAATCTGCCGCGGGCGGACATGGATGGAATCCTGGCGGACACGGCCGTGATGAAACGCGAACGCGGCCGCCACCCGAAGCAGCCGCTCGCCGCCCAGGTCTGGGCGATGATCTTTGCCAAATCCTCGACGCGAACCCGCGTTTCCTTCGAGGTCGGCATCCGCGAATTGGGCGGCGCGGTCATGTTTCTCAGCGCCAGCGATATTCAACTGGGCCGCGGCGAACCGATCAAAGACACCGCGCGCGTGATGGGGCGGATGATCCATGGAGCCGTGATCCGGACCTTCGCGCAGAACGATGTGGAGGAATTTGCGCGCTGTTCCGGCATCCCCACCATCAACGCCCTGACCGACGAGGAGCATCCCTGCCAGATCCTGGCGGATATCTTCACCTTCCAGGAAAAGCGCGGGCCGATCCAGGGCAAGACCGTCGCGTTCATCGGCGACGGCGCCTGCAATGTGGCGAACTCCTGGATTTTTGCCGCCGGTAAATTTGGATTCGAACTGCGGATCGCGTCGCCGAAACCGTTTCAACCCGCCGCCGCCCTGCTGAAGCGGGCGGGCGGAAAAATCCTGGTTTCGGAAGACATCCAAGCCACCGCGGCGGGCGCCGACCTGCTTTACACCGATGTCTGGGTCTCGATGGGCAAGGAAGCCGAAGCCGCCGAGCGCATTAAAATCCTGACCGGTTACCAGATCAATCTGCCGCTGGTGAAACTCGCCAAACCCGGCGCGCTGGTGATGCACTGCCTGCCCGCGTATCGCGGCAAGGAAATCGACGACGCGGCATTTGAAGCCAACGCGCAGACGATTTTCGATGAAGCGGAGAACCGTCTGCACGTGCAAAAGGCGATTTTGAACTGGGCGGTGGGGTGAACCGGAATGAAGGGCTAGACGCAATGAACGTCGCTAGTCATCTTTTCATGGTTGTGATGTTTCTTTCTGTGGCTGGCTGCGTTCGTCACCATTCAACCGTGCAGCCGGCTGAGGCAGTTTTACAGACTGCACCGATCAGGGTCATCACGGTATACCTTTCTGGCGCTGTGAACAAACGCGGGAAACAAGACCTGGGTCCGCCATATAGCATTGCTCACGCGCTCATTCAAGCGGGTGGAATCGACGAGTTTGAGTCGGAGCAGAATCGTAAGGTGCTAGTCATCCATAGCGACGGACGCAAGGACATCGTGCGCAAGCAGGACTACAATTCATTCACCGTCGTGGAGGACGACAGAATAGCCGTTCCCAGACACTACTGGTAGCTTTTGCGGCGGCAGCCATCCGCCGCTTTCGGATGGTGACACCGGCTTGCGAAAGGCGCCAGAGGGCTGGCGCAGTCCAAAACCTGGAGGCAGGTCCGACGGTTCATGGAAAATCCGCCGGATCGGAGATCGGCGCTCCACCTGGAAGGCCATACTTCCGCAAATACTTCATCGCCACGGTGAGATGCTTCGGCCAGGGCGCGGTAATGACGAGCAGATCGCCGGTGACCGGGTGAGGCAGTTGCAGTTCCTCGGCATGGAGCGCGACGTCGGCGATCAGCGGGCGTTCTTCGTGTCCGGGCTTGAGCCGGTAATTCGGTTTCAAACGAGAGAGCCAAAGCGGTTTGCCGCCGTAAAGATTGTCGCCGACGACGGGCAGCCCGGCGTGACGGAGATGAACGCGGATTTGGTGGGTGCGGCCAGCCAGCGGTTCGCAGCGGAGCAGCGTCCAGCCGGAGAATTGTTCCACGACTTCAAACCGGGTCTTCGATTTTTTGCCGTTGACCGGGTCCACGCGCATCAGTCCGGGCCGGACCTGGTGCGGCGCGAGTTTGGCATCGATTTCAAACCGATTCTCCTTGGGCGCGCCTTGCGCGAGCGCGAGATAAATCTGGCGTGGTTTTTCCGCGCCGAACAGGTTGGCCAGTTTGATCAGCAACGGTTTGCTTTTCGCCAGCAGCAACACGCCGCTGGTTTCAGCGTCCAACCGATGGGCGTTCATCAGGTAAACCAACCCCCGCTCCTTCGCCCACGGCTTGCCGCCGGCGATGCCGCCGTGCAGCAACTGCATCAGATTGGGCCGCACCGGGTCGACACGGTCCGGCGAAATCCGGAGTCCGCCGGGCTTGCCCAGCGCCAGGAGATGTTCGTCCTCGAACAGGACGGGGATTTCCCAGAAATCACGAGTCGCCGGTGAGGAGAGTTTGATGACCGCACTCACGATAATTCGGCCCGAACCACGGGGCCGCGGGATTGGCGGGCTAGGAGTTGCCCGGGGCGCCCGGGAGTGACGCGGGTTTAGGCTGGCTGAGCGGAGTATCGCGCAGAGACTTCGGCCCTTCCACCATGAACCAGGCGTTGATCGCTTCCTGCTGTCGCGTCCGGCGAACGATATCGAAGTACGTCTGCAGGCCGGCCCGGATTGAAGCGGGGTCGATCGGCAGCCGTTGTTTCACGTAAACCACCAGTCCGCCTTCGTGCGTGGGGTAGAAAGCGCTGATCCTGCCCGGCGGCGTGCTGAAGGCGACTCGCTTGAAGGGAGTCAGCGGGACGTAGTTTTCCACGGCCGGCAGTTCCTGGGTGCTGAGTGAAAAGGGCGGGACGACGACGGGTTTCACCTGGATGTCGGCGCAAACTGCGGCAAAGGTTTTCCCGCGCGCCAAGCCGTTTGTGGCGGCGGAAACCAAGGTTTCACCGGCGTGCCGGGCCAGCAGCACGGCCTGGCTGTATCGATAGTCGGCGGCGACCCGGTCGCGAAGCTGTTCCAGCGGCGGGATTTCGCTGGGGATTTTCTGGTTCAGGGCAATGACATAGACGGCGTTATCGCCGACCAGGGGTTGTCCGGCAAACGGCTCGTCGGCCGTCAGCGTAAAGGCCACTTTCGCAAAATTCGGTCCGCCATCGAATTCAGCCGGCCCGTTTTCCTGATCAAACGGACGGGTCACCTTGAGGCTCAAGCCGTTCGTTTTCGCCAGCGCATCGAGATTGTCGGCCCGGACCGGATTCACATCGAACAACACATTCGCGAATTCGTTGGCTTGTTTCCGCGCTGCGGCCAGCGCCTGATCGTAGATTAATTTCTCACGGATTTTGACCCTGGCTTCCGCGGGAGTTTTGCCGAAATAGGAGTAATTGGTGCCCAGCTTGCGGAGGTTGATCTCAACGGATTCAGCCAGGTTCGTCATTTGCTTTTCCAGCCCGGCGAGGAGGTTGGTGACGCCGAAAGCCACGTAACTGACCTGCACGCGGTCCGGCACGCGGTAAACGGACATTTCGTTGGTGTAAAATTGTGCCAGGGCCGCCGCCGACGGGGCGGTGACGCCGGCGAGATAATTTGAACCCGAAAAGAAGACCGCTTCGGTGGAGAGTTCCTGGTGCTCCTCCTCATACAAATACTGCGCTTCTTCCGGCTTCACCAGATCGCCACCCAAACCGATGACCGAGAACAACTGTTCCCGGCCCAGTTCATGACGGATGTAGCGCTCGAGATCCTCGGCATGCTGCTTCATGAAGGCGTCCGCGGGAACGTGGTTCCGATCCTCAATGTTGCGCAGAATGTTATTGGCCGTCCGCGCCACGGACTCGCTGTCCACGTTGATGTTGTATTCCTTCAGTTTCTGAATGAAGAACAGCCATTGATAGGTCTCCCGTTGTTCATCAAAGTCCGTCTTGCCGGTGTCCCGGTCCGGCCACGATCCGTGCCGGAAGAAATACTGCAAATAGACCTCGCGCTGAGCGTCGCTATATTGGTCGCGGCTAATCCGCTCGCCGTCGATCGAGCCGAAATTCTCGCCGCCCCGGCCGGCGCCGTAACGCGAGGAGGGGGATTGCCAGGAAATGAAGGACACGATCACGACGGCGATGATCACGAGCCAGAGCCAGGTGGAGTGTTTGCGAATGGTCCCAATCATAGTTCAAAACAGGGCGAGCAAGCTAACCGGCTTTGGCGCGGCGGGTCAAACGCAAAAAACAGCCCTTTGGACCGGCGAAATCCACCTTTACAAATTCTTTGCGCTTTGCCACGCTCCCCGCATGTTGAAGAAAATTCTGCCACTCGTGTTTGTGCCACTTTTGATGGGGGGCTGTGCGGCTACGTTCACCAATCTCACGCCCAAGCAGCAGACCCGCAATGCCAACAATCTTTATCCCGTCGAAGTCGCCTTTAACTCACAGCAGCAAACCTTGCGCTGGGACAGCATCAGAGCGCAAATCATCGTCGGGACGCAGCTGTTTCAGATGCGCCCGACATCCCTCATGACCAACCGTTTTGAGGGACTCGTGCCGGTGCCGGCGGGAACAAGCGTGGTGCATTACCATTACCAATTCGATTTCCTGCAAAACGCCTTTGGGCCGGCGGTGCTCGGCGGCGCCACCTCGGGCGATTACACCCTCCGCGTTCTGGATCAGTAAGCAGGCGGCCTGCGAATTGGGGGAGCCGGGAATGCCGCGGGGCCATGCCCCGAAGCGCGGAGCATTGCTCCGCCAGGATCTGAATCGAGTCCGTGCGCAGCAATGCTCCGCGCTCCGGTCAAAATCAGACGCTGCCCGGATTTTCTCACCACTCGACAAATCCCGGCCGGCGGGCAACACTGCGGGAGCGATGGCCACCAACCCGGAATCTCCGCTCGACTTGCTCTGGAAGGAATACGGCCTGGTCTTCCAGGATTTCGACGACCTCACCCTGGCCCGTTGGCTGGCGCAAACGCTCGGCCAGCTCAATGGCAAATCATGGCGGCTCTCCCATCCGTTGCTCGGCGCATACCGGCTGGCGGCGCAGCTTGGGCACGAGCGCCAGATCTGGTTTAAACGCCTGGCCACACCGCCGCCCGCGTACACGGAATCCCCTTGTTGCCGCGCGCCCACCCTGCCGTTGCTCACGCGCGACGTGCGCGACACCGGCCTGATCTGCCAGCACTGCAACGACACGCTCGTGCCGTTCGAGGAAATTCCCGTCGCGATCCGGAGTGAACTGGAAACCTGGGCCGCGCAATACGCGCCCATCCACGCGGTGGCGCACTGGGACGATCGCCAGCGGAAAAGCGCCGGGGATTATGACCGGGCCTACGAACAGGCCGCCAAGGAAGCCGAGCAGCTTCTGGCCCGTGCCGGCGGCCGGCTCGCCGTGAAATCGCTGGAGTTTTATCCAACCGTCGTCTGGGAAGATCAGGATGAATGCCTTGAAGTCAGGCCTGAGGATGTTTTACTTTAGCCTGGCATCGTGGAAACGTGGGGCGCCGACTCAGACGCGGCCACGGACCACCCATTCAACGATTCAACAGTTTAACGATTTAACGTCCAAGTGAAATGGTTGTTTAAATGGCTGCTCCGCCTGGTTCTGGTCCTGGTGGCGTTGCTGATGCTCCTGCTGGTCTGCAAGGATTCCCTCCTGCGCCTCGTGGCCCAGCAACGAATTCGCTCCCAAACCGGCATGGACGTGGAGATCGGAAAGTTTTCTTCCGGCATCTTTTCGCCGGTCGTTACCATCGAAAACCTGAAACTCTATAACACCGCGGAATTCGGCGGCACACTGTTCCTCGCCGTGCCGGAGATCCACTTCGAACTCGATCCCGGCGACCTGGTGCACCACCGCATCCACGTCACCCTCATGCGGTTCAACCTGGCGGAACTCGATGTGGTCCGGAACGAAATGGGCCAAACCAACTTCGTCGGCATCCTGAATCAAGCCCGGACAAAAACGACCGGCCGGAGCGATCTGCGGAAAGTGCTCCAAGGATTTCAGTTTACGGGCATTGATGTGCTGAACCTCACGTTCGGCAAGGCCAAATTCACCGATTTAAAAGACGCCCGGAACAACCGCGAGATCTCCGTGAACCTTCAAGACCAGATTTTTAAAAATGTAAAATCGAAGCAGGACCTCAGCGGCATCCTGTTCATGATCTGGCTGCGGAGTGGCGGCAATTTTTCCTTCGCACCGACGAAGTTGACCTCGATTTCCGCCGCCAAACCGTAA